>JBEGTL010000055.1:0-23896 GCA_041179425.1 Pseudomonadota bacterium | reverse complement strand
TGCACGCCATGTCCGTGGCCGAGGTCACGGGCAGGCTCGCTGGCTGCATGCCCCCCATCCGCATGGTCACCGGGACCTGCGCGGTCTGCGTGCCTCGCCCGTGTACGGTGGACCCACTGCACTCGGGGCGCGTGGCAGCCCAGGCCTGATACCTGGCAAGGCGCAGCGTCTCGCCCTTGCGAGCGTTCAGCTCGTGGAAGAACCACGTGCCGCCGAGGAAGATGGTGATGAGCACCGACACCACCAGGCCCTCGACCAGCGCTGCCCCACTGTGCCGCCCTCGCAGCGTGCGACCACAACGATTGTTTGGAGACATTAGTGAATCTTCTCCCGGTCGCTGTAGCGACGTGGATCGATCAGCGCGTCGATGCCCGAAGCGTCTCGCAAGTCTCCGACCACGTGGTCGATCCGCTCGGAGATCGCGTGGACCAAGGGGATGCTCTCGATGCGCGCACCTACCCATCGTGCGACCGCGTTGTCGGCCGACACGCCCGTGAGCTCGTTGATCGCGTCACCCACGAACTCTTCGGCGTGATCTCCGACCGACTGTTGGAGCGTACTCAGGAAGTCCTCGACCGTGTTCAGACCGATCGTCCGAAACTCTTCGACGGGTGAGCGAAAACGACGGATCCGCGCGGTCCAGTTGGCGGCCCAGAGCGCGTCTTTTTGGCAGTGGTCGTGCCAGCTCTGATCGCAGTCGAAGTAAAACTCGGCCATCGCCGTCGCCCCATCGCTCGGTGTCACCGTGGGCCGCCGACCTTTGTCCGCGATGGCGATCCCCTGCTGGGTAGGTTCGAACAGACGGGGTCGCCCCTTCGCCCATGTCCAGACGTGCATCGCGAAGTTGCCGTTCATGGCCGGCTCCCAGACGATCGAAGGCACGGCGGTGAACCGCAACGTGTCCGCCACGCCCCCCGCGACATTCTCCACCTGCTCCTCGCAGTCGATGGGCTCACGCGAACTGCCGTCGTGGCGCCTTTGGTCCGCGCAGGCCACGCTGCGCCGGCGTGACCGGTAAGACTTCCTTCGGGCGACCAAAGTAGTGCGGTCTCGCCGAGGGCTTCCGCGTGTTTCCAGCCCTCCCCCTCGACCCAGAACGGGTGACTCGGCGTCGAGACGATGCTCTCGTTGTGGTCGCGCCCCGCTAGCTCCAGCGGGAGCACGGTCGCATCGGGGTTCACGAAGGTTCTCGTGATCGGCTTGAGCGCGAGCTCTCCTGTCACGTCGCTGCGCGACCAGACGAGGTCTCCTGCCACCAACGACTCGATGGGCCGGTCCCCCTGCGACGTGTGGACCAGCGTCCCCGCGGCGAAGCACTGCCCCGGGATCGTGCAACCCATTCCCGTGCACGCGGGCTGGCTTCCAGGCCCGACCGTGATCGGTCCAGGCTGGCCCATCGGTGGTCCGCGCGGCGACCCTGCCCCCACGTCCACCGGCGAGGGCTTCGTCAGGTCGACCGGAGCTCGACTGCTGGTCGGGTTTCCTGTCAGGTCCCCGCTCGGCGGCCGGCCGTTGTCTGCAACAATCGGCGGTGTCGGACCCGTCGTCCCGTCACCAGGTCGCGAGGCGGGATTGCTCGGATCGCTCGGATCGCTCGGATCACGAGGCGTGCCTGTGCCTACCGATGGTCCCGCCGGGTTCGGACCCGTCGCCACGGCAGGAGGCGTGTTCGTTGGCTGCTGCGGACTGTTCGGCGTCGCACTCGGTGGAGTGTTCGGGTTCGGCGGCGTGTTCGCGTTCGGCGGCGTGTTTGGCGTCTGCTGCGGGGGCGCGTCGCTGACCGGCTGACCATCGGGCGGCCGGTTGGGGCGAGACCCGAAGTCGCCGAGCGTGGTTGCCTCGTAGACGAACTCCGCGCCCTGGTAGACGAGCTTGCTCTCGCCCGTCATCACGATCTGCGGACAAAACAGAGGAAGCAGACAACGATACGTCGCGCGCACCGTCGCAGTCAGGTCGTCGCGGCGTCGGTAGGTCGGCTTGTCCAAGCTGACATTGGCTGCAGCCGCGTCCAGCCGCGGATTTGCGCGCAGGATCAGGTTGGCGGCTTGCTCGATGTCTGTCTGACGAAGGCCCGTGAAGGTGTGCAGTGTCTGATTGTCACGATCGCCGTAGAACACGCCGTCGTCAGGGAGCACGACCGCCGCGGCACGCGCGGCGACCGTCGAGGCATGCCTGACGATCAGGTTTGCAGCACTCAGATCCGCGAGCTGCAGGGTGGCGAGGAAGAGCGTGAAGACCGGTACGAACGCAACGAGTGTCTCGACGTACACCACGCCGCGCTTGTCGCGAAGAGCACTCTTCTTCCGCGCCTCCTTCGTCATCGAAGGCCTGCCAGGTGGGGCACGGTGGTCAGCAGCGTTCCCACGAAGATCGCGGGACCGAAGCGGAGAGCGGTCAGCTCCTCGAGAGGCACCGGGTCCGGTCTCCGATGTTTGGGGAGGAACGGCCTGATGGTGAGCACTCCGATGGTCTTGACCGCGTGGATGAACCTGCCGTCCCAGATCAGCCGCGCCGGCGCGTACAGCATGGCCACGACGAATGCGTAGAGCTCAGCTTGCAGCCCCAGGTACGGTCCGAGGACGAGCCCGACCACAGCGAGCAGCTTCACGTCGCCGCCGCCGATACCTCCAGCGCGAAACAAGATCAGCGGCACCACGGACACGAGCACGGCGCCGAGGACCATACTCAGCAGTGTGCCGAGGATTGCCCACCCGCCCGCGAGCACGCCTGCTGCCACCGCGGCCGAGACACACGCCGCACCGCCAATCGCGACCAAGCGGTTTGGGATCTCCCCGGTTCGGAGATCCCAGGCCGCAGCGACCGCCGTGAGCAGAGCGGTGAGCAGCAGAGAATAGATTGACGGCTCTGTCATGACGGTTCCCTCGGCGAGTGGTCTCTAGCGAGCAGGTCTACGGACTGTCTGCGTACAGGGTCTGCAACGTCGAGCCGTACGCAGGGACCAGCGCTGCGCCGAGGACGCCCAGGCCCACGGCCACGACGAGCCCGATCCCGGTCAGGATCAGGTATTCGGTCGAGACCCCACCGCGCTGGTCCCTGGTGAGGGCAACAGCCACGCTCGACAGACGTTGGGTCGGCTTTGTTGGCGCCATGGAGTTCCCCCACAGCAAGCTCCGGGCCGAGCGACGACGACCGCGCATTCGTACGCAATTCGCGGACAAACGGCGCCTGTACACGCGCGGCTTCGCTGGCTGCCAACCGCAGGTTGCAGCACTCGGTTGCGGCGCCGGGTCGCAGCAGTTACCGTCGTGCCGAGAGCGCACGCGATGGGTCTCGGTCGACGCAAGATTCAGCTAAGCGACTCCCGCGCCTGGGTCTTCAACCGAATGGCCGCGGCGTACGACGCGCGGCCTCCTTACCCCGCGGCACTCCTCGACGCGCTCGCGTTGCTGGCGGGCGCGAGCGACGCACGCGTGCTCGATGTGGGAGCTGGCATCGGTCACGTCGCCCTGCCCCTCGCAGCGCGTGGCCTCGCCGTCACGGCCGTCGAGCCCGCGCTCGAGATGCTGGAGCGCCTGGGCACGGCCGCACACGAACAAGGGTTGTCTGTGCAAGCCCTGCACGCGCAGGCCGAAGCGTTGCCTGTGCCGGCGGCGAGCGCGGAGCTCGTGGTGATCTCCGACGCGTTACACTTCCTCGACGCGGAGCTCTCCGCGCTAGAGGTCGCGCGCGTGCTCGTCCCGGATGGTTCGCTCGCGGTGGTGACCTGCGAGTTTGCTTCGACGCCGTTCATGGATGCGCTGGTCGCGGTGATGCACGAAGCTGCTCCTCGTCGGCTGCGCGCGACCGAGGGCCCACTCCTCCAGCTGTCGGCAGTGTCTGGCGTCGTCCTGTCCACGACGACCGAGTTCATCGACGCGACGCCGATCGATGACGAACATCTCGTGCGCATCCTGCAGACCATCTCGTTCCTCGGGCCAGCGATGAATCCTGCGCGCTTTGCCGCTTTTCGTGAGCGGGTGAGCGCGCTGCCCGAGCCGGTGTGGGCGCGCCGTTTCACGCTGCGCAGCGGACAGAAACAGTAAGGTCTACGGACGACGTTACGGCTCGTGCGCCGCGGCCGTCCCGCTCGTCGTCAGCGCCGAGTGCTTACAGACACTCCCGCTTGTAGTGCTTCACGCCATCGGCGCTCCACCAGTAAGGAGGCGAGCACTGTGCACGGTCGGGCACGGCCTTGACCGCATCGTTGGGTCGCACCGCTTCGCGCCGCTTCGTCTCACGGAGCACGGCCTTGGCGGGTACCGGTGGTGCCGCAACCTGGGTCGGCGACGGGACGGCTGCGTCTGGCGCCGTCTCGCTAGCAGCTGGCTGCTCCGCTTGCTGGCGTGGAGGTTCGGCCGCCGGAGGGACGGTGCGCACGGCGGGCGGATCGGCCGCCGGCGAGACTGGGTGCACGGCGGGCGGATCGGCCGCGGGCGCGGAGGGCTCGAGCACCTCGGAAGCACCGCCACGCTGGTGCGAGACAGCGCCCTCGCGCGTGGCTACGTAGAGGACGATCGCGGCGGTGACCCCGAGGGCGAGCAGCGAGAGGCTGAGCCCACGAAGGCTCAGCGTGCGCCTGGTCGCCGGTCGGTGCAGCGGCGCCGGAGGCAACGAGGGGGGGACCTTGCGCGTCCCGTCGGCCCGCGCCCCGAGCGCGCGCATCGAGCCCGACCCCGGCGCCGGCTGGCTGCCTTGCTGGAGCCGGCGCAGCTCGTCGGCGCGCGCATCGAGCAAATCGCCCGCGACCTCGCGCACCCACTCGCTGACTTCGGACTGGCTCGCGCCCCCCACGGTCCGCTCGAGGGCGTTCGCCATCTCGCGCGCGCTCGCAAACCGCTCGCTGGCATCACGCGAGAGCCCCTTGAGCACGATGGCCTCGAGCTCAGCGGGTATATCGTCGCGCTCGCGGCTCGGCGGTACGTGCTCGTCGTTGAGGACTCGGTACACCACTGCCGACTCGTTCTCTCCCTCGAACAGCGGGCGACCGACCAGTACCTCCCAGAGCACCGTCGCTGCGCCGTACACATCGACGCGACGATCGACGGGCCCACCGCGAAATTGCTCGGGAGCCATGTATGCAAGCTTGCCCTTCACCTCGCCGCTGGGCGTGGTGCGAAGCTTGCCCGCAGCCTTGGCGATGCCGAAGTCGAGCACGCGCGCGACGCCGTCCTCCCCCACCAGCACGTTCTGTGGGGATACATCTCGATGAACGACGGACAGTGGCTCGCCGTGGTCGCCGCGCGACTCGTGCGCGGCGTGCAGGCCGTGCAGCACGCCGGACAACAACGCGATCGCGATGCGCACGGGGATCGGCTTGGCACGCTCACGCGCGAGATCGACGAGCACATCGAGGGACGCACCGTGCACGTACTCCATCACCAGACAGAGCTCGGACGGGACTTCGATCACATCGAGGGTGGGGACGATGTTGACGTGCGAGAGGCGTGCGCAAATGCGCGCCTCGTCGATGAACATGGAGACGAAGTCGGGCTCGCGCGCGATGTGTGGATGAAGGCGCTTGATGGCGACCGCGCGCGCAAAGCCGGCCGGGCCCTTGAGCCGTCCGTACAGTACCGACGCCATGCCCCCCGAGGCGATCTCTCCGAGAATCTCGTAGCGATCGCTCAGGGCCGAGTCCGGCGAGGGGCCTTGCGCCTTGATCGAGGATGTCCTGCGCGGCAACCCGTGACGGTATGGCCGAGCCTGTTCGAACGTCAAGGCACAGGGCGTTCCGTAGAACCCGGCCTCGCGCGTTGGGGAGGCATCGCACGTTGCGGCGAGTAGACTGCCCAGCCATGCGTCCGTGTCTCCTCGTCGCCCAAAGCTCGTGGGTAGGTGCCCTTGTCCGTGTGCGCTCGCATGCGGAGGCAGCGCGCGCTTGCACCCCCGCACGCCGAGGCCTGCATCTCCTGCTGGTCTGCATGCTCGGGCCCACCCTCGCTTGCCTGCTCGGGGTCGCGGGCGCCGAGGTCGCCAGAGCCGACGCGGACGCCTGCATCAACGCGCACGAGCGAGCGCAGGTCGATCGTCTCGAGGGCCGCTACCTGACTGCCCGCGACAAGCTACTGGTGTGCGCGCAGCGCGAGTGCCCGCGTCTGGTCAGCACCGACTGCACCACCTGGCTTGCCGAGCTCGATGCCACGCTGCCGACCGTCGTGTTTGCCGTCTCGGACGACACGGGCCGCGACTTGCTCGAGGCCCGTGTGATCGTCAACGGGAGGTTGATCGCCAACCACGTCGATGGCCACGCGCAGCCGCTCGACCCGGGCGTGTACAAGGTTCGTTTCGAGGCCGACGGTTACGCTCCTGACGAACAGACGCTGTCCGTTCGCGACGGAGAAAAGAGTCGCCTCGCACGAGGCACACTCAGGCCGCTAGAAAAGACCATGACTGCCGGCGTCCGTTCGTCTTCACGCACGCGCGAAAGAAGCGCGGACCCCAGCAAACCTGACAGTGCGGCAGGAGACAGCCGTGGTGCGAACGATCCCCGCGCGCGCCGGCTGCGCATCGCCACGTACACGTTGGGTGCCGCGGCGGTTGCCTCGTTCACCCTCGCCCTGGCGGCCGGGCTACGCGGCCAACACATGGTCAAGGAGTGCGACGACGCCGATGGCTGTTCTGACGCCGACCGCAAACGCGGCAAGCTCCTGTTCCGCACGGTCAACGTGAGCGCCATCGTAGGAGGCGTGTTCCTCGGTGCGGCCACCGTCACGCTCATCAGCGCGCTGCGACGCTCGGCCTCTCGCGAGTCGGTGCAGCTGTCGCTCGGCGCATTCGCTGACGCACAAAGTGCGAGCCTGACCGCGTGGGGGCGCTGGTGAACGCACCGTCTCGTCTCGCGTTCGCGTTCGCGGTGTGCGCGCTCTGGGCGTGCGACCCGAGTCGTTTCAACGACGCCGGTCAGGCGCGTGATGCCGCCATCGACCCGAGCCGCGAAGCAGGCAACGACAGCGGACGCGCACCTCGGCCTACGAGCGCGCGGGCACAGTGTACGCGCTCGCCTGCAAACCCGAGCTGTACATGACGCCCTTCCGGCCGTGCTCCCTGGCACGAGCGCCCGCGGCAGGAGCTGCCACCAAGTCGAGCTACGAGGCCTACCAAAGCAGCGCGGGCGGACCCGGAGCCTGGACACGCGACCTCGCTGCCGCGAGCGATGTCTTCGAGGGAGGAGACGACGTCATGTCGCTCTCCTTCAACGCCTACCTCGGCAAGTGGCTGCTGATCGCGGCCGCGCGCGCCGACGACGGAAGAGGCAATGGCTCGGTGCTGGTGCGCGCAGCCAGTGCACCGCAGGGACCGTGGACAGAACAGACCACGCTCAAGATCCCGAACAGCCCAGAAGGGATCCCGGCGAGGTACGCGATCGAGCAGCCCGATCTGGCGCAGAGGTGCGGGCAGAGGCTCATCCTGTCGTACGTAGAGCCGAGCTTGGAGTACACCAACGCTCTCGGGCACCCGCAGGTGTCGCACGGCCGTATTGCCCTGATCGCGTTCGACCTGCAGTAAGTGCGAGGACGTAGACGAGGACGTTGACGTGGACGTGTCACGAGGACGTTGACGCGCACGCGCACGGCGACGATGAGCTGACCGCTGCGCATCCCGTGAACAGCGCTGCAGCGCGTCCGTGTTCGCGCGAAGGGCTCCTCGGCAGCACGATGACGGTCGCGCGCCGTGATGAGCCCAGCGTAGCCGTGCGCGTGCGCGTGCGCGTCAACGTCCTCGTGCATGTAGCCGTGGACGTCGGCGTCCTCGTTTGACGTCCTCGTCCTCGTTTGACGTACTCGTCCTCCTACTCGGTTCTCCGCCGCGCCGACAACACGAAGACGGACCCGTCAAGTGATGTCGTGTTTGCGCATCAGCTTCTGAATCATCTGCCGCGAAACCTCGGCCAGCGCAGCCGCCCTCGTGACATTGCCTCCGGTGCGCTTCAGCACCGACTCGAGGTACTGGCGCTCGAAGTTCTCGGCCGCGTCGCGGCGCGCCACCCGCAGGGGCTCGATGGCTTGTGGCGCGTCGTCACCGGTGCGCATCGCACGCGTGTCGTTCAGCTCGCCCGGCACACCTTCGTCGGTCATGTGCAGGGACAGCTCGGGCGCGATGACCAGACGCTGCACCGCATTGCGCAGCTCGCGTACGTTGCCGGGCCAGCGGTGCGCCTGGAACATCTCCCATACTTGTTCGGGCACCGCGCGCAGCGACAACGCGTGTTTGTCCAGCGTCAAGAAGCGCTCGACCAGCATGGGGATGTCTTCGAGCCGCTCGCGCAGCGGAGGCACCGACACCTTGGCCGCTGCGATACGGTAGTAGAGGTCTTGGCGGAAGTTACCTCGCGCCACCTCGCCGGCCAGGTTGCGATTGGTCGCGGCCAGCACACGCACGTCGACCGACAGCGTGCCGCGTCCGCCGAGCCGCTTGAGCTCGCGCCGCTCGAGCACGCGCAGCAGCTTGGGCTGGAGCTCTTTGGGCAGCTCACCGATCTCGTCGAGGAACAGCGTGCCCCCGTCTGCTTCTTCGAACACCCCCGCCCGCGCGTTGGTGGCACCGGTAAACGCGCCGCGCTCGTGACCGAACAGCTCGCTCTCGATCAGCGTGGGCGCGACCGCGCTGCAGTCGAACACGACGTACGGACCCTCACCACGCGGACTCGCACGGTGAATGGACTCGGCGACCACGTCCTTGCCAGCGCCCGTCTCACCCTCGATGAGCACACTGAGCGCAGAGGGCGCAAGTCGCTCGAGATCGGCAAACAGCTGCCGCATCTTGCGTGAGCCACCCAGCAGATCGCCGAAGCGTGGCGACGCGGTCTGCTCGCGGTCCTCGGTTTCGGCCAGGGGTGTAATCGAGAGGACGGTCTCGCCGAGCGAGAGCTCGACCTGTCCCTCGAACGAACCGTCGTACACGCGCAACGCGCCGACACGAACCCCGTTGGTGGAGCCGGCGTCGCGCACTCGGAAGCCGACCTCGGACAGCTCGATCTCGCAGTGTCGACGCGAGACCGTGTCGTCGGTCAGCACCAGATCGCTCTCCGGGGAGGTGCCTACCGTGAGCAACCGGCCGGCCGCCTCGACGGAGCGGCCGCTGTCGGGCCCCTTCACGACGGTGACGCGGGTGCGCGCGTAGCGCACTTTTTCCAGGCGGGGCCCGGCTCGGGTAGCTTGGTTCATGACGACTGGACTCTAATGCAATCCAGCTCGCAGTGCCGGCCAACGCCACATGCCGGCGACGGGTCCGGTCCAGGTTACTCACGTTGTGGGTCAATGACTCCGTCCCGTCCTGGCCATTGAGAAACCGCTGCGGCCAGCGCGCTCGCGCCCGCCTCGAATCACAATCAGGGCACGCTGGTTACCGCGTGCTCGGGGAGAGCCATGAAGGCGTCAAGCTGTGCAGCCATGATCTGGTCGCTGAGCCTACTGCTCAGCACGCTGGGTCTGCTCGCCAGCTGCTCCCTGGAGACCACGGGCTCCGGCGACGTCTCGCTCAGCCCCGACGACGACGACTCGTCGAGCGACGACAACCCCGACACCACCGACCGCCAGGCCCCCGGCGACAAGGACGACGATCCGCCCGGCACCGGCAACCTCGACGGGGGCCCATCCAAGCCGCGCAAAGATGCGGACGCGGAGGACGACGCAACGGACCATGGTGACGACAACCGCAACGACAACTGCCGGCCGGGCAACTACGAGGGCAGCTACGTCTGCAAACAGCCGCCTGTCACCACGCCACCTTGGGCGTTCGGTTTCGGTGGCAACCAGGTCAGCGGCAGCTTCACGTTCAGACTCACACCCACCGGCAAGCCTTCCGCGTTCGAGCTCACCGGCGGCACCCTCCACAGCGAGCAGATCGCCTTCTTCAAGCTCGACGCCACCATCACGGCCACCCTCACGTGCGGGCGCCCACTGAAGGGCAAGCTCACCAACGCCAGCTACACCAACATCCTCGGCACGACCACGCCGTTCGAGAGCCCCTTCGACGCCACCTTCGACGAGACCACCGGGAGCTTCCAAGACGGCACCTGGATCGTCAGCGATGCCAACGGCACCGTGTGCGACGGCACGTGGACGGCGACCCGTACCGATTGAGGGTGACCCAGAGAACGCGAGCCCGAGCACGGGCGCGTGGGTCTCGAGACACAACCATGTCGAGCCGGAGGCCGCCCGCTTTCCGGCGCGCCACCACGCCCGTGTGAGCTAGCGCCCTGCGCGATCACACGTCGCTCGCGGCCCGCGCAGCTTCGCACCAAGCCCACGGAACGAGGCCCAAAAACAGGGCGCTCTGTTTTGTCCCGTGTGCGCCTTCGGCAAGCAGGTACACTCAAACTACATGTCCCTCAAGATCGACCAAGATCACGGGCGCTTTCGCCACATCGTGCGCGGGAAAATTCGGCAGAACCTGCGCAAGTACATCTCGCAGGGCGAGCTTCTCGGGCGACAAGGAAAAGATGTCGTCTCGATCCCCATCCCGCAGATCGACATCCCGCGCTTTCGTTATGGCGACAAGCAGCAGGGCGGTGTGGGTCAGGGCGAGGGAGACTCCGGCGATCCGCTGAGCCAGGGACAGCCGCAGCCGGGACAGGGCAAACAAGCAGGCGAGTCTCCCGGCGACCACGCGCTCGAAGTCGAGGTCAGCCTCGACGAGCTCGCCGACATCCTCGGTGAAGAGCTGGCTCTCCCCAACATCGAAGACAAGGGCAAGAGCCGCATCGTCAACCAGCGCGACCGCTACGTCGGTGTGCGCAGGGTCGGCCCCAACTCGCTGCGACACTTCCGGCGCACGTACCGCGAGGCGCTCAAGCGTCAGATCTCGATGGGGACGTACAACGCCAAGCGCCCGGTCGTGGTGCCGGTGCGCGACGACATGCGTTTCCGCTCGTGGAAGACCGAGACCGAGCCGGTCGCCAACGCAGTCATCATCTACATGATGGACGTGTCCGGCTCGATGGGCGACGAACAAAAAGAGATCGTCCGCATCGAGAGCTTCTGGATCGACGCCTGGCTCAGCCGTCAATACAAGGGCATCGAGACGCGCTTCATCATCCACGACGCCGTCGCGCGCGAGGTCGATAGAGACACGTTTTTCCGCACGCGTGAGAGCGGCGGCACCATGATCAGCTCGGCCTACAAGCTGTGCACCGACATCATCGAGGCCGACTACCCGGCCGCCGAGTGGAACATCTACCCATTCCACTTCTCCGACGGCGACAACTGGAGTGTCGACGACACGCTCTCCTGCGTGCAGCTGCTCAAACAAAAGCTGCTGCCTGTCTCCAACGTATTCTGTTACGGCCAGGTCGAGAGTCCGTACGGCTCGGGTCAGTTCATCAAAGACCTGCGCGAGCACCTCAAGAGCGACGAGCGCATCATCACGAGCGAGATCCGCGATCGCGACGGCATCGTGGGCTCCATCCGCGACTTCTTGGGGAAGGGAAAGTAATGCCTAAATTCGTGCAGAATACCGCCCCCAACAGCGACCTCCGCGAGGCGCAGCGCACGATCGAGAGCTTCGCCAAGGACTACGGGCTCGACTTCTTTCCCACTTTGTTCGAGGTGCTCGACTACCGGCAGATGAACGAGGTCGCCAGCTACGGCGGCTTCCCGGTGCGCTACCCGCACTGGCGCTTCGGCATGGAGTACGAGCAGCTGAGCAAGAGCGCCGAATACGGCCTCTCGCGCATCTACGAGATGGTCATCAACAACACCCCCTCGATCGCGTACCTGCTCGAGGGCAACAGTATGGTCGATCAGAAGTTGGTGATGAGCCACGTCTATGGCCACGTCGATTTCTTCAAGAACAACTACACCTTCGCGACCACCAACCAGGGCGTCGACCCGCGCACCGGCGAGCCGCTGCGCAAGTGGATCGATACCATGGCCAACCACGGCGCCGTGGTGCGCCGCTGGGCCGGCCGTGTGGGCATCGACAAGGTCGAAGAGTTCATCGACACCTGCCTCAGCCTCGAGAACCTGATCGACGCGCGCAAGCCCTTCCAGCCCAAGGACGATCGCAAACGACAGGACAAAGAGAAGACGCGGCTCGACGACCCGTTCGCCAGCTTCTCTGCAGACGACAGCGAAGAGCTGCCGCTCTTGCGCGTCGATCGCGACTACATGGAGTCGTACATCAACCCCAACGAGTTCGTGCAGAAGCAGCGCAAGAAGCTGGCCGACGAAAAGAGTAAGGCGCACAAAAATCCCGAGTCGCCCGAGCGCGACGTGATGGGCTTCTTGATCGACAACGCTCCGCTCGAGCGCTGGGAGCGCGACGTCCTGCAGATCATCCGCGAGGAGGCCTACTACTTCCTGCCGCAGATGCAGACCAAGATCATGAACGAGGGCTGGGCCACCTACTGGCACTCGCGCCTGATGACCGAGAAGGTGTGCGACGCCTCGGAGATCATCGACTACGCCGACCGCTGCGCAGGCGTGCTCGCCACGTCGCCCGGCCAGCTCAACCCGTACAAGCTCGGCGTCGAGCTCTACCGCCACGTCTACGAGCGCTGGGACCGCGGCATGTTCGGCAAAGAGTGGGACGAGTGCGACGACCTCGCGCAGCGTCGCGAGTGGAACCGGCGCACCAACCAAGGTCTCGAGAAGATCTTCGAGGTCCGCCGCAACTACAACGACGTCACCTTCATCGACGAGTACCTCACCGAGGAGTTCGTCGCGTCGCAAAAGCTCTACACCTTCGGCTACAACGACAAGCGCGACCGCTGGGAGATCGAGACGCGCAAGTTCAAAGAGGTGAAGGAAAAGATGCTGTTCCAGCTGACCAACGCAGGACAGCCCTTCATCGAGGTCGTCGACAGCAACCACGAAAATCGTGGCGAGCTCTTGCTGCGCCACGACCACCAGGGCGTCGACCTCAAGATCGACTACGCGCGCGAGGTGCTCACCTCGTTACAGCGCGTGTGGAAGCGCCCCATCGAGATCCACACCATCGTAGACGGCAAGAACACTTTGCTGCGCTACGACGGCAAAGAGCACCTGCAGCACGCGATCAAGTAGGCCCATCCTCGCAGGCCTACGCAGTAAGGGACGGATCTCGGTTTCTCGGTTTTGGCCCATTGCGACAACAGCAAAACGGGCCAAAACCGAGAAACCGAGATCCGTCCCCTTCCCCTCCTCGTAGACGGCAAGAACATTTTGCTGCGCTACGGCGGCAAAGAGCACCTGCAGCGCGCGATCGAGTAAGGCTCAGGCCTTCAGGTACTTGCGCAGCCACGACAGCAGCGACTTCATCTGGTCCTGCGTCAGCGTGGGCTTGGGAGTCGGCGCAGGGGTGGTCGGCTGCGTCAGCGCTGGCGTGACGACCGGGGTCGTCGGCGCAGGCGTCGGCGTCACCACGGGCGTCGGTGCGGGCGTGGGTGCCGGCGTCGGCGTGACGACAGGCGTCGTCGGCGCGGGCGCAGGCGTCGGCATGACGACAGGCGTCGTCGGTGCGGGCGCAGGAGTCGGCGTCACCACTGGGGTCGTCGGCGCAGGCGTCGGCGTCACTACGGGCGGCGTCGGTGCGGGCGTCGGCGCAGGCGTCACCACCGGCGTGCTCGGCGCGGGCGTGCTGGTTCCCTGACCAAACAGCGCCTTGTACTTGGCGGCCGCGACCGGAAACACCGTCTGATAGCCGTGTCCCGCCGAGCCGCTGAGGCCCGAGCCCGACACGTCGGAGATCTGATGACCGCCGTCGACGTAGTCGATGTCGAAGTACATCTGGTAGAGCACGCGGTTGTCCGCGTCTTTGACGAACGAGTACATGCGCTGGATGTAGTCGGCGTTGTCACCACCACCGTGGCCGTCTGCGCGCTGCCACAGGCCCCACTCGGGGATGGACAACACCTTGTTGCGCGCCTTTGCGCGGTCGCGCATCTGGTACACGCCGCGCATCATGTCGTTCCAGGCGACCGTGCGTCGCGACGACAAGCAGCTCTGATCGCAGCCACTCGGGATGGGATAGCTATTGGGGACCCACGATACGTCGTACGCGTTGACGCCGATCACGTCGACGTAGTTGTCGCCTGGCCACGCTGCTTCGAGGTCGCTCGAATTCATGAACGCGATGTCGTCGCTCGAGCTCCACTCGAACTGCAGGGCCTGTCCGGGGAGCCCGCGCATCGCGTCTACCACGTGTCGGAAGCAGCTGGCGTACTCGGCGGGACGACCCCGCGCACTCCACGAAAACCAGTCGCCATCAAACTCCCAGCCGATGCGAACGATGGCGTCTTCGAGGCCCGCGCCCACCAGCTGTTGACCCACTGCGCGCCAGTGGCTGTCGTACGCGCCCGCGCCGCATGCGGCGAGCGAGACGTCGTCTGCCGTGCCGGGCTGACCGTCGGGGCCCGAACGATTGTCGGGACCGGGCAGCATGGGCACGGCGTACACGAGCTGTCGCCCTGCGCGCGCGTTGATCCACGCACTCCAGGCCGGCAGCTGCCAACCGAGGTTGTGCAGCTCGTCCCAGTTGTTGCGAGGCGCGAAAGCAAGAGCAACATCTTGCGAGCGTCCGGCCCAGCTGCCGGCGGCATCGACGAGCCGCGGCCCGTTGGGCGCATCCCAGTGGTACATGCCTGTCAGCGCACCGCTGGCCCCGACTTCGAGAAAGCTCGTCGTGACGGCGTCGCTGCTATCGCTGCTCTCGCTGTTCTCCGTCGTCGACACATCGGCGCACGCGGAAAAAGCAGTCGTAAAGAGGGCGAGTCCGGCCCAAGCAAAGGCGTTTGTTTTAGACATCTAGTCTCCTGATGCAACAAACGCAGTGGTCGGTGCAGATGCGAGGCAAATACGGTCAGCCTCGCGCAGCGACGAAAAGCGTCTGCTTCGTTCTGTGTCTCGTTTGTTTGGGGAACGACTCGTCATGGCGGGCGCGTGACACGCACTCGTAGGCGACCCGAGTTCCGCGCGCGCTAGTCACCGCACGGACCTCAGTGCTCTAACAGACGGATTGCGTAAGGTCGACGATGACAGGCGTAGTAGACCCATTCGCGCCATCTGATTGTCCGTCGACGGCGACGAGAGCTCGTCGGAGGTGAGTCGTGCTGCTGGCTGCGTAGCGCGATGTGGGCAGACCGAGACGATGATCGGGCCTGACTTCCTGGATGATTCCGCTCTGACGACCCTTCTGGACTGTCCATCCACGTCAAAGTGTCGAACCGCGGATGTGAGCGCGCGTGGAGATAGGCTTGCTCGGCGCGGGCTCGCTACGGTGGGTCTTCGACGGCGGTGAGCGGGACCACCTGACCATCTTTGATGGTGGGGATGATCGGGTACGCCGAGTGGTACGCGGGGTCGGTCCAGCGCGCGCCGTCGATCGAGAACGGCGTGCGATTCAGCTGCGGCAACAACACGCGGAGGCCAATCCCGACGGCGTGGTGCAAACGCAGCGAGTCGACCTTGGTGTACACGCTGCCCGTGTCGTAGAAGATCACGCCGCCCACCTGCACCGCTTGCCACTTGATGGGCATCGTACGCAGCTCGAGGTTGGCCAACACGCGGCTGGCGCCGCTGCCGGCGAAGGCTTGGCTCTCGTAGCCGCGCAAGCCATTGCTCGCACCCAACGTGACGTACGTCTTGGCCGTGTCGTTGCGACGCGCGTCGAGCGTCACGCGCGCGACCAGACGCAACCAGTCGAACAGCACGGGCGTCGCTCCGCGCACCAGCGCCTCGAAGCGTTGGTCGGCGAGCTGGCCTTTTTCGTAGCGCGTGCGTCCCACCACGTTGGCTTCCATCAACCAGCCCGCGGGAACGAGGATGTACCCCACGCTGGTCGAGAACACCCACGAGTTGGTGTCCGATCCAAAGGCACGCAGCGGCGCGCGCGCAGTCAGGCCCGCGTAGGGCCCGATGCGCACGTTCTCGGTCACGCCGTAGCTCGCCAAGTTCACGAACTTCTGAAACTGCGGGATCAAGATCTCGTACGTAAACAGAGGACCAATCTCTCTGCGATCTCTCGGCAAGACCGCCGCGAAGAAGGCCTCGCGTTGCGCAGGCTCGAGCATGGTCTCCGCGTTGACGCTGTACCTGCCGCTGCGCGCATCCCAGCCGAGGCCCCACGTCTGCTTGAAGCGCTCGCCAAGCCGGAGGTAGCCCATCAGGCTGCCGAGCCCCACGCGGCTGCGGTACACCTGTTGGGTGTGCGGTCCGTCTAGATCGGTCCGTCTGCTGGGAAACGGTAAGATCTCGAGCTTGGCCATCCGGCGCCGCACCAGCGTGGCGTACGAAAACGACCCCTTCCACGAGAAGCGCTGACGCAAGTTGTAGAAGGGCTGGCCCAGCGTCGTTTCCCAGGTGCTGCCTTCCGCGCGGTTTTGGTTTTTGTTCATCACCACGCCCACTGCTTCTTGCAGCTGCACCGTGCTGGCGAGCACGCGACGCGCGATGTACTCCTGACCGAGCCGATAGTTGTTGGGTGTCCACGTCACATCGACGGCGAGCGCCGTGTTGCGACCGAGAAAGTTGCGCTCGACCAGCCGCCCCACGAACTGGTCGACGATGGTGGAGCCGTCGAAGGCGGTCTCCGCGCGCAGGCTCCACAGGTCGCGCGTGTGCACCACCACGCCCACCGCGCCCGGCTCGGGCACCTTGACGGCCACGATGCGGACCAGCGCAAAGATGGTCATGCCGCGCAGGTTGCGCATGCTCTCTTCGACACGCGCCTCGACGTACGGCGCATCCGCTTGAAACAACAGCTCGCGCCGCACCACTGCCTCGCGCGTGGTGGCATGAAACCAGTTGAGCCAGGTGGGCCAGATCTCGTCTTCGACGAACACCTCGTCGCGCACGACGCGGATCCACGCGATGCGTTTGCCTTCGGGCTGCTCGGCCTGCTCGAGGCCCTCTCTCTGCAGCACACGCTGCATGCGCTCCCACTCGTAGGAGTCGGCGCGCGCGCTCGATGCGCCCAGCAACAGGCACGACACCAAGAGCGCGAGTAAGCAGGTGCGATGTCGCACGTAGCGTCAGGGCGTCGAAGCGCGCGGCTTGTCCGCGTGCGAGCGAAAAAACGACACGCGAGCGAGAGGCGGGGCGACGCGCTCGGCGAGCTCGTCGTAGGGCCAGAGCACGAGGTCGGGCAGGCGCGGGAGCGGGCGCTCGGAGCGGTGCAGGCCCAGCTGATGGGCAGCGAGACGCGCCCAGCCGAGTGCACTCGGCAAGCCCCAAGGCGTGATGCGGCGCTGACGGAGCGCGCTGCCCACCGTCAGCGGAGGCAGAAGACGCGCGGCGTGCAAGAGCACGGGCGCCACCGGCTCACCCGCGCTGTCGAGTAGACGCGCCATGCGCAACAAGAGCGCCCATGCACTGTCGCTGCCGAGCAGCTTGCGCACACGTTGGAAGTCGAGCTCGGCCTCGAACCGGCGCAGCACGAACGCGAGGTCGACGATCCACAACAACACGAAGCCGAGATCGGGCGCGTGGCCGTGCATGTGCAAGACCAGGTGCGCGACCATCGCGTTGGGCTCGAGCGCGAGGACCGGCACGCCGCGCACCCGCTTGAGCTCGGTCTCTCGCCACACCTTGTGCCAAGGCAAGCTGTCGAAGATGGGCAGCGTGCGGTGCGCATCGCAAAACACACCGTCACGATTCATGAAGGTGATGCTGTGCTCCTGCACCGAGTGGTGCAGGCTGGGTCGAAAGCCGGCCTCGCCCAGGGTGGTGAACAACACCTCGTCGCGGCCGCGCACGGCCAACAGGTCGATGTCGCTCATGGGTCGCGTCGAGAAGTCGGGATAGTAAGAGTCGGCGAACAGGATGCCCTTGAACAACAGCACCGTCTCGCCGCGCGTGGACAGCATGCGCAAGATGCGGGCGAGCGTGAGGAAGAACAGCGCATTGCGCGCGCGCACCTCGTCGTGCAGGTCGCGTAGCGCGCGCAACGAGTCGAGCGGCACACCGTCGAACAGGCCGTGCTCTTGCAGCCGGTACGAGAGCAACGGAAAGACCTTGTGCGGGGCCAGCGCCGCGAGCGCGCGTTGCCAGGTGTCGGCCCCGCTCTCTGCGATCTCTCGGCGCGCCAGCGGGAGAAGACCACGCTCGGGCGTGGTGAGGAGAAGCGAGAAGAGGCTGTCGATCAGCGGCTGCACGAGGTGCGAGTGTACAAGAGGCCTCGCGTCGACGCCGAGGTTTCGTGCGCCGGTCATTTCTCAGAACTGCAGCAAGGTTCCATCGCGCGTCGCGCGTCGCACCGCGCGCACGAAGGCCAGCAGGCTCAGCGGCACCAGCACGACGGCGTAGGCGACCAGCACCCAGACGTGGTGACTCACTGTATCAAAAGCTTGTCCCTTGAGCAGTACCTCGCGCAGTGCCTCGACGCCGTGGGTCACCGGCAGCAGCTGCGACACGGAGGCGAGCCATGTGGGCAAGATCTTGGGCGGGTAGATGATGCCGCCCAGCAAAAAAAACGTGGCCGACAGCAGCGGGCCAAACGGGTCGCCGCGCTTGAAGACCATGGCAAAGCTGGCCGCAAACACGCCCAGGCTGATGAACACCACGGTGGTCACCGCCACGATCACGAACGCCAGCAAGAAGCTGCCCGGCAGGGCAATCCCGTACAGCAGCGCCCCGCCGCCGATGAACAGCACCGCGTTGGCGAGCGAGCTACAAAACCCGAAGCTCGCCGACGCGAGCACCAGGCTGGGCACGGAGATGGGCGACATCAGCAAGGCCTCGAGCGTGCCCATCGTCTGCTCGCTGCGCAGCGAGTTGGCGAAGCTGCCGTAGCTGGCCATGAAGAAGTTCATCGTGCCGAGGCCGATCACGCTGAACGGCAAGAAGCCGCCGAACTCGCGCGTGCTCGCGACGTCGCCCATCAGCTGCGCCGGGAGGTACAGGATGAGGAGTGGGAAGATGGAGCGCGCGATCGACAGCAAGAAGCCGAGCCGGTAGCTGGTGGCCAGCTTGAAGTCGCGCGCCAAGAAGGCGAGCAAGAGACGCGTGGGGTGGGCAGAAATGCTGCCGGGCGAGCGCTCACTCACGCTGCACCGCGTTGGCCTCGACGCTCTCCAGCACCTGCATCAGCCCAAAGTGTTGCGTGTCACAGCCGACGACACTGCCCCCTCCGGCAAGCGTCAGCTCGATCAGCCGCTGCAGTCGGTCGTCGCCTGCGCGACGCTCGATGCGTAGCTTGCTGGTACCATCGTCGAGTCGTCGCGCCTCGAGCTCACCGAGCTTTGCGCGTAGCTCGGCCAGCAGACCGTCGCTCAGCGCACCGCGCACGTGAAGCTCGACCGCCTCTCCGCGGGCGTACTTGTGACGAAGCTCGGCGAGGCTCGCGCACTCGATGACGCGGCCACGACCGAGGATCGCCACCCGCTGACACAGCTGCTCGATCTCGGACAGGTTGTGGGTGGTGATGAGCACCGTCTTGTCGCGCCCCGCCCCTGCCCACGCGAGCAGCGCGCGACGCAGGCCCTCGGCCGAGATGGGATCGAGGCTGCGGGTCGGCTCGTCCAACAACAACAGCGGCGGGTCGGGCAAGAGCGCGCGCACGATGGCGAGCCGCTGCTTGTTGCCGCTGGAGTACTCCTGAAAAGGTCGGTCGAGCACGGGTGCGAGCTCGAAGGTCTCGCTGAGCGCCGCCGTGCGGGTCGCGATCTGCGCGGCATCGAGCCCTTGTAGGCGCGCAAAGAAGGTCAGGTTGTCGCGCCCCGAGAGCCGAAAGTAAAAGCTGCGCTCGTCCGCGCTCACCAGTCCGACCCGACGTTTGACCTCGCGCAGCCCGGCGACCGTGTCGTGGCCAAACACCCGGACGTGGCCCGAGCTCGGCTCGATCAACCCACAGGTCGTCTTGATGAGGGTGGTCTTGCCCTGTCCGTTGCGACCCACCAGGCCGAAGATCTCTCCAGCGTGCACCCGCAGCGACACGCCGCGCAGCGCCTCGACCACGTCTGGACGGTGCGGCCCCTGGCGCCGGAGCAGCTTGCTCAGGCCCGGCAGCGGACGCACGAAGCGCTTGGTGACCTGGTCGACTTCGATGGCCGCCGCTCTGGTGGTGTCGTCCATCGCTTGCGTCAATGGTTAGGTCGCGTGTTGTGTTGCGCGTTGGGTCGCGCGTTCGTCTCGACCGCAACCGACTCAGGTCGCGGCGGCGGCTTCGAGCAATCCTACCAACTCTGGAAGGAGCGCGAGATCTTTGGGACGAGTCAGCTTGAACACGCCCACCTTCATGACCACCGCGGCCGCCTGCTCCATCTGCTGCTTGAAGCCGAACAGCGGCGCGTACTGGTGCACGTAGTAGGTGTGGCGGATGAGCTCCATGATGGCCGCGCGCGGTGCCATGGGCTCGATCGCGAGCTGGTCTCCCGTGGCCAGCACGTACAGCCTGTCGAGCGGCACGGCGTGTGAGATGAAGCGGCGCACGTCTTTGGAGCGCTTGGCGATCAGCGGGTGGACCCACGGGTAGCGCTCGGGGTCGTCTCCGATGCCCTCGACCGAGTCGCCGTAGAGACGGATGCGCGGGAACGCCGGCAGGACCCAAAACCGGCCGTCGCGCTGGGTGAGCGCGGCAATGTCGTCACACACGAGCGCGTGGCCACGGGCCTCGAGGGCCGCAGCCGTGGTGGACTTGCCCTCCCCGGACACCCCGACGAACCCGGCGTAGTGCCCGCCGATGTCGACCACACTCGAGTGAAGCGTAAAGACGCCTCGCTGCCAGAGCAGGTGAGCGAGCACGGGACCGAGCAACAGGTGCCTCATCAGAGAGGCATCGACACCCGGCTCGGGCTCCACCGTGACTTCGTGCCCGGCGCGAACCAGGTAGCGGCCCACTCCCGAGAACACACAGAGCGTCTCGTTGGCCTCGGCCCGGCGCTCGGCCCAGCTCTCTTGTTGCCCGTCGGCGCCCAGCGTGGTGGGCGACTGCCAGTCGGGCGGAATCACTCCAAAAGAGACCCTAACGTCGAACGCTCCCCGGCCTGCTTGCGCAGTGCTGTCGGGAAGCAATTCGGGGATCGGGAACTCGCTCTGCAGACTCAGCTCGTACACCTTGTAGGCGTGCACGGTCACGCTAGTCTCGCTCGGGAAGACGACCGTCTCCGAGGCCTGGCAGCGCGGTTGTGGTCATGCAGGGAAAGGAGTTCAGCTCGCGAAGTCTGCGGCGCCGTGGCTTTTCGCCTTGGCCTTGCAGTTGGGGCTCAGGAAGCCGCCGCCGAACACGTCGTGGTTGGCGCCAAAACCCGTAAGGGCCTCGACCGAACCATGCAGTTGGAGCGCGGGCTTGGTGTAAGGCTTCTTCGACTGTTCCATAAATACCTCGTTAGCAGATGGAGCGGCGATTGACGAGCCGCCAGAGCTTGCGAACGGAAGGGCGACTTCCGCGCGGTGCGAGCAGAAAGCTTTGCAAACGGCGTACCGTCGACCCCGCGATGGCTTCCAGCCAACAGTTCGGGTGCCGGCCTGCTTGCGGCGGTGCCCGACTGCACCAATCCACGCTCGCGAGCTGTCCGCGGTGAGGCCCGGAGGCGCGCACACCTGCACGAAGGGTATGCCTCGCCTCAAAGTCGGGCCGCGACCGAGGCTCGGAGTGGCGACTCGCCCAGCCATGGGGTGCGACAGACTGATCACACCTTGAGCGGCGGGAGAGGCACGAAGCGCCCCAGATCGGGCAGGTCGCCAATCAAGATCTGACCCTGGCACTCGACCCAGGCGTGGGCCTCGAGGTCGCCCTTGGGGTCGCGCCCGACGCCCACGTGGATGATCGACGGATAGCCGTGACGGTGCAGCAACAAGTGTCCCGCATAGGCCGCCGGCAGACACCGGTACACGCCAGGCACGCCACGCTGCGCGCGCAGCACCGCGGCCGCGATTTGCGCAGGTGTCGAGACACCGGCTGGCCCGTGCGTGGGTGGCCGCCGGGGCGTGAGCAGCGCACGCCAGCGACGAAACGGCAGCGCACTCTGCAGCGCGTGGACCAGCGGCACCAGCAGCGCGGCCTCGAGCAGAAGAGAGCGCTCGCCAGTGGGGAGCGAGAGCAGCTTACGTAGCGCTCGGCTCAGCGCGTACATCGAGCAGCCCCTTCGCACGCAGGTCGGACAGCAGCTCGAGCACGTCGCGCTCGCACTGGTCGCTCGTCACCTCGTACTCCGCGCACACGGTCGCGCAGAGGTCTCGGACCTGCACCGGCGCTTGCACCAGCTCCCAGATGCGCGCGCCCACCTCGTTAAGGCCAAAGTACTGGCCCGCGTCGGCGCCGAGGATCACCGCCTCGTCTCCGAGCGACGTGGAGACCTGATGCGGGCTGACGACCACCGTGCTTGCGAGCGTGACGGCGTGTGCGTCGTTGCCCGCGCCATCCACCCCGCGCGAGCCGCTCTCCGAATCCTGCATGCTTCCTCCCGACAGTAGAAGGCGCCCTGGGGCGCGCGAGCGCGGCACCGGGTCCGTCCGCGAGGTCTCGGCGGGCCCGGCTCCACGCCGGCAGTCTACACGCCAAAGACAGGCCGATCGATCGGGACTTCCTCTTTGCTCATGAGACATTAGAAGGTATGGAGAACCTCGGAGAGGCAGCATGAACATTCTGGTCACGGGCGGTGCGGGCTTCATAGGGGCGAACTTTCTGAACCTGCTGGTTCCCCGCCATCCCGAGCACACCTTCGTCAACGTCGATGCGCTCACGTACGCCGCCAACCTCAAGAGCCTCGAGCCGATCGCCAACGCGAAAAACTACGCCTTCGAGCGCGTCGATATCGCCGACTTCGATGCGGTCCAGGCGGTCTTCGCAAAACACAAGCCCGAGCTGGTGGTGCACTTCGCGGCCGAGAGCCACGTCGACCGCAGCATCAAGGGGCCGCGCGCGTTCGTGCGCGCCAACGTCGAGGGCACCTTCAACCTGCTCGAGGCCTGTCGCGAGGCGTGGTTGCCCGGCCAGGGCCTGTTCCACCACGTGAGCACCGACGAGGTGTACGGCTCGCTGGGCGACAGCGGCTACTTCACCGAAGAGACGCGCTACGACCCGTCGAGCCCTTATTCGGCCACCAAAGCCGCGAGCGACCACCTGGTGCGCGCCTACGCCCGCACCTTCAAGCTCGACACCAAGGTCACCAACTGCAGCAACAACTACGGGCCGCTGCAGTTCCCCGAAAAGCTCATCCCGCTGATCATCTCCAACATCGTCGATCGCAAGCCGCTGCCCGTCTACGGCAAGGGCGAAAACGTGCGCGACTGGCTGTACGTGGGCGACCACTGCGAGGCCATCTGGACCGTCATCCAAAAGGGTAAGGTCGGCGAGACGTACAACATCGGCGGGCACAACGAGAAGAAGAACATCGAGGTGGTGCACGAGCTGATCCGCATCGTCGCCCAAGAGACGGGCGCGAGCGCGAGCGAGCTCGAGAAGCTGATCACCTACGTGACCGACCGGCCGGGGCACGACGCGCGCTACGCGATCGACGCGTCCAAGCTGTCGCGTGAGCTCGACTGGACGCCCAAAGAGACGTTCGAGACGGGCATGCAAAAGACGGTGCGCTGGTACCTCGACAACAAGCAGTGGGTCGAAGAAGTGCGCTCGGGCGACTACCGCAAGTGGATCGAACAGAACTACGGGAGCCGCTGAACATGGGCCAAAAGGGCATCATCCTGGCGGGCGGGTCGGGCACGCGCCTGCACCCGCTCACGATCGCCGTGAGCAAGCAGCTCATGCCCATCTACGACAAGCCGATGATCTACTACCCGCTCACCACGCTGATGTTGGCGGGCGTGCGCGAAGTGCTGGTGATCACCACGCCGCACGATCAAGAGCCGTTCAAGCGCCTGTTGGGCGACGGCAAGCGCTGGAACATCGACATCCAGTACGCAGTGCAGCCGAGCCCCGACGGGCTCGCGCAGGCCTTCCTCATCGGGCGCGACTTCGTGGCGGGCGACCCGTGCGCGCTGGTGCTCGGCGACAACATCTTTTACGGGCACGGCGTGTCGGG
>JBEGTL010000054.1:0-24018 GCA_041179425.1 Pseudomonadota bacterium | reverse complement strand
GTGCGGAAGTACCGAACCACGCCGAACACCGTCGTGAAGTTGCGCGCGATGGGCGGCGCCACACGATAGACACGCTCGAACCATTCCCAGCGACCCGGATGATTCGAGCGATGCCTGTCCGTCACGTATCGCTCGCGTAGAGCCAAAAACAGGACGACCAGAGCTCGTCCGATCGCGAACGCTGCGTCCCGAATGCAGCGCTCGGCTTCTCGGTACGTCATCTTGTCAGCCGCCGCAGCGCTTCCGTCAGGCGGATCGCGTTCGACACCGCGGCGTGCGTCCGCTGGCGCAACGTCTCGATGCTGGGGGATGAAGCTTCATTTTCGGGGTTTCGCACCAGGCTGGGCGAGGATATCTTGGGCATGCGGGCGTGTTCGGGAGCTCTTGATTGGTGTGGTAACCGTAAGATCTCTCAGATCCCCCGCTCTTTCATCCACTTTGTTCATCAAAAACGTGGATGTGGGCTGAGCTGCGCCCATTTGAAATCGCGTGCAATCGTATGCAGACGATCAATCACGAGATGACCTGCAGAATGGCGTGTGCGAGCATCCACCGACATTGCCGTATATCCAAGGACGCCTATGACTTTGCAAACTATGTTTTTCGATGATTGTAGTTCCGTACCTAGCATCCTGTAGCTTTACGCAACAAACGAAGGACTCTCCGATTGGTAGGGTGGAACAGCATCTGGAGGATGATTTAGCAGCTCACTCGCCGACAAGCGACGTGCCGGCGGGGAACTACCAGACGGCCTCAGGACTCTCCACGGTAGAGTCTGGAGTGGAATCGCCAAAAGGAGATGCGCGAGACGTACCAGTAGCGACGCAGCCAAAGCTTCCGTTGTCGATCTCGCCTGATATCGACGAGGCGGTAATCCTGGCGGGGCAATCGTTAGACACGGCAGAAGTGGACTACGAAGGGAAGCTCATGATGCTTCGTCGCAAAGCCGCCGAGAACTCCGCGCTATTGCGGCAACGATTGCCAGCGGTGCCTCAGGCCGACTTCGAATTGCGTCAACGCATCCTATCGATAGTGGGCGAGTTGGCCGCCACGGAAGAAGATGCATCGGTGCTCAGGGACCATGCGCTCCGACGCGTCGCGGAGGACCAACCGGCTGCCTATGACGAAAACGACCCTCGCTTTGTCATGGATCAGGGGGAGGACGCGCTGGCTTGGGTCGCAACGTTCTCCCTTTCTCGATTCGCCCTTCGGAATGAGCGCGCGGCACTTGCAGCGATTCGCGCAGTACTCGAAGGCGCCGACAGGCACATCGCCTTCGCGCTTGCGGTCGAGCTACAGGAAGCGCGGATCTATCGGAGTGACCTTGGAGCCATCCTTGCTGCACGCGGAATCAGCTCCAAGTACTCGGTGCCCAAGGAGCCCGAGAGGCTGCAGATTGAGAACGATCAGAACGTAGGACAGCTTGCTCCACCCGCTCTTGAGCTTTGAGCTCTACCATGCACACAAGCACGATCGTAGCGAAACACAGGCTTTGCTCGCTGATATTCCTGGCTGCAATCGCGTTCAGCTCAGGAAAAGCGAATGCGCAGGTGTTGGACTGTTCCGGTGCTGCCGTGGACCCGTTACAGGGCGACGACTATTACATGTCAGATCCAACCGGTGGATGGCAATGCCAGCAAATGTTCATCGACTATTAGTGGCCGTCGTTTCATATGGGATCTGGCGGTCTCAATGGATGGAACCTGTTTGGTGGATTTAGCCACCCGTGCAACACATCGCTTCCGCTTGCGCGCATGTTTGATGCCCTGTGGGCATTGGGCTATTCTGGAACAAACAGTCCAACCTGCGATACAACTAGGGTAAACAAAACAGAATGGGCAATGTGCTGGGCTGCAAATAATACCTGCAAACTGCAGGCGACTTGCGAAGGCTCAGCTCTGGCAACGACTCGCGGAGCTCAGAACAAAATAGGAGAATGCTACAATCGTTTTTCAAATAGCTTCTTCTACGCGTCCACGGTGGCCGAGCGAGCCAGTACAGTGTTTCACGAAGCCCGCCACAGTGGCGCCGGAGGTTGTGGCCACAACGCAGGAACGTCCTGCCCTCGCGGTGGAAGCTGTGACAAAAGTTGGACGAACGGATGCGAAGAGAGCGCCGGCAAGGAGGGCGCAAATAAGTATCAGGTTCTCTTTCTCGAGAGCTATGCTTTCTTCGGCTTTCGCCTGACCACGGCGCTGAAGCAGAGTGCAGTGGCTCGTGGTAACGTGATTCTGACACAGGGGTATCAGACGTTTCCTTGCAAGATAGTGACATCTAGCGGCCTTGTGGTAGACGGAGGCTGCTGACAATGAGGTACCTAGGGTGGAAGAATTCTCGGCAAACATGTATTTCCACAGCGGCACTGGTGTTATTTTTTGTGTCAGTGTCTTGCTCTGACGACCATCCATCGGAGGCTGATGATCTATGGCTGTCGTTCGTGGTGCACTCCGTTGGATCTGAAAAGCGTTTGCAGATCTCTACCGACAACGGATATGTCATCATACAGATTCCGACAAAGCCGATTGTCAGGGGTACGCTATCGGGGGAACAGCGCTCCCGACTGGAGGCTCTCTTTGTCCCGGCTCGAAAGGCGAGCTACACGGCCGATAGCACGTACCGGGGTGTTGGTGACTCAACAACGCCCGCGTGTGCTCCCGACGACCACAGCCCTCAGGCCTACGATCTCGTGTTGAAGCCGGCTGGGACTTTTTGCTGGATGTCCAGCGGACCGCTCAGTGCAGACACCTCCGAGCTTGTAGACGAACTCCGAGGCATCATTGCCTCTCAATCCAAGAGTAGCGAGCGGCCCTGGAGGATAGTCCGTACAAACGGCACCCATGGATGATCAGTTAGACCCGTAAGGGATCGGAATGATCCACCTTTCTGGCGGGCTATGCAGCCAAGCTCACCGGTGTGCTTGCGGCACGCATGCGTGACGAGGAGCAATGGTGTCCTTGCGGCAAGCGTGCGTGAGTCTGTGCCTGCGCGACGGCTCCGCGACCACCCACCACGCCGGCTTCCGGGCGAACGCCTGCCGCGTGCCTGCCGGGCTGACCGCCCGTCGGCCTGCGACCGTGCGGGGACGCGGTCCGGCGAGTGGGTACGGTCGAAATGGCAAGTTCGGGATAGCGCCGATGGCCCTTGGACCGGCGCTGAAACTCGGCACACGGTCGTCCGGGTGTTCGTCCTCGACCGCTCAGCGCGAGATGGCAGCCACGTGCTGCAGAAATCTCAGCACGACCTCGATCTCCTCCTCCGAGAACCCCTTCCTCAGCTCCCGATGCAGCTCTTCGTTGAGCTTCATGATCTCCTCGAGCTTCTTCTGCCCCTTCGCCGTCAGGTGCAGATGCGTTGCTCTTCCGTCTTCGCTGCTCGCACGGCGGCGGATACAGCCGGTCTTCTCGGTGCGCGCGACGAGACCCGTGATGGCCGCGTTCTTGATTCCGACGCCCTCGGCCAGCTCTTTGAGCAGACAGCCGTCGTGCTTGGCGACGTAGAACAGCACGCCCATCTGGGCCGAAGTGAGCCCGGTGCGCGCGAGGCCCTGCTCGTCGACATGTTTGCGCAACGCTTGCTGCGCCACGCTGAGCGAGAAATACAGTCTTTTTTCCAACGGCTCCAAACTCGACCGGAGCTTAACCCACGACAGGCGAGGAGGCTTTGCCGGCGTGCTTCCAGCTCCACTCCACCACGAACGTGGCCGGCTCGTTGCCGTTCTCGTCGAGCATGCGCACGGGCACCGACAGCTTGCCCTTGGGCGTGGTGCGGATCAACGCCCGCTGCTCGTTGGATAGCGTGGCCACCGCCTTGAGGTCGCCCTCGGCGCGACGCAGGTAGTCGACCTCGATGTGGGTCGTGGAGAAACGACTGCCTTCGGGCAAGTTGGCGTTGAGCACGGTGCCCGTGGCTGCTTCGGCCAGCAAAAACATGGCGGAAGCGTGCACCGACTTCATGTGGTTCTGGACGCGACGCCGGTTCTTGAGCGACAGCGTGACCGAGGCGTCGGTCACCTGCTCGAACTGCACCGACGAAGTGGCCAGGTAGGGCACCGTCAGGCCGACGCCCAGCGTCACCAGACGCTGCTGCCAGGCGCGGGGCACGGGCAGGGCCTCGATGCGGGAAATCAACTGGTTGATCCGATTGTCGACCCGGGAGGTGGCGATAGTTTGCATACGAACCATTATGATACGCATGCGTAATGGTGTCCAGACGAGCGCAGCCGTGGGCCTACCGTTTTGGCGCATTGGAACCCTAGAACACTGCGCCCGGTTCCGGCACAGTCAGTCATCTCACCCGTTGGAGGCACCGATGGAGCAGAACCTTCCCACCGCCTGCGTGCTCTGTAGCCACAACTGTGGACTGTTGGTCGACGTCGCCGACAACCGCGTGGTCGCGGTGCGGGCCGACCCCCAAAACCCCATCAGCCACGGCTACAGCTGCAACAAGGCGTTTTCCATCGCCCACTACATCGGTCACGCCCAGCGCGTGCAGACGCCGCTGCGCAGGCGCGAGGGCGGGTCGTTCGAGCCGATCAGCTGGGAGGTCGCCGTGCAGGAGATCGGCTCGCGCCTGCGCAACATCGTCGCGCGCCACTCGGCCCAGTCGTTCGCGCTGGTAGGTGTGGGGGGTCAGGGCAATCACCTCGACGTCCCGTACGCATCGGCGTTTCGGCTGGCGGTCGGTTCGCCCTGGTGGTTCAACGCGCTCGCGCAAGAAAAGACGCAGCACCCGCTGGTCGACAAGTGGTTGTTCAACGCGCCCACCGAGGCATGGCTCGAAGCCGACCTCGATCACTCGTCGTTCGTGGTGCTGCTCGGCACCAACCCTGCGTTGAGCAACCGCGGGCGCAACGCGTCCGACAACATCAAACAGCTGCACGACGCACCCGACCGCAAGCTGGTCGTCGTCGACCCACGCCGCAGCGAGACCGCCGCGCGCGCCGATCTACACATCGCGCCGCGCCCAGGGAGCGACGTGTTTTTACTGCTCGGGATGGCCGCACACATCGTACAGGGCGGGCACATCAACCAGACGTTCGTCGACCGTCACGTGCACGAGACCGAGCCGTTGTTGGCGCAGCTGCGTGCGATCGACGTAGACGACATGGCCGCGCGCTGCGAGATCCCCGCGGCACTCTTGCGCACGCTCGCCGCTGACTTCGCACGCGCCCCGTCGGCCACCATCTACATGGATCTAGGGCTCGAGCACGGCCTGTTCTCCACACTGACGTCGTACCTGATGCGCGTCATCCTCCTGCTCACGGGCAACGTCGGCAACGCGGGGGGCGCGGTGTTTCATGGGCTTTTTTCGCCCGCCACGCCGGCGCGGCGCAGGGACGCGTTTCGCGCGCCGGGCTCCGGCATCGAGAGCATCGAGGCGCTCGGTCCCCTCGGCATGTTCTCACCCAACCTGTTGGCCGAGGAGATCCTGACAGACCGCCCGACCCGCATACGCGCCGCGATCGTCGAGGGAGCCAACCCTGCCGTACAGTATGCAGACAGTCAGAGCTGTCGCGAGGCGCTCTCGCAGCTCGAGCTGTTGGTGGTCATCGAGCCTGCCATGACCGAGACCGCACGCCTGGCGCACTACGTGTTGCCTACGCCGGTCGGCTACGAGAAGTGGGAGTACGCGGGCTTCCCCAAGCACTACCCGCAGATCCACGCGCAGGTGCGGCCGCCCGTCGTGAAGGGCCCCGAGCTCGCCCTCCCCGAGGCGGAGATCTACGCGCGCCTCGCCGCGGCCGCGGGCTTTGCCGAGCCTGCCCCCGCACTCCTGCACAAGCTGGCACGTCGCGCGCGCACCAGCGTGGGCTCCCTGGCCTACCTCGCCAGCACGGTCGCGCTCGCCGCGGCGCGAGGTGGCACGCTCGACGCCATCTCCGCGCGCGTGCTGTTCTGGGTCTACGAGACCGTCGGGCCCCACCTCCCGTCGGCCGCGCTGTCTTCCGTGTGGCTCTTCTCGCAGCTGTTCGCGGCCACACGCGCCGCCGACGTGGTGCGCGCGTTCCCCAAGCAGCGCGGGCTCGACAAGCGCCTCGGCCTCGGCAACTTCGTGTTCGAACAGCTGCTCGCGCACCCCGAGGGCACGCTGGTCGGCATCCTCGACACCGCACACAACCTCACCCAGCACACTCGTTTTGCAGACAAAAAGGTTCGGCTCTCGCCCGAGCCCATGCAGCGGGAGATCGAGCGCGCGCTGGCCTTCTCGCTCGATGGAGACGCGAGCTACCCGTTCGTGCTCAACGGCGGTCGGCGCACCCCGTGGAACGCCAACACCGTCCAGCGCGACCCGGCCTGGCGCAAAGGCAAGGGCCCACACTGCGGGTTGTTCATCCACCCGAGCGATGCCGAGCGCCTCGCCCTGGTCGAAGGCAGCCAGGTGCGGGTGGAGACGCGACGCGGTGCGGTGGAGCTACCGGTCCGCCGCGACGCCACCATGCGCCTCGGTCACCTGGCCATCCCCAACGGCTTTGGCCTCGAGTTCCCAGACCCCAAGAGCGGCGTGCTGCAGCGCACCGGCGTCAGCATCAACGAGCTCACCGACGCGATGGACCGCGACCCGTTCACGGGCTCGCCGCACCACAAGTTCGTCCGCTGCCGACTGGTCCCGGTAGAGACCGCACCCAGCTGACGGCAACGACCTTACGGTTCGCCGAGCACGTAAAAGGCCTTGCCGTAGGTCTCGAGCAGACCGAGCGCGCGATCCATGTCTTCTTTGCTGTGGCCGCGCGTGACGTTGAGACGCAGCCGCTCTTCGCCCTTGCGCACGCTCGGGTAGACCAACGGCATCATCATCACGCCGTTCTCGAGCAGCGCGACGTGCATGAACAGCGCCTTGGCCTCGTCGCCACACAACGGTGGCATGATGTGCGTGTTGCTCTTGCCGAGGTTGAAGCCGAGCTCTGTGAGCGACTTGCGCATGTAGTCGCGCTTGTCGTGTAGCTCCTCGATCATGGCGGGGCCTTCTTGCTCGATCAGGGTCAGGATCTCGCCCACCACCGCCACCACCGGCACCGGCAACGTGGCGCTGAACAGGAACGAGCGAGCCGAGTTCTTGATCAGCTCGATCACGTCGGCAGAGCCGAGCAGCAGCCCTCCTATCCCGCCAAACACCTTGGAGAACGCCGTCATCAGCAGCGGGACCCGGCCCTCGAGAGCGAAGTGCTCGAGGCTACCGCGCCCGTGCTTGCCAAGCGTGCCGGAGCCGTGTGCGTCATCGACGATCAGCACTGCCTCGTAGCGCTCACAGACCTCGACGATCTCGGGCAGCGTGCCCATGTCGCCGTCGAGCGAGTACACGCCCTCGACGAGCACCAGCGCGTTCTTGCGCTCCTTGGTCTTGAGCACGCGCTCGAGCGACTTTGCCGAGTTGTGGTTGAAGAAGCGTACCTCGGGGGCCCCTCGCGGCGTGCCGGCTGCCATGAACGTGCCGTCGAGGATGCAGGCGTGACTCAGGTTGTCGAGGATCAGCGCGGTGTCCTGATCGGCGAGGCCCATGATCGCGCCCACCATCGCCTGGTAGCCGGTGGTGAACGTCAGCGCGGCCTCGTAGCCGAAGAACCTTGCGAGCCGCTCTTCGAGCTCTACGTGCGCGACCGTGGTGGCCTGCGGCCGTGAGCTCGACAGCCCCATCGCGTACTTGTCGACTGCACGCTTGGCGGCCTCCTTCGCCTTCGGATGTTGTGTCAGCCCAAGGTAGTCGTTGGAGCTGAACTGAACGATCGGCTTGCCCTGATAGTGCGTGTGCAGGCCACCGCCCTCGAACGGCCGGAACAGTGGGTAGACCTGCTGCGCCTTGGCATCGCGGATGCGCACGAGCTCCACGTTGGCTTTGTCGTCGATCCAGCTCATGCCCCGCTCGCCTTCCTCATCACGACTACCGAGACGTTGCCGTAGTAGCCCATCGCCATGATGAGCGCCGTGCGCACCGGACGCAGCAGCTCGCCGCGCAGCAGGGGCGCGGGCTTTTCGCCGGCAAACCAGGCCAGCGTGGCAGCCATACTCAAGGCAGCCGCAGCGCCGAACGTCTCGCCCCACAGCGCCTTGGTCGCGAGCGTGGCGACGTCGGACCCGAACACGCGCGCAAGGCCTTCTTCTTCGGCCATGTCCATGCGGTTGACGCCGCTCGCCGCGCACAGCACCAGGTCGATGGCGCTGGGCTCGAGGTTGGCATCGAGCAGCGCGGCGCGCACCGCCCGCTCGACGGACTTGTCGGACGCGTGCACCAGCTGCGCGGCCGACGCGGGCGGCTCGAACGCAGAGCCGAAGCCGATCACCTCGCCGAGCAGCGTGGCACCGCGTGCGCGCGCAACGGCGGCGTCTTCGAGCACCATCAAAGCAGCGCCTTCGCCGAGGTGCGTGCCGCGACTCGCGACCTCACCGGGGGACGAGAAGTCGTCGCCTTCGCTGATCACGCCGAGTTTCTCGAAGGCGAGGTAGAGCGGCTCGTTGAGCACCTCGAAGCCACCGACGAGCAGCGCATCGGCGCGGTCACAGGCGAGGTGTGTCTCGGCGGTGAGCACGGCGTCGGCTCCGCCGCAGTTGCCGTCGACGACGGTGACGTTGGGTCCCTCGAGCCCTTCCCAGATGCTCACGTAGCCCGCGGCTGCGTTGATGACCGTGTTGGGAAAGCGCGAAGGGTTGAGGTAACGCGGGTGCTCGAGCTCGGCCACGCGGTTGATCTCGGTGATGCTGTCGAGCGAGCCGTAAGCCGTTGCAGCGCAGATGCCCACGCGCTCGGGCGCGATGCCGACGAACTGCCCCTCGCGCTTGAGCCCCGCGTCTTCGAGCGCGAGCTTGGCGGCGACCACCAACATCTTGGTCGCGCGATCGAGGTTGCGCAGGCCCTTGTCGCCGAGGAATTGGGCGGCGTCGAAGTCTTGCACCTCGGCCAGCCGGGCACGCGCGAAGCGTGCATCGTCGAGCACCTGGTGCGCGCCCGAGAACGCCCGCTGCGCAGCGACCTGTGGCTCGGCGAGCGCGGACAGAAACTGCGCGCGTCCGATGCCGAAGGGACACACGATGCCGAGACCCGTGATGGCGAGCGGCAGCATCAAGCCCCTCCCTTGCCGCGTGCCGTGCGTGCCGCCGGCTCGGGCAAGATGCCCGGCCGTGCAAAACAGACGACCGCATCGTAGCCGCCAAAAGCGAGCGAGTTGTTGAGCACGATGTCTGCGTTCCCCGCCAACACTTTGTTGGCCACGATGGCCACGTCGCAGTCGGGATCGGGCTCCTCGTAGTTGATGGTGGGAGGGTACAAGCCCGTGAGCGTGGTCTCGACGCAGGCCACCGCCTCGAGCGCGCTGGCTGCGCCCATACAGTGGCCGAGCATGCTCTTGATGCTCGAGATCGGGACCCTTCGTTCGCCAAACACGGCCCGCATCACCAGCGCCTCGACCTGATCGTTGGCGGGCGTGCCGGTGCCGTGGGCGTTGACGAAGTCGACCTGCTCGGGCGTGACGCCGCTGGTCGCGATGGCCGCGCGCATCGCCGTGATGCTGCCCTTGCCCTCGGGGTGCGGACGCGTGATGTGGTGCGCGTCGCAGGCGAGCCCGTACCCGCCGACCTCGGCGAGCACGTTGGCCCCGCGACGTCGCGCGTGCTCTTCGGACTCGAGCACCAAGATGGCCGCCCCCTCGCCAATCAGCAGGCCCTTACGCTGCTTGTCGAACGGCTGACAGCGCTCGGGCGCGATGGCGCCGAGCCGCACGAAGCCCGCAAACTGCACCTTGTCGAGGATCTCGCTGGCGCCGGTGATCACCACGTCGGCACGTCCCGCGCGGATCTGATCGTACGCAAAGCCGATGGCGTAGTTGCCGGCCGCGCAGGCCGCCGGCAGGGTCTGTACGAGCCCCCGCGCGCCCACCGCGCGCGCCACGTGGATGGGCAGCAGACTGGTGCCGTAGCGCGGGAGCTTGTTGCGCCGAATGGCCTCTTCGCCGCCGTGCAGCCACGCGCTCTCGAGCTCGGAGATGACGTCGACCTCGCCCATGGTCGTGCCCAAGATCACACTCATGCGCTCCTGGTTGAGCTCGTGGAGGGCGAGCCCCGCGTCGGTCACCGCCATACGTGTCGCGGCGATGGCGAAGGCGGAGCAGCGGCCCACACGGCGCGCCTCGGCCGCAGTCAGGTGGTCGCGCGGCCGAAAGTCTACAATCTCGCAGGCCTTGTCGCGCCCGAGCTCGCTGGTATCGAACAACGACACCGGTCGAGCGCCAGAGCGCCCCTCGACGAGAGCTGTCCAGAAGGCCTGACGGCCGAGACCTAGCGAGCTCACGACCCCCATGCCGGTTACGAACACGCGGCGTGTCATAGGGCTGCCTCATGTAACTCAGCCCCGGAGGCCACGCCAGCACCAGCAGCGTGCGGTGTCCCTGCGCACGCGCCGCGCGCGAAGGCGGCCGTCGAAGTCCGCCCTGGGGCGGACGAGCCAACATCGCAGGGGCTCGAAACACTCCGCTCGTTTTCGAGAATACGCTCGCGAATCATCCCGTTCTTGTCCACCTTGTTGCGTTCTCGAGGGAGGCACCGAGAGCCAGTCGTCGAAGCACGCCCTCGGCGCGCGAGCGAAGAAGAGCGGCCCCGGCGCTAGCCAGATGCGTGGGTTGTGCACGCATGCTAGCGCACCGCCGCATGCGAAAACTGCCGAGCACGCTGGTCGAGGCGCTGTCCGCACTTCCGCGAGGCGAAGCTCGCGGGTTTCGCTTCGTCGGCTCCGACGGGCAGGAGCGCTATTTTCCCTATCAAGCCCTCGAAGCCGAGGCACAGCGACGCGCCGGTCTGTTGGTGCAAGCGGGCATCAAAAAAGGTGACCGCGTCGCGCTGGTGATTGCCGAGGGGCACGAGTTCGTCCTTACCTTCCTCGCTACCGTCGTCGCGGGCGCGGTGCCCGTTCCGATCTTTCCACGTGCCACGTTCAAAGCCTCGAGCGACTACGCCGAGACGGTGGGGCACATCGCGTTGGCGAGTGAGAGTCGACTCCTGATCGCCATGCAGGCGAACTTGTCGCTGGTCGAACCAGTGCTCACCAGCGTTACGACGCTCGAACGAATCGACACCGTCGAGGCGCTGTTTCCCGCCTCGGCACAGGCCCCCGCGTTCGTGCCGCCAGTGCTCGACGGCGACGACCTGTGCTTTTTGCAGTTCACCTCGGGCAGCACGTCGCGGCCGAAGGGGGTGACGGTCAGCCATCGCAACCTGATTGCAAATACAACTGCGTTCCTCGGGCCCGCCGGGCTCTCCCGCAACGACGCCGACGTGGGCGTCAGCTGGCTGCCGCTGTTTCACGACATGGGCCTAATTGGCTTCATTTTGGGCCCTTTGGTGATGGACATCCCGGTCGTCATCCTGCCCACGGCGAGCTTTGCGCGCGGCCCCAGGATCTGGCTCGAGACCATCGACAAGTATCGCGGGACCATCACCTACGCCCCCAACTTTGCGTACGCCCTGGCGACCAAGCGCCTCAAAGCCAAAGACGTAGACGCACTCGATCTGTCGTGTCTGCGCGTGGCGGGTTGTGGTGCAGAGCCCATCCAGGCGGCCACCATGCGTGAGTTCGTGGCGGCGTTGGCGAAAGCGGGCTTGCGTGAGACCGCGCTGTTGCCCAGCTACGGCATGGCCGAGGCCACGCTCGCCATCACGTTCCACGAGCTCGGGACCCCCCTACGCGTCGACTTCGTGGACCCTGTGGCCATGCGCAACGGCGAGGCGGTAGAGGTCGCGCCCGTCGTGGCGAATGGCGACAAAAACGCCGAAAATGTGGCTCTCCCGCTGCAGCTGGTCAGCTGTGGACGCACGTTCCCGGAGCACGAACTCTTGGTGGTCGACGAGCACGGTGTGGAGCTGCCCCAGCGGCGCGTGGGCGAGATCGTGGTGCGCGGTCCCAGCGTTTCACGCGGCTACTACAAAAACGCCGAGGCCAACGCCGAGATGTTCCCGGGCGACGGCTTTCTGCACACGGGCGACCTCGGCTACCTGGCCGATGGGGACCTGTTCATCTGCGGGCGGAGCAAGGATCTCATCATCGTTCGGGGAGCCAACTTCCACCCACAGGACCTGGAGTGGGCCGTTTCGGAACTCGAGGGTGTGCGCAGGGGCAACGTCGTGGCGTTCAGTACACAGCTGTCCGGCGAAGAGCGGCTCGTGATCGCGGTCGAGTGCACGTCCAAAGACCAGCAAGACGTGCAAGGACGCGTGGCAACACGCATCAACGAAGCATTCGGCCTCACGCCCCACGAAATCGTAGCGGTAACGCTCGGGAGCCTGCCGAAGACATCCAGTGGGAAGGTGCAGCGCGGCAAAACGCGCGACCAATACCTGACGGGACAGCTCGATCGGCACTGAACACCTAGCCCATCTGGGCCGACGTCAGGCATCGCGCGACTCTGAGCACGGATCTTGTATTGCGAGCTGCTCGTGACCAAATCCCTGCACTCAGAGACCGGCCACCTTCGATGTGCGTCCTCGATCGGAGATCACGAAGCCATGCAGAAGCCACAACGCCTCATCGACCTGTTCCGTGACCTCGCCAGCGAGATCGCGGAAAAGGACTACAGCTTCGTCCAGGAGGACAACGCGATTGCCGAGCTCGGCATCGACTCCCTGGCGATGCTCGAGTTGGTCGGCACGCTCGAGCGTCAGCTCAGCGTGCGTGTCCCCGACGAGAAGCTGGTGGGCCTCGTGACCGTGCGCGAGCTGCTCGACCTGGTCGAGGGCGGCCTGACGAAGGCAGCCTGAGGGCTGCGCCTGGAGAGCAAACGTCATGAGTGCCGAGCTGAAAGAGAAACTGCGCGCGATCGTCGCCGAAGTGAGCGAGATTGACGAGATCCCGGACAGCGCCCCGTTCTCGGAGCTGGGCATCGACTCCATGATGGCCATCGAGATCGTCGCCGAGGTCGAGCGCCAGTACAAAGTCAGCGTCCCCGAAGACGAGCTGAAGACCCTCTCGGACTTCAACTCCGTCTACGCGCTCTTCGCGAAGCGCATCAACTAAACGGGGCGCCGGCCGGGCCAGTCGCACGATGCGACGTAGGCTTGGCGTTTTGATGCTCATCGTTATCCGGCGCGCGCTATCTAGTGGGTCATGACATCCACTTCGAGTGCGGAGCGCGGGCTCGGGGCCGCAGCGCTCTTGTACAAGACGCAGCGCGCGTACGTCGCGATGATGTTCGACGTGCTCGGACGCTTGCTGGTGGCCGGCTCGGCCAAGGACCCCGTGGTGCAGCGCGAGCTGCTCGGCTTCCCCGAGGGCTACACCATCGGCTTCGCCGTGCTGGGCGAGGACCTCTCCCTGCGTGTGGCGCGCGTGGGCGACCGCTTCGTTCCTGTCGAGGACAAGAGCGGCCGACCCGACCTGGAGATCGTGTTCAAACACATCGCGCACGCGTTTGTGCTGCTCAGCTTTCAAGAGAGCACGCCCACCGCGTTCGCCAACGACCGCATGGTCTCGCACGGCGACGTGGGACTCTCCATGCGGTTCACGCGCTGCCTCGACCGCGTGCAGGGCGTCATGTTGCCCGACCCCATCGCGGCCTTGGCGCTCAAGTCCCTGCCCAACATTCCGCTCGGTGAGCGGCTGCGTCTCATGACGTCCATCGCAGGTGAGTTGGTGCAGAGCTTTTTCCCCACCGCTAGGACCAGGAGCTAATCGACCATGACCGGCCGCTATTTCGAGTTCTTCTGTCCCGTCAAGATCGTCGCGGGTGCGCTCGCACTCGAGCACATGCCCTACGAGCTAGCCTCACGCGGGGCGCTTCGTCCGCTGATCGTCACCGACCGCGGCGTGCGCGGCGCCAAGCTGGTCGAGGTGGTGCAAGCTGCCCTCGAGAGCGGCGGCGTCACGGCCGACCTGGTGTTCGACGACGTGCCGCAAGACTCGTCCACGGCCGCCGTGGCAGCCATCGCGCGCTACTACCGCGACCACGGCTGCGACTCGTTGATCGCGGTCGGTGGTGGCTCGGTCATCGACACGGCCAAAGCGGTGAACATCCTCGTCTCCGAGGGCGGCGACGATCTGCGCGCGTACTCCGGCACCAACGTACTCAAGCGCCGCCTCAAGCCGCTGTTCGTGCTGCCCACCACCAGCGGCACCGGCTCCGAGGTCACCAACATCTCGGTCATCAAAGACGCGCAGAGCGGCGTGAAGCTGCCGTTCATGTCGCAGTACCTGCTGCCCGACGTGGCGGTGCTCGATCCTCGGCTCACGCTCGGGCTTCCGCCATTCTTCACGGCCGCCACGGCGATGGATGCGATGACCCACGCGGTCGAGTCGTTCACCTGCCTCGGCAAGAACCCGGTCAGCGACGCCTACGCGCTGGCTGCGATCCAAAAGGTCGCAAACAACGTGATCGAGGTGCTCGACAACCCGAGCGACAAAGAGCGCCGGCTCGAGCTCTCCATCGCGGCCACCATGGCCGGCATCGCGTTCTCCAACTCGATGGTTGGTCTGGTGCACGCGCTCGGCCACACCGTCGGCGCCGTCACGCACGTGCCGCACGGCGTGTGCATGAGCGTGCTCCTGCCGTACGTCCTCGAGTTCAACCTGGCAGCGCGCCAAGAAGCCATCGGCCAGCTGCTGATCCCGCTCGCGGGCGCAGAGGCGTACGCCAAGATCCCGCAGGCCGAGCGCGGACGTGCCGCGATCGCCAAGCTGCGCGTGCTGCGCGACACGCTCTGGGCGCGCGCCAAGCTGCCACGCACGCTGAGCGAGACGGGGAAGGTCAAGCGCGAGCAGCTCCCCGAGATTGCGCGTGCGGCGCTCGATGATGGCGCGCTGATCATGAATCCGGTGGACGTGCGGTACGAAGACGCACTCAGGGTGTTGGAGCGCGCCTTCTAGCCTTCGAAACGAGGACGAGCACGAGAGTCAACGAGCACGAGCACGAGAGTCAACGAGCACGAGCCCGTCAACGATCACGTCCGCTCGGCAGCCTCGCGGGGAGCAGGGGCCGCTTGCGCTTTCTCTAACTTCGCCGGCCAGCGCGGGACACGCGTTCGTACTCGGGCACGTGCTCCTTGTCTCTCGTGTTCGTGTTCGTGTTCGTGAGAGCAGAACGACGATCAGCGCGCCAGAATGCGAGCCGCTGCTTCTTCTCCGCTGCGCACGGCGTCCGGGATCCCGACTCCCCGGTACGCATTGCCCGCCAGCGCAAACCGCACGTGCTTGCCCGCCAGCTCCTCGATCCTCCGCACACGAGAGAGGTGGCCGAGATGGTACTGGGGCATCGCCCTCACGTAGCGGACGACCCTCGTCCACTCGGGCTCTGCCGAGACTCCGATCAGGTCGCGCAGCTCGCGGCGTGCGAGCGCGATGAGCTCGCGGTCGTCGTAGTCGACCAAGTGCTGCCCGCGATGGCCGCCGATGAAGACTCGGATCAATGCCTTGTCGGGCGGAGCTCGGCCCTCGTACTTGACGCTGGCCCAGGTCGACGCGATCAGCCCGCGGTGCTCGACGGTGGGGACGACGAAACCAAACGCATCGAGCGGATGCGCGATCGCGCTGCGGGGCCAGCTGAGCGTGACGGTGGCAGCCGAGGCGTAGTCGATGTTGGAGAGCTCGCTGGCCAGCGCCGCATCGAAGCCACTGAGCACACGGGCTGCCACGTGCGCCGGCACCGCGAGCACCACTGCGTCGCACGCGCTCACGCTGCCCTGCGCCTCGACTCGGTAGCCGCGCTCGTCCCCCTCGATGCCGGTCACGATGCGTCTCGTGTGGACGCGCCCAACGAGCTGCTTGTCGAGCCCGTCGACGAAGGTCTGCATCCCGCCGGTGAAGGCGGCGAACAGGCCGTAGCGCGCGCCCGACGCGGCCGCGTTGAAGCGCGCCGGGGACGGCGCGCCCGCCACGTCATCTTTTGCGCTGTTGTCCAGCGCCAGTGCGCCGGCGCGTGCTGCCTCCGCGGCCCCGGAAGCCGTCTTGGCGGCCGCACGCAGGCCGCGGATCACCGAGCCGTACTTGCGCTCGAGATCGAGGAAGCGCGGCATGGTCGCACGCAGAGACAGCTTCTTGGGGTCGGCACCGTAGATGCCGCCCGCGAGCGGCTGCGCCATCCGGTCGAACAGCTCGCGGCCGAGCCTGCGCACCACGAAGTCCTCGAGGCTCTCGTCGTCGCGGTCGGCATCGCGCGTCGGTACCGCGAGCTCGGCGACCGCGCGCAGCTTGCCGCGCGCGCTGAGCAAAGGGGAGCGCGCGAGGGCGGACAGATCGGTGGGCGCGATCAACGAAAAGCCCTGCGGGATGCGCTGCAGCTTGCCCGCCTGCACGATGTGCGCGCCGCGTTGGGTCGCGCGCGTGGCGATGATCTCGCGCTGTAGACCCAGCTCTTCGGCCAGCCGCAGCGCAGCGGGCTTCTCGGTGAGGATGGAGTCTGCGCCGGTCTCGACCACCGAGCCTTCGACCTGCTCGCTGCCGATCAGGCCTCCGACGCGGCCCGAGCCCTCGAGCACCTCGACCTCGGCGCCCGCCTGCTGCAGCCGGTAGGCGGCTGCCAGGCCACTGATGCCGCCGCCCACCACGCACACGCGCATAGGTCAGGCTCCGGTCGAACGCTGGCTGGTCTCGTGTACGTGGTCCACCAACGCGCGCACTTGATCGACGCTGGCTTCGGGGAAGATGCCGTGGCCCAGGTTGAAGATGTGGCCGGGCCGTCCGTTGGCGGAGGCGAGCACGTCGCTGGCGCGCCGCTTGAGCTCGTCCCTGGGCGCGAGCAGCGAGTACGGGTCGAGGTTGCCCTGGACCGCCTTGGCCCCCAGCTTTTGCCACGTGGGACCGAGCTCCACGCGCCAGTCGAAGCCGATCACGTCGCCACCCGCAGCGAGCTGTTGCTCGAGGAGCGTCGCCGTACCGGTGCCGAAGTGGATGTGCGGCACGCTGCGGTCGAGCGCCGCAAACAGGCGCTTCATGTGTGGCTGCACGTAGCGGTGGTAGTCGCTCGGCGAGAGGGCCCCGATCCAGCTGTCGAACACCTGCAGGGCATCGGCGCCAGCCACGACCTGCGCGTTGAGGTAGTCGATGACCGCGCTGGTCAGCTTGTACATCAGCGCGTTCCAGGCGCCCTCGTCGCTGTACATGAGCTGCTTCGTCTCTTTGTAGTCGCGCGAGCCCCCGCCCTCGATGGCGTACGAGGCGAGCGTGAACGGCGCGCCCGAGAAGCCGATCAACGGCACCTCTTTGGGCAGCCCAGCTCGCACTTGCTTGACCGTCTGCATCACGTAGCCGAGCGAGTCTTTGGCGTGGATCTCGCCGGACACGGCATCGATGTCGGCCACCGTGCGCACGGGCTTGGCGATGTGTGGACCATCGTTTTTGGTGAACTCGAAGCCGATGCCGAGCGGCTCGAGGATGAGCAGGATGTCGGCGAACAGGATGGCCGCATCGACGCCCAGCTGACTGACCGGCAGCAGCGTGACCTCGGTGGCCAGGTCGGGCCGCTTGCACAGCTCGACGAAGCTGACCTTGGCGCGAATGGCGCGATATTCAGGCTGGTATCGACCCGCCTGTCGCATCAACCAGATGGGGGTGTGGGAGCTGGGCTCGCCGCGGCAGGCTTGTAGGAAGGCGCTCATCGCGCACTCTCTATAGCGTACGGAGCCGCCTTCTTCCTAGGGCGCCCGACAAACCGCGCCTCACGCCCGCTTTCTGGCCAGAACTTCGGTGACCTTGCGGGCCGCCTCGAGCACCAAGTGACCCATCTTGCTGTGCTCGGGCTCGAAGTCGGGCTCGAGCTCGAGGTTCTTCAGGGCCTCCGTGCAGCTGGGCCCCACCGAGCCGACCGCCATCCGGGTCAACGCCGCGCGCAGGGTCGCCTCCACGCCGCGCCGCCCTGCCACCTCGACCAACACGCCCGCCTGCGGCCCCGAGGTAAACAAGATGACGTCGACACTACCCTTACAGATCTCGTCGATGACGTGCTCGAGCGGTGCGATGTCGTCGGGCAGCTGCCAGCGGTAGACCGGGACCTGCAGCACCTCGGCGCGCGCGTCTTCGAGCGCGCGTGTGAGGCGCTCGTGCGGGACGCCGTACTGCTGCAGCGCGATGCGTTTGCCCTCGAGCGGCATGTACGCGGTGAGCCCCGCCAGCAGCGTCTCCCAGGTGTGCGGCTCTTCTGCGACGACCTGCGGCTTGATGCCTAGCTCACGCAGCGCCTTCACGGCCTTGGGTCCACGTGCGACCACCACGATCTTGGCCAACAGGTCGCGCAGCTCTTCTTTGTCCATGATCGGCGCGAGCAGCGTGACCAGCTTGCGATTGCCCACGCCGGTCAGCACCAGCAGCGCGTCGACCGCCCCCTTGCGCAGCGCGTCGGCGAACGCGTGGAGCTCGGGCCCGAGCGTGAGCGGCGCCTCGACCATGGTCGGACCGATCAGCGGCTCAGCCCCCTGCTTGCGCACCAGGTTGGCGAACTCGTCTTTGAAGCGCGTCTCGAAGATGGCCACCCGCTTGCCGCTCAGCGCACGCTCCACAGAAGAGTTCGACATCCACCAAGCGTGACCAGTTGTCGCGCGCGAGGCCAGCGATGTCTTACAGCGCGATCGAAGGATCGGCGCGCACGCCGAGCACGCGCGCCCGGACTTCGGCCATCAAAAAAATCGAGCCGCACGCGATAATGAGCCCACGCTTGCCAGCGAGCTTGCGCGCTCGAGCCAAAGCCGCAGGCACACGCTCGATGGCCTCGCCTCCGTACCGATCGGCGAGCACTTCTGCCGACTCGGCACGTGGCGTGTGCGCGCGCGAAAAGATCGACGCATCGCAGTGGGGCCGCAGCAGGTCGAGCATGAGCGCGTGGTCCTTGTCGCGCATGGCGCCGAACAAGAGCACCGTGCGCGTGTAGTCGCCGCGGATGCGCGCGAGATGATCGGCCAGCGCATGCGCCGCGTGTGGGTTGTGCGCCGCGTCGCACAGCACGTCGGGTGCACCCGGGAGCAGCTCTAGACGACCAGGCCAGCGTACGCGCGAGAGGCCTCGCCGAAGCGCGCGTTCGGGCACGGAGAAGCGCTCGGGAAGCAGCGACAGCGCCGCGACGGTGCACGCCAGGTTGTCGGCCTGGTAGGCGCCGAGCAGCGGCGTGCGCAGCGCTTCGATGTGGCGCTCTCCCAGCGTGACCGTTCGCTGCTCGCCCTCGGCAACGACGACGAACTCGTGATCGATCGCGAGCAGCGGCGCCCCGAGCCGCTTGGCACGCGCTCGAATCGTGCGCAGTGGCAAGGGCTCGCGTGTACCGACGACGACGGGGACCGAGGGCTTGATGATGCCCGCTTTCTCACGCGCCACGTGCCGAAGCGTGGGACCCAGCCGATCGGTGTGGTCGAGCGCGATGCTGGTGATCACGCTGACCAGCGGAGTCACCACGTTGGTGGCGTCGAGCCGACCTCCGAGCCCCACCTCGAGCACCACCACGTCGCAGCGCGCTGCGCGAAACAGCTCGAACGCGAGCACGGTGTTCAGCTCGAAGAACGTGAGTCGTGGCGTGCCCTCGCTCTCGACGAACGAACGCAGCGCGTTGACCTGCCGCGTGAGTGCCCGCTCGGAGACGGGCTTGCCCGCGATCTGAAAGCGCTCGACCAGGCGGTGCAGATGGGGCGACGTGTACAGCCCCACCTTGTGCCCACCCGCGCCGAGCACGGACGCCAAGCTGGCCGCGACGCTGCCCTTGCCGTTGGTGCCCGCCACCAAGATGCACGGGTACGCGAGCTCAGGGTTTCCGCGCAGCGCGAGCGCCTTTTGCACGCGTGACAGGCCGGGCGAGATGCCACGCGACTCGAGCCCGTACAGGTACTCGATGCACTCGCGGTAGTTCATCGCGAGCGGTCCGCGTCAGTCCATCAGGTGCGACAGGATGCGCGCGATGTTGGCGCGCATCTCTTTGCGCTCGCTGATCAGGTCGAGCATGCCGTGCTCGAGCAAGTACTCGGACGTCTGAAACCCCTCGGGCAGCTTTTGCCGGATGGTGTTCTCGATGACGCGCGGCCCGGCGAAGCCGATCAACGCCCGGGGCTCGGCGATGTTGACGTCTCCCAACAACGCGAAGCTGGCTGCCACGCCCCCGGTGGTGGGGTTGAGGCAGACGCTGATGAACGGCGCGCGAGCCTCGCGCAGCATGCCCAGCGCGGCCACGGTCTTACCCATCTGCATGAGCGACAGCACGCCTTCTTGCATCCGCGCGCCGCCCGATGCGGACAGTAAGATCACCGGCTGTCGGCGCTCGGCGCCGCGCTCGAACATGCGCGCGATCTTCTCGCCCACCACCGAGCCCATGGAGCCACCCATGTAGCGGAACATGAAGGTGCCGATCTGCACGTCCCGCGCCGCGATCTGGGCCTTGCCCGTCAGAAAGGCGTCGCGCAGGCCGCTCGCCTTCTGCGCGCCCTTGATGCGGTCGCTGTACTTCTTGGCGTCGGTGAAGCCGAGAAAGTCGCGCGGGTTGAGCCCGATGTCCTGCTCGTCGAACGAGCCCGGATCGGTGAGCAGCTCCATCCACGCTTCACCGCTCATCGCGTAGTGGTGTTGGCAGTTGGGACAGACCTCGAGGTTCGACGTGAACTCCTCGGCTATCAGCTGAACACCACACGTCTTGCAGCGTCGGAAGACGCCGGCACCCAGCGTGCGCTTCTCGGAGGCGTCCTGTTCGGGACGGTTTTTGGTGAACCAGCCCATGCTGTCGTCTGCTCCCGTGCGAGGTCTGCCCTGCCGCGCGTCGTCGACTCGGCGCGGCAAAGTCGATGCGCGTCAGCGCGGCTCGCTGCTTAGCACCTTGGTACAATTGCGGCTAGGTGCCGACCCGTCACGCCCTGGTCGCGGCGGTACGAAAAAAAGCGCGATGGCTCTGAAAACGTGCAGCCGATCACGGTCTCGACGCGAGCGTCGAGCAGCCCTGCCCGCGTCAACAAAAGGCGCGTGGCGAGCGCCAGATCGACGTGGGGCTTGTCGGCACCGCGCGAGACGACCGAGGCGCTGCCCGCGGCCGCCTCGAGCTGGGCCGCGACCTCGTCGCCGACCTCGAATGCGGACACGCCAATACAAGGAAACACGGCCGCGACCAGCCGCGGCGAGGGGGCGCCGTGCCGCTCGCCGAGTTCCCTCACCGTCGCACCGACCACGTCGGCCACGACCCCACGCCAGCCCGCGTGCGCGGCGGCGACCGCGCCGGTCTCGGGGTCGGCCAGCAGCACCGCGACGCAGTCCGCGACCTTGATGCCGACCGGGTAGGCGACCGAAGCCCGCGCGCCCGTCGAAGCGCGCGGTGCCTCCGCGCGCGAGCGCAGATCGGCGCCTGAACGAAGCGTGCCCCCGCTCACCAGCGCGTCGGCCTCGCGCGTACGAAAGGCCTCGGGCGCGACGGTCGGGTCGACGTGCGCAACGCGCGCGCCGTGTACCTGGGTCACCTCGTACAGGTGCTCCGCGGCGTAGCCCACGTCGTTCGCGAACAGCTGCAGGTTTTGTGTCACTCGTAGCGGGTCGTCGCCCACTGTGCGACCCAGGTTGAGCGAGTGGTACGGCGCTCTGCTGACGCCCGCTGCGCGCAGCGAGAAACCGTGGCGAAAACCCAGCCCCGTCAGGAGCTCCGAGCGCAGAGATAGCGACACGCGTGCTTGTCTACCACGGGCGTGCGCGATACGAAGCCTGGCCTATGCCTCTCGTGTTTCCCTCGGCAGACTGGGCGCGCGCGTACTGCGATGCCATCAACGCCAACGCCCTCTACAAAAAGAGCGCGGCCGGCTGGGACCAGGGCGCCATCGCGTTCGTGTGCAAGCCGGACGCCGCCCTCGGCATCGAAGGCCCGCAGGCGATCATCCTCGACCTGGAGCACGGCGTGTGTCGTGGCGTCGAGTACGCCACCGACCCCGCGGCGCTGGCCAGCACACCCTTCGTCATCGAAGCCAGCTACGCCCAGTGGAAGTCGGTGATCAGCGGTCAGATCGACCCCATCAAGGCGATGCTCCAAGGCCAGCTGCGGCTCGCCAAGGGCCACCTGCCGACCATAATTCGCGACGTCGAGGGCAGCAAACAGCTCGTGCTCAGCGCCAAGCTCATCGAGACGCAGTTCCTGAGCTGAACGTGAGCGATCCATCTCCGCTCACGCGCCCGAATGCGCACCTCGACAGCCCCGTCATCGAGCTCGCGAGCTCTGCCGACGACAGCGCCTTTGCCGCGATGATGGCAGAGCTGATCCGCCAAAACCTCAGCGACCACCCGCACAAGCGCGCCGACTTCGCGGCCATGCAGGGGCGTGTTGCCCTGGTCGCCGAAGACGCCGAGCAGACCATCACCCTGCACTTTCGCGGCGGGCAGCTGCGCGTGCACAACGGCTTGTTCGGCATCCCCGACCTGGTGATCCGCGGCTCGAGCGAGAACCTGATCGACCTCTCGCGCCTGCCGCCCAATCCACGCTTCAAGTTCTTGCCCGATGTCCGCTCCGACGTCGCACGCGCGCTCGCGCGTGCTCTCGTCTCGCGGCAGCTGCGCATCACCGGCCTCGGCTCGCACCTCCTGCTCGCCCACCGGCTCTCGAACGTCATGTCGATTCACTGAGAGGTCGTCTTGGAAATCCAGCACAAACACCCGTTCGCCCACGACGAAGCCAAGGCGCGCGCCAAGGCCTTGGCCGATTACCTCCAAAACCGCCACGGCATGACCATCGAGTGGGCCTCGGACGAGGCCTTCCGGCTGCGCGGCAAGTACATGGTCGTAGGCATCGAGGCTTCGGTGAAGGTGCTCGCCGACAAGATCGAGGTGACCGGGCCCGATCCGGGGTTGCTGTGGCGGTCGCCAGCGAAGGCGTACATCGCAAAGAAGCTTGGGCAGTACATGGACCCTGCCGCTGCTCTTGCTTCTCTGCCTACGGCTTGAGATCGAGCCCGCGCGAGCGCCGGCCCTTAAAAGCACAAAGGGCGACCGCGTTAGCGATCGCCCCATGTTGTGCAGAAGAGAGGACTCGAACCTCCACGGGTTGCCCCACCAGATCCTTAGTCTGGCGCGTATGCCAATTCCGCCACTTCTGCCTGCCGCCCCAGCAAGCCGGAGTCACAGTTGGCCGCCACTCTAGTTGCCATCCTCCATGTGTCAAGCGTGTGTGCGGCACAAAGCTCGGGTTCGAGCCGTCCGAGCCCTGGTGTACGCCCCGAAACGAGATCTTGACGACCTGGCGTGGTCAATGAGGTGATGAAGCCATGTTCAAGGACGTGTTGCGTGAAGTGGTCGAGCGAACCGACGGCAGCATCGCGGGTCTGCTCATGGGCTTCGACGGCATCCCGGTAGAGCAGTACCTGCGCGCCGGCAGCGAGCTCGATGTCGAGACCATCGGCATGGAGTACAGCGTGGTGCTCTCGCAGATCACCGCGGCCGCCGAGGCGATCGACGCCGGGATCACGCGCGAGATCTCCATCCAGGCCGACCGCCTCACCACGGTCATCCGCCTGCTCAACCACGAGTATTTCGTCGCGCTGACGCTCAATACCCACGGCAACACGGGCAAGGGGCGCTTTCTCTTGCGCACCCTCACGCCAAAGCTGCTCGACGAGCTGGTCTGAGTTATTGAGCCCAGCCATGGCCAAGAATCGCGACGCTACGCAGGTGCTCGTCCTGCACGGACCCAACCTCAACCTGCTCGGCACACGCGAGCCCGAAGTCTACGGGCACCTGACACTCGCCGATATCGACCGCGACCTCACCACGCTCGGCAAGGCCTGGGAAGCGCACGTCGAGAGCAAGCAGAGCAACCACGAGGGTCAGCTCATCGACTGGCTGCACGAGGCGCGTGAGAGCTGCCAAGGGGTCGTGATCAACCCAGGCGGGCTCACCCACACCTCCGTCGCGCTGCGCGACGCCATCGCCGGCATCGGCCTGCCTTGCGTGGAGGTCCACCTCAGCAACATCCACAAGCGAGAGAGCTTCCGCCACACCTCGCTCACCGCCGCGGTCTGCATCGGCACCATCGCCGGCTTCGGCGCCAACAGCTACGCCCTGGGCCTAAGGGCGTTGCTCGATCACCTCCGCGCCTAAAGATTCCACGGGGGCGTTGACGTT
>JBEGTL010000053.1:0-24304 GCA_041179425.1 Pseudomonadota bacterium | reverse complement strand
TCGTTGGCATCAGTTGCTCGGCTTGCCATGCTCCGCACGCAGTACACGTCGGCAGAGCCCTCGTTCGCTCGGCAGTACTCCCGCGCGGGACGGCCAAGACACTGTCGATTGCCGACACGACGAGCGGCGTCTGCGTGGCGTGCCATGCGCCTGCGCCCGACGAGCTAGTTCCGTCCGCATCCAGTGCGTCGTTGTGGCTCGGTGAGCTCGCGCTTCCGGGGCCGCTCGGAGCAGAGGTGCGTTCGCCGCCCTCGGCGCACGCGCAGCTCGCAGACGGATGCATGAGCTGTCACGGCGAGCGTGCCGACCCCGCAGACACAAAGACTGACCACTCGTTTCGCGTCGACCCGCGACCGTGCCGGGCGTGTCACGTAGAGGATCGCAGCGACTTTTCAAGCGCGGTGCTCCCACTCCGAGCGCGAGCAGACGAGGTGCTGCGCAGACTCGAAGGGGCGTGCGGAAAGAGCGACGCGCAGGTTTCTTCCCATGCGGGACCGCCGGCACAGCCCTGCCGCACAGTGCAAGCTACACGAGCTCGCTATCTGGCACTGGCGGTGCGCTCGGACGGGGCCGCTGCCATCCACAACGCTCCGTTCGCGCGAGCTCTACTAACAGAAGCGGAACGCGCGCTCGACGCCTCGCGCTGAGCGCAACGGTGTTGTCTATCGATCGGACACTGCCGGCCGCATCAACGCGAGGTCGCGGTCACGAGCGACAGCACACCCGCGAGGGTCAGGCAGACCGCGAGCGCTCGGCCCGGGGAAAAACGTTCGGTCCCGAGCGCCACCGCGAACGGCAGTGCGACGAGCGGCGACAGCGACGAGAGCGTGGCCCCGAGCGCGAGGTCTGTGTGCGCGATGCCGTACACAAAACAGATGGAGCCCAAGCCGGTGTCTGCCAGCAGCGGCAGCGCGAGGCGGCGCGCGAGCGTCGTGTAGCGGACGCTCGTCGCAGCCACGGGCGACTTGCCGCGCGGCAGCTGCAGCGCGAGCAACACCACGCCCGAGCTGAAGCGCACGGCATTGGCCTGCACGATGCTGGGGCCCTCGGTGCCGAGCTTGAGCAGCACGGCATTGCCCGCCCAAAACAGCGAGGTCAACAACGCAAGCAGCACCCCACCGAGCGCGTGGGCCTGCACAGTGGAGGTGTTCACGTTGCCTGCGCGCGACAGTGCAAGCAGCGCGGAGACCCCGACCAGACAGGCCAGCACGCCGAGCGAGCGCTGTAGACCGAACGGCTCGCCACGAAACAGCGAGCCGTACAGGGCGGCCCAGAGCGGATAGATGGTGGCGATGGCGAGCGCGGTAGACACCCCCACGCGATGTGCCGCGGCAAAGAACACGCGGTCGCCCAGTGCGTACGAGCAGACGATCGAGCCCACCAAAAAAGCGGCGTGCCGTAGATCGATGGTGGCGAACGGAGCACCGCCACTGAGCACCGCGACGCCGCACCACAACACGCTCGCCGTGACCGCGCGCAGTAGCCCGACCCGCGCGTCGCCCACCTCGCGCGCGACAGCGGCGTAACGGACGGATGCAAAAGCCCAGGTGACCGACGCCATGAATGCGCCGACCGCTCCGAGTACGTACTCCGTCGATGTGCTGGTCAAGTCCGCCCCGCCCGCGCGAGAGGTGTAGCGCCCTCCCTGCCGCCGCGCTCGAAACACCGGGCTCTGCCCGCGCATGCTATGGCTCGAGGCCGAGGAGCGCATGACGGGTACACGCGCCGAGAACAGCCAAGACAGCAGCGAGCTGAGCGAACTCGAGGCTCAGCTTCGCCACCACGACCAAGCCTATCGAGCCGGCACGCCAGAGATCAGCGATGCCATGTTCGACGAGCTGTTCGACCGCTACGCCGAGCTCGCCGACTCGCTCGGTGTGCCGCGCGAGCAGCGCCCGGATGCCAAGCCGGGCGACGACCACACCGAGGGGTTTGCCCAGGTCACGCACGTCGTCCCCATGCTCTCGCTCGAGAAGCTCACGCCCAACCGGCGCGACAGCAAGGGCGACCCGGTGCCCCTGGCCGAGCAGCTGGGGCTGTGGGTCGAGCGTCGTCGCAAAGAGCTCGAGCTCGTGCCCGGTGCACCGCTGACGCTGTTCGTCGAGCCCAAGATCGACGGCATCAGCGTCTCGCTGCTGTACGAGGCGGGCAAGCTCGTACGCGCCGTGACGCGCGGCGATGGCGCCAAGGGCGACGACATCACCAAACAGATCCGTCAGGCCAAGGCGGTGCCGCTGACGCTCGACTTCGCCACGGGGCGGCTCGAGATCCGAGGCGAGCTGTACTGGCCGCGACCACAGTTCAACGCCTACAACGAAGCGCTGCGCGCGGCCGGGAGCGAGACCATCGCCAACCCGCGCAACGGCTGCGCGGGCACCATCAAGCGCAAAGAGCTGGCGGGGCTCGAGACGGTCGGCATCACCTCGTTTTTGTACGCCGTGCCTTGGGCCGAGGGCATCGTGCTCCCTGCCACGCAGAGCGGCATCCTGCGCTGGCTCGGGCAGCTGGGTGCACCGGTCTACCTCGACCTCGTGCGCATCGCCCAAAACACCGAAGAGGCCATCGCTGCCTGCGAAGCGTTTGGCCGCGAGCGTGCCGCACAGACGTTCGACACAGACGGCATGGTGATCAAGATCGAAGAGCTCAAGCACCACGGTGTGCTGGGCGGGACCGGTCACCACCCGCACTGGGGCATCGCCTACAAGTTCCCGCCCGAGCAGAAGCGCACCGTGGTGCTCGGCGTCGAGCTGGGCGTGGGCAAGACCGGCAAGATCACACCCGTCGCACGGCTCGAGCCGGTGCCCGTCGCGGGCACCACCGTCGCCCGCGCGAGTCTGCACAACTTCGTCGAGGTGGCGCGCAAGGACATCCACATCGGCGACCACGTGATCGTCGAGAAGGCGGGCGACATCATCCCGCAGATCGTCGCCATCTTGCGCGACGAGCGGCCGGCCGATGCGCGCCCCATCGAGCGCCCCACACACTGTCCCGCGTGCGGCTCCGAGGTCGTGGTCGAAGAGATCTTCGTGCACTGCCCCAACCCCGCCTGTCCTGCGCAGCGGCGCGAGCGGCTGGTGCACTTTGCGGGGCGCAGGCAGATGGCGATCGACGGGCTCGGCGAGTCGTTGATCGATCAACTGATCGAAAAGCTCGACGTCGCCAGCCCCGACAGCCTGTTCCGGCTCACCGAGGACGACCTCGAGTCGCTCGAACGAATGGGCAAAAAGAGCGCACAAAACGTGGTGCGCTCGCTCGCCGTCGCCAAGTCGCGGGGCCTGAGCAAGGTGCTCAACGCGCTGGCCATTCGCCACGTGGGCGAAGGCATGAGCCAGCAGCTCAGCGACTACTTCGGCTCGGCCGACGCGCTGCTCGCGTTTGCACGGCGCTACATCGAGGGTGACCCCACAGCCGTCGCCACCGTTGCACCGGAGAGCGGGTCGGGAGCCATCGAAGGGCTCGCGCGCAAGACCGCCGACGTGATCTTTGCAGAGCTCGACTCGACCGCCCTGCGCGCCGTGTTTGCGGGCCTCGCCGAGGCCGGCGTCAAGCTCGACTCCGATCGCGCGCCGCGCGTCGAGGTGGCCACCATCGCGGGCAAGTCGTTCGTGCTCACCGGCACGCTGCCCACACTCAAGCGCGACGACGCGTCCGACCGCATCAAAGCGGCAGGCGGCAAGATCGCGGGCTCGGTCTCCAAAAAGACCGACTTCGTGGTGGCGGGCGACGAGGCCGGCAGCAAGCTCGAGAAGGCGCAAGAGCTCGGCGTGAAGGTCATCGACGAAGCCGAGCTGCTGCGCATGCTGTCAGGCGAGTGACGCGCTACGGAGCTAGTCGGCCTCGATGCCGTAGCCCTTGAGCTTGCGCTGTAGCGTGCGCCGATCGATGCCGAGGGCGGTGGCCGCGCGCGTGATGTTGCCGCCCATCTCTCCGAGCACGCGCTCGATGTGAGAGCGCTCGACCTCGGCCAGGTTGCTGGAGCCTGTGCTGCCCGCGGCCGGGGGTGTGCTGGCACCTCCTGCCGTAGGGGGTGCACTGGGAAGCGTGGAGAGACGGCCCGCATCGGTGTGCGCGAACACGCTGGCGGCGATCATGCGTCGCACCAGCTCGCCATCGAGCACGGGGCCCTCGGCAAACAACGTCGCACGACGCAGCACGTTGAGCAGCTCGCGCACGTTGCCGGGCCAGCGATACGCATTGAGGGCCTGGCACGCCTCGGCCGAGAGCTCGTGACGTGCGCTCGCACCGAGCCGCTGCAGGAGGTGCTGCGCGATGGGCACGATGTCTGCGGCGCGCTTGCGCAACGGCGCGAGCACGATGGGCAGCACTTGCAGACGGAAGAACAAGTCTTCACGGAAGCGACCCGCCTGCACTTCGCTCCACAGGTCGCGGTTGGTGGCGGCGATGATGCGCACGTCGACCGCGAACTCGCGTTTTTCGCCGACCGGACGAATCATCCGCGTCTCGAGCGCGCGCAGCAGCTTGGCCTGACTGTCGAGCGGCAGCTCGGCCAGCTCGTCGATGAACAAGGTGCCGCCGTGCGCCTCACGAAACAGACCCAAGTGGTCTTCGGTGGCGCCCGTGAAAGCACCACGGCGATGGCCAAACAGCTCGCTCTCGAACAGCTCGCGTGCGACCGCCGCCCCATTGAACGGCACGAACGGCCCGTTCTCGCGCTTGCTCGCGAGGTGGATGTGGCGCGCGACCACTTCTTTGCCGGAGCCCGTCTCGCCGTACAGCGCGACCGTCTCGTCGCTCGGGCCGGCGCGCTCGACGAACTTGCGCACGGCTTCCATCTCGCCACTCGGGCCGATCAGCGGAGGCACGTAGTCGCGCCCATCTGCACCGCGTGCGCCGCGCTTGTCGGAGATGGCCTGCTCGAGCAACGGCGCCAGCACCTCGGCGTCGACCGGCTTCTCGAGGAACGAAAACGCACCCAGCTTCATGGCCTCGACGGCCGCTTGTACGGTGCCGTGGCCGGTGAGCACCACGAAGCGCGAGCGTGCGGTGACGCGCTGTCGCAACAGGCCGAGCCCTCCCATGCCACTCATCCGCAAGTCGAGCAGCACCACATCGGGCGGCGTACTGCGCGCAAGGGGCGACAGCGCAGCCTCGGCACTCTCTGCCTCTTCGACGGTGAAGTTGAGCCGCCGCAGCGCCTTGCTCATCGCAAAACGAAACGTGCGGTCGTCGTCGACGATGAGTACCGAGCCCTTCACGCTGTCTCCTCTGCGCGCCGTGCGGGTGTTTCGCTGATGCGCGGCTCGCCGCTCGCGCGCCGCAAGCGCAGAGTCGCCACCGTACCGCCGATCGGGCGCGGATCGAGCCACAAGTCGCCACCCATGGCGCGCGCGAGCATGAACGAGATGTACAGCCCCAGGCCCGTGCCGTGCGGCTTGCTGGTGGCAAACGGCTCGAACAGGCGCTGGCGCACCTCGTCTGCGATGCCGGCACCGTCGTCTTCGATGAAGATCAGTGCGTGCTCGCCCGACTGCTCGGCGCGGATGGTGACGTGGCCCTGCCCCTTCTCGCGCACCGCGTCGTGTGCGTTCTGCAACAGGTTGACCAGCACCTGCACCATACGGTCGGGGTCGGCGGCCACGCGCAGGTCGTCGACGCCCTCGCCCACCACCACGCGCGGCCCGTTGCGCACGCCCGCGAACACCAGCGCACGCGCGCGCTCGACCACGGCCGCCACGGGGACTTCGCCCTCCATCTTGCTGCGCACCAGGTCGCCGCCTGCGAGCAGGCTCTGCGTGATGCGCCCGAGGCGCAGCGTCTCGTCGTGCACCAGCGTCGCGGACTCGTCGATGTCGGCGCGCAGCTTCTCGAGTGCGAGCTTGGTCTCGGCGTGCTCGGCGTCGCGCACCACCTCGCGCAGCGACGCACGCATGTCGCTGGCCAAGGTGCGAATGGTGGCCAGCGGCGTGTTGAGCTCGTGCGCCACGCCCTGCGCCACGCGCCCCAGGCTGGCCAGCCGCTCGGCCAACAACAAGCGCTGATCGGCGAGCGTGGCTTGCGTGCGATCGACGTACAGGTTCATCAGCTGCACGCCTGCACGCGGCGTGGCCAGCTTGAAGGTCAACATCTCGTACACGTGCTCTTGGCCCGACACGTTCACGGCGAAGCGGCAACGCCCCGGCTCACCGGTCTGGAAGGTCTGCTCGATGGGGCACTCGGCCTTGCCCACCGGGTGGCAAGCGCGACCGCTGTGCGGGCAGAGCGGGGCCGACGCGGGGTACCGGTTGAGCTCGTCGGCGCGGCGGTTGCGCCAGGCTACGCTGCGATCGCTGGCCACCACCTCGAGCCCGGCCTCGAGCTGATCGAGCGTGTTGGAGAGCAGCTCGTACTCGAGCGCGGCGTTGTCGCGTGCCCGCGTGAGCGCCTTCTCGCGGTCGCGCAGCTCGCGCATGGCGTGCGTCACCAAGTACGCGACCGTGCCCACCGTGCTGACGAAGGCCACCGCCTCGGCGATGAAGCCCCAGGGGTCGATGGGGTCCCAGCGCCCGATGCGTAGGATCTCGAACTCGCTCGACACCACCAAAAAGCCGGTGCCCAGCATGGCGGTGACGGCCGCGATCTCGGTCGCGCGCGGCCCGGCCAGGATGCCCACGATTGCGACGTGGAACACGTAATAGCTGACGAAGGGACACTCCGCGCCGCCCGCCGCCCAGAGCACGATGGTGAGCAACAACATGTCGCCCAGCGCCTGGATGGTGCCGGCCCAGCCGCCGGCGGGCGAGGCACCGGCCCGGTAGCTGCGCCAGAGCAAGAAGTTGTACACCGCAGCCAGCGCGGCGGTGACCACCAGCACGCTCCAACGCACGCCGGGAAACGCGCCCAGCGCAGCCAGCAAGGCCGCAATGCCGATGCCGAGCAGCGCAAACCAGCGCAGCCGGATGAGCCAGGCGACCCGCTCGAGCGAGAAGTTGTCGGGCTCGTCCCCGAAATCGAACGCAGGACTCGCGCCGGTCTGGGCGCGCGGCTCGGCACGCGACCCCGCGGTGTCCACGCGCGGTTCGTCCGCGCTCGGTCGGAGAGAGACCGTCACCGGCCTGATCTGGGCCGGTTCGCCCTAATTTTCAAGTCAGTCGCAGTCGATGATCTGGAGCTTCATCGGCGACGTGAAGTCGCGCGCGGCACCCAGCTGATAGTCCGGATCGCCCGCGCCGTTGACGCGCATGCCATCGCACTTGATCTCCCCGTTGAAAGCGTAGCCTTCGTCGTTTTTCTTGCCGCTCAGCACGCAGGTGCCTTCGACGTCCAAGCCGACGTTGCCCTTGCACGAGTCTTTGAGCGCCAAACGCGGCGGCGACTTGCTGAGCGGGTACTCCGTGACTTTGACGAAGCACTTGTTGTCGTCGGCCAACGCGTTGGTGATCTCGACGACGCTGCGCCCGCGCGCGGCCAGCTTCTTGGTCGGCTCGGCCTTGATCTCCGGCTGCTCGAGCTCGAGCTGCAGCCCCGCGCTCGTGTAGCGGCACTTCGTGACCTTGATGGGCTCGTCGTCGCCCTTCTCTTCCTCGAGGCGGCCGCCGATGGGACCGTGCGGGTTCTGCGATGAGCCGCAGCCGATGTCGTCTTCGGCGCAGCCTATCTGCCACGAAGTATCGGGGCCGACCGCGGGACCTGGCTCCTCATCACTACAGCTGAGGAGTGAAAATCCAGCTGACACACCTGCCACAACCACTACCAATGCAGACCAACTGCGCATCCGGTCCTCCAAGTGCGCGCATGCTAGCAACGCGCCGCGCGCCACGTAAACCAGTTTCATGAGAGGGCCTGGGCCAGGTCGTGCTGCAGATCGGCCTCGGCCTCGAGCCCAACGCTGATCCGGATCAGCCCATCGACGATGCCGATCGTCTCTCGCGTCTCTTTGGGGATGGACCCGTGCGTCATCAGCGCGGGATGTTCGATCAACGACTCGACGCCGCCCAGGCTCTCGGCGCAGACAAAGATGCGCACCTTCTCGAGCAGCGCGCGCGCCTTGGGCAGGCCGCCCTTGATCACGAACGAGATCATGCCGCCCGGCCCGGCCATCTGCGCGCTGGCCAGGGCGTGCTGCGGGTGGCTGGGCAGGCCCGGGTAGTACACGTGCTCGACGTTGGGGTGCCCCACGAGCCACTCGGCCAGGCGCTGTGCCGTGCGCACGTGCCGCTCCATGCGCACGGGCAACGTTTTGACACCGCGCAGCACCAAAAAACAATCGAACGGGGACGGCACTGCGCCCATCGCGTTCTGCAAAAAGCGCAGCTGCGAGGCCAGCTCGTCGTCGCTGGTGAGCACCGCCCCGCCCACCACGTCACTGTGCCCGTTGAGGTACTTGGTGGTGGAGTGCACCACGACATCGGCGCCGAGCGCGAGGGGACGCTGCAGCATGGGGGTCGCAAACGTGTTGTCGACGACCAGCTTGACTCCGCGGCGCTTGGTGATTGCGCTGGCGGCGCGCAGGTCGAGCAGCTTGAGCATGGGGTTGGTCGGCGTCTCGAGCCAGACCAGCTTGGTGCGCGCGGTGATGCTGGACTCGAGCCGGCTCATGTCGGTGAGATCGACCCAGCTGGTCTCGATGCCGAGCGGCTTCATCACCTTGTCGAGGATGCGGAACGTGCCGCCGTACACGTCGTCGCACGCGACCACGTGATCGCCCGCGCGCAAGGTGTGCAGCAAGGTGGTCATGGCAGCGCAGCCCGACGCGAAGCAGAGGCCGTGCTTGGCCCCTTCGAGCTGGGCGAGGCAGGCTTCCAGCGTCTGGCGCGTGGGGTTGCCGGTGCGCGCGTACTCGAAGCCCTTGTGGTTGCCTGGCCCGTCCTGCGCAAAGGTACTGGAGAGCACGATCGGCGGCATGACGGCACCCGTGGTCGGGTCGGGTGCTTGTCCCGCGTGGATGGCCAGCGTGTCGAGATGAAGTTCGGTGTGCGCCATACCGGGCACTGTACCGCGTAGCGCACGCGTTTCCTTGATCCTCGGGGGGCATCGAGTAGAAACGAGCGCTCGATGTCAGATGGTTTGAATCCGTCGCAGCGAGCCGCCGTCGAGCACGAGCGCGGCCCGCTCTTGGTCCTGGCTGGTGCAGGCAGCGGCAAGACGCGCGTGATCACCATGCGCATTGCCCGCCTCATCCAGCGCGGCGTGCGCCCGCAGCAGATCCTGGCCGTCAGCTTCACGAACAAAGCCGCCGAAGAGATGCGCGAGCGCATGGTGCCGCTGGTCGGGCACAAGGTCGCCGAGCAGATCGAGATGTCGACGTTCCACAGCTTTGGCGTGCGGTTTTTGCAAGAAGAAAACAAGGTGCTCGGTTACGACGGGCGCTTCGTCATCTTCGACCAGGCCGACGCGCTCGGTTTGTTGCGCCAGCTCATGCGACAGCAACGCCTGGGCGACGCGCGCAAGCTCGACGCCAACGCCATCTTGGCGCGCATCTCACGCTGGAAAAACGAGCTCAAGGCGCCCGAAGAGATCCCCGAGACCGACTTCGAGTACGACGCCGTCGCGCGCGACGTGTACCCGCAGTACGAGGCCTCGCTGCGCAACATGCACGCCGTCGACTTCGACGACTTGGTCGTGCTGCCGGTGCGCATCTTGGAGAAGAACCCAGCCGTGCGCCTCAAGTGGCAGCAGCGGTTTCGGTACATCTTGATCGACGAGTTCCAAGACACCAACGTCGGCCAGATGCGCTCGCTCTTGTTGCTCGCCAACGAGCTGCGCAACGTGTGCGTGGTGGGCGACGACGATCAGTCCATCTACGCGTTTCGCGGCGCCGACGTGCGCAACATCCTCGAGTTCGAGCAGCACTTTCCCGGCGTCAAGATCATCAAGCTCGAGGACAACTACCGCTCGCGCGCGGCCGTGCTCGACGTGGCCAACGCCGCGATCGCGCAGAGCGCCAACAAGCGCCACCAAAAGACGCTGCGCGCCGCCCGCGGGGCAGGCGATCGTGTGCGCCTCGTGCCGTGCACCGACCCGGGCCACGAGGCGCGCTTCGTCACCGAAGAGATCCGCGACCTGTACCGCGATCGCCTGCCCTACCGCGACATGGCGATCTTGTACCGCTCCAACATGCAGGCACGGCTGATCGAAGACGAGCTGCGCTCGGCAGGCGTGCCCTACAAGCTGTTCGGCGGCACCCAGTTCTTCGACCGCAAAGAAGTGAAAGACGCCGCGGCCTACCTACGCGTGGTGGTCAACCCGCGCGACGACATCTCGCTGCGCCGCATCATCAACTACCCGCCGCGCGGCATCGGCGACACCACCGTCGAGCGCCTCAACCGCGTGCGTCTCGTGCGCGACGTACCGCTCGGCAAGGCCGTCGAGGGCATCGACGACCTCGACGACATCCCCGACAACGCCAAGCGCTCGGCCAACAAGCTCTTCGCTGCGCTCGACCGCGCGCGCAAGGGCTTCGAGACGGGTGCGAACTACAAACAGCACGCGTCCGAGCTGTTCGACACCGTGGGCCTCAAAGACGCGTTGATGGGCATCGACGATCCGCAGGGCGCTCGCCGCTGGGAGAACATCGAGTTTTTGCTGCGCAGCATCGAGCGCTTCGAGGGCCGACCGAGCGAAGATCGCCCCTCGCTCGCGCAGTTCTTGGCGCGCATCACGCTCAAAAAAGAAGAACAAGAAGACAGCAACGAGGCCGAGCCCAACCAGGTGACGCTGTCCACGCTGCACGGCGCCAAGGGCCTCGAGTTTCACACCGTGTTCTTGATCGGCGCAGTCGAGGGGCAGCTGCCGCACACGCGCACCACCGACCCCAAGGTGACCGAAGCGGCCCCTGCCGACGTCGAAGAAGAGCGTCGCCTGTTCTACGTGGGCGTCACCCGCGCCAAAGATCGCCTGTACATCTCGCACTTCAAGCGACGCATGCTGCGCGGCAAGGTCACCGAGTGCGCAGTCACGCGCTTCCTCGAAGGTCTGCCCGAACACGCCGTCGAACCTTACGCGCGCAAAGATCGGCCCGCGCTCGACAGCAGCGAGGTGGCCGATCTTGCGGGTGAGCTGCTCGCACGCCTGCGGGCGCGCTGAGCCTCGGTCGCTTAGGCGCCTAGAAACCAGGCTGGTCCGCAGCCGGACTGGCCCGTTTCGCTGCGCTACGCGCGACCGACCCTCGACGGTCGTCGAACGACTGCACGCTGACAGCTACGCGGGCCACCGCGCGGCGACACGCCATGCGGAGCAGCCATGCAGCGCATACGGAGGGCAGCGCTGCTTTCTCTCGCTGGCCAGCTAGCCCCATCCAGCTAGCGCCATCCGGCTAGCGGCATCCAGACAGGCACTCCGCACGCGGCGCTCACTTTCTGTTCTCCGAATTCACGCGAGTTGCAGCGAGCTAGCGGGCGGAGAACCGTCGTCGCTGCGCGATTGTCAAACATGCGAGCGCACGAACCGTACGACAGCAATCCGTCGACAACAATACAAGCGATTGAGACAACAACTGTTCATCTCGTCGCGTTGCGTTGCGCCGAACGTACAAACCAGCTCGTCGCCCGATGGCGCCGAAAACGACCAATGACGGACACAAATCTTAATAGAAATTTGAACGTCCAACACATAGCCAACAGACTACGACCGGGCATTTACCAAAAAGTAGCTTGCGCCGGCAAGCCACGGCGCTCAGGGTAAGCCCAGTCAGACAGTGTCGTCACTCACGCACCCGTATTCATGAGGTGCGAGACCACCCGACGCCGCCGGGCACTGCGCCTTTTGCAAGCGAAGCAGGACTGAACGGTCTCTCTGGAGCCCGCTCAGAGCCTCGGCGATGCCACGCAGAGAGACGCCTCAAACGTCGATCTACAACTTTGACATTGGTAAGCGCCGTCTACACGACGCCGCCCAGCGACGCGGACTCGTCTGACGTGTGTCAGATGAAGACACATCCGCGGAGACGCTGTTCCTCTTGCCCGCCGATGCGTCCGCAGACGGCAGAGGCGGCTCACTATTGGGTGATGGGGAGCACTTTCAACATCCGTGTGCAAGCAACGCCACGGCACAAGCTAGTTCGGTCACACAAGCCGCGGACCACGCTGACGGTGCGCGCAAACAGCATCTCCCTCCACGAAAGAAGGTTTCCTATGACGAAGACGAACGTACAGCCCGCTGTCATGTCCCGCGACGCGGCGGCAGAGCCCGAGGAGCTTTCGACGAGACAGTCCGGTGTCGCGTTCGCTCCCCACGAGCCGAAGGTGGGCGTGCACTTCGAATCCGCTAGAGGCGAAGCGCCGGGGCAATACTTTTGCGGACCGCCGATTCTCGAGCAGGGCGCACGAGTCGGCATCCTTTGCGACACACTCCACGGCGACCACGAGGTCAACCTCGACCTTCAGGCAGCCATCGCTGCTGCGTCCGAACTCATCGAGCGCATGGGTTACGTGCCCGTCGTCGACTCGTCACACGTCGATCCGGAGCCGTACTTCAAGCGCTGGGCCGGTACCGTCGGAGAGCGCTCACGGCACCTGGTTAGGCTAATCGATGCCTACGACGTGGACGCTCTGTTTCCACTGTTTGGCAAGGGTGGATGCCACGGCGTCGTCGATAGTCTCGCGGTCAACGACTACCGGCCGCGCCGTCCGATCGTGCTCATTGGCGGCTTCAGTCATCACACCGATCTCGGCATGTTTGCGGTCAGCGACCGCGGCCGCGGCTTCTTCTCCCACGTCATCAATGCATCGCAGTGCGCCTACTGGAAGATCTTGCCCAAGGCCAATGCCGACAACCTCGCGGCGGTGCTGCACGGGGCCTCGAGAGTGGAGTACGGAGAGCTGCACGGCCTGAACAGCTCTGCGCAAAACGCGGACGTGCCGCGCGTCGGAGCGCTGGCAGGCGGAAACCTCGGCGCGATTCTGCACAACGCCCAAAAGTCCTGGATGCCTTCGTTGCGCGACAGGATTGTCGTGTGCGAGGACTACGATCGCCATCCTCACGACATCTACCGATGCTTTTCCGCCCTGGTGCGGCTCTCCGAAGACAGCGGCACCAGTGCGATCGTGATAGGCGCCATGTTGCCCATACGCCGCCCACTAGCGGCCCGGCACGACCCTGAACAACGCAGACGCGACGCAGAGCTTCAGGACGAAGAGGTCACGAATATCTTGCGGGAAGTGGCGAGCCGCACCTGGATCCCGGTGTTCCACAATCGGCTCATTCTGGGTCACGGCGCTATGAACTATCCGCTCGGACTCGGCGGACGAACAGAGATCAGGCCTGGACCTGGAGACACCTCAGTGCTGTCGAATGAGCTCTCGGTCTGGGCGACCGCGCGCGCGCACGCGGTGGCGTCATGACTGACGCACCCGAGTTCGCGCAGACGTTGCGGGAAGGCGATCGCTACCACCCGATGCAGGACCCGAGCGCGCTGATGCGTGCGTTTTTCCCCGAGACTCCGCGCGAGCTCGCCCTCGGGCTGTCGAACGTTGTCGCTCTGTTCTACGGGCTCATGCTGCAGGTGGTTGGCGATCGGTTTGGAGGCCAGGAAATGGCCGCCATCTCGCGCGAGTTCTTCTACCGGCTCGGGCGCGCAAAAGCGCGGGCCACGCGCACGCAGCCCAGCGCCCCACAGACGTTCCACGGGGACGTGCGCGACCTGGTCACGACGCTCATCGCATGCGTTTTCAACGCCAGCCCTGAGTATCAGTTCTCGGTGGAGCGCTACGGTCCTGAGTATTGTGTTCTCGAGCTTCGCGGGATCGACCGCTACTATCGCGCCGCCGAGTCGCTCGGCCTCACGCAGCAGCTCGACTGGCCGCCGCTGCCTTCGTTCTTCGAAGGAATCCGCGACGAACTCGGCATCCGCTGCCACGTTCAGGCCGAGTTGCTCGGCGTAGACTCATCCGCGTGCCTTCATGCGCGCTACAGCTTTTGCGCAGGCTAGCCATCATGACCTCAGGCTACACTCATGTGCACTACGCAAACATTAGCTTTGATCTGCTCGATCCTGCCAATGTTCTCTACCACCCGAACTACCTCGTACTGTCCGACCGTGCGCGAGCCAGCGCGTTGTCGGACCTAGGACACGGGATTCAGGAGCTGTGGACCAGCGGGCTTGCTCTTGCGGTCCGGGAGCTGTCGACCGAGTTTTTGCGGCCGATCATGGCCGCAACCCAGGTGGCCATACTCTCTCAACTTGTACTTCATTCGGCCCGATCGATCACCGTTTCCCAAAGGTTTGTCGCTGTACCTAGTCTGCACAAGAGCGAGCGCGTGGATGGTTTCGTCGAGACGTGGGTCCTCGAGGATGAGCCCGTGCTCAGCGCGCTGCGCGCCAAGTTGGTGTGCGTCAGCCTCAGCGAACTGCGCGCCTTGCCGCTGCCGGAACCGCTCGCCTCAGCATTGCAGAGATTGGCCGAGGCTCCCCTGTCACAACCCAGCAAGAGTGCGAGCCGCGGCTTTCCCGTAGCTGCAATCCGCTGACTGCTGTGGATGGCGCGCTCGGGCGTCGCTCGCGGCGGAGTTGTGCTTGCACCCCAGCGCTCGATGTCGAGCCGCGAACCCGTCGGCGCCGCTCGCTGAGCCGTGCCGACTCTTGCGTTCCCAGTCACTCGAGAGCAGACCTTACTTCAACGCAACCTGCGCTCTCGGCTACGCGCCGCGCCCGGAAGGCAGCGCGCTCGACTGTCCACACAGGAAGGTTGTCGTTGACGAAAGCCAGAGACTCTGGCGTGCAGATCGTGCCGGTATCGACGCGACAAGAAAGCGCACGGGTATTGACGACTACGCCGTCGACCGTCCCCGACATTTGGTCGCAGGTATCGAGCACGCCAGCCAATTGTGCTTGGAGCTGCATCGCGAGCATGATCTCACTCAGTCGCTCGCTCAACAGTGAATTGCTAGGAGCTGGGGTATACGTGGACCCTTGCCTGTCACCGAAGGTGCGCATTCGAAGTGAGATACCGGGCATTCCGTCCCCGTCGTCGTCCCGAACTGCGTTCGGATCGAGCAACGCGCGTCGGTCTGGCCACGATGCTGGCTTCTGAGTCACCAGACCAAGTTGCACGACGGCCTGATCGCTTTTGACCGTACAGCCCGGTCGCTTGCATTCGAGCAGCAACTCCGAGCGCCACCTGGCCGCAATGTGCTCCCACGTCTCGCCCGCAAATTCAGCGCCGTGCCGCTCTCCGAGACCCGAACGAATATCGGGTACCGCTACCCCGCAGGCGCGAAGTTCTACAGTCGGCTTTAGACCTGAGTTCCGAAGCTCGATACGAGCCATCACGCTTACCGTGCCGCGGCCCGCCAAGACCAGAGGCAGCGCATCGAACGCGGCAGTTCCGTCCCAGCGCACCTCGGCGTCCAACCGCAGCGCGAACGCCCCCTTGAGAGCACACGCTCCAGGCGAAGGTGCCGCGGCTTCGTGGTCCGGTAGTTCCTGCAAGCCATCACCGTCAGGCGTCGGAGCGGGTGACGGCAAAACGGGCGGCGGCAGGACGGGCGGCGGTTCCGCCGTGGCCGGCGGCTCGGGCGGCGCGGCGTCAGACACTCTCGTGGATGAAAACGTGGTCGCGGCATCCGGACCAGACATACCGGCGAAACCATCGAGAGTGGATTGGACTGGCCCACTGTCCAGGTCCGAGAACGGACCAACGGCGCCGCGCTGGAGCTGGCAGCCGCTGAACAAGTATAGACTACAAGCGAAGGTACGAACGGTGCTATGCATAGATGGACTCATAGCATTCTGACGCCTTGAGCTACCAAGTGACCGTTCGGTACAAACCAAGTAGCTCCTGCAAACGTCCAATAGACACATCGACCAAACAGTCCGTCTGCGTGGTGTGGGCTCGCGACAGTCAGCGGCTTGGGTCATAGTCAAGTTGCCACCTCCCCCCATTGATGAAGCAGCGCTTCGCCCACCGTCGGGCCCCGCGCGAGGCCGAGTTCGACGCGCCATCCGGGCAGCGGTGGAGCGACCTGGCCACGCTGCGGGCAAATGTTGCGGGACCATTCCACGTCCTGCCAGGCTGAAGTGTCCACCGCGCCACCCCGAGAGCGGGCCTGCCTCCTGTCCCCAGATCCCGGTGATCGGCACCGCCGAGCGCCGTCCCTCTCCCCACCGCATCGAGCCAGAGCGCCTGGGCAAGCGATACCCCAGGAATTCTGATACCTTGGCGTAAGGCCGGTGCGCCGCTCGAGAAGTCGAGGGCGGCCGCCCCTGCCAAACCCGTCCCACCCGCAGTAGCCCTACGAAGCACCGATGCGCCTAGCCAAACTCCTCGGTCCCGATCTCGCGCAAACCCTCGCCCAGGACCCGGACGAGCTGCGAGAAGCGCTCGACGAGTTCCACAGCGAGGACATCGCCGAGCTGCTCGAAGACCTGCCCCAAGAAGAGGCGACCGCCCTCTTCAAGGCGGTGCCGCCCGACCTGGCCGCTGCGGTGCTCGCGCACATGCCCGAGGACGAGCGCGCGCGCATCCTCGAGCGACTCGGCGCCCAAGGCGCAGCCGAAGTGCTCGCCGAGATGGCGCCCGACGACCGCGCCGACGCGCTGCAAGACCTGCCGTCGCCGATTGCCGAGATGATCCTCTCGCACATCGCGCAGACCGAGCCCGAGCTGGCCGACGACCTGCGCGACCTGGCCAGCTACCCCGAAGACTCGGCCGGCGGCCTGATGACCACGGAGTACGTGGCCCTCTCGCCCAACACCAAGATCTGGCAAGCCATCGAGGCCGTGCGCCAGTACGGCCGCCAAGACAAAGCCGAGACGCTCTACTACGCGTACGTGGTCGCGTTCGGCGGCAAGCTCGTGGGCGTGGTCTCCCTCAAGGAGCTCATCCTCAACGACCCGGGTGTCGCCGTCGAAGACGTGATGACCGAGAACGTCATCTACGTCCATCCCGAGGTGCACCAAGAAGAGGTCGCGCGCACCTTCCAAAAGTATTCGTTCTCCGCGCTTCCCGTGGTCGACGAGCACGGCCGCATGCTCGGCTTGGTCACGGTCGACGACGTGATGGACGTGGTGATCGAAGAGGCCACCGAAGACGCACAGATGATGGGCGCGGTGCAGCCCATCGACGACGCGTACTTCGCCACCGACTTCTGGACCTTCATCAAAAAGCGGGCGCCTTGGCTGGTGGTGCTGTTCGCGGGAGAGCTGCTCACCGCCAGCGTGATGCACAGCTACGAGCACGAGCTGGGGGTGCTGGTCGACCTGGTCATCTTCATCCCGCTGATCATCTCGTCGGGCGGAAACTCGGGCTCGCAGTCCTCGTCCTTGATCATCCGTGCACTCGCGGTCGGAGAGATTCAGCCTTCGGACTGGGGACGTATCTTTTTTCGAGAGCTGGGCATCGGCGTGGTGCTCGGGGTCTTGCTGGGCTTCGTCGGCTTCGTGCGCGCCTACGTGCTGCAAGAACACGAGGCCTTCCGCATCGCCTCGGCGGTCTCCGTCTCCGTCGTCTCCGTGGTGATGGTCGGCACCTTGGTGGGCTCGCTGTTGCCGCTCGGCATCAAGCGCCTCGGGCTCGACCCCGCCGTGTCGTCGACGCCGTTCATCGCATCCCTGGTCGACGTCCTCGGCTTGCTCGTCTATTTCAGCGTCGCCCGCGTGATCTTCGCGCAGGCCTTGTGAGGGCTTCATGACCGGCGTCAAACCGACAATCGCAGGTGGCTCGCGCCGCCTGGGCAGCACCGGCCTCGAGCTCAGCGCGCTCGCCATGGGTACCTGGGGCCTGTGCGCCGACGCGTACGGAAGGGTCTTTCCAGAGCAGCGCACCGCCACGCTCGCGCGCGCCATCGACCAGGGCATCACGACGTTCGACATGGCGCCGATCTGGGGCGACGACGGCGACGCCGAGCGCGCAGTGGCCACGGCCGTAGGCAGCCGACGCGACGAGATGATCTACATCACGCGCGTCGGTCGCGTGTCCGGAGAGTACGGCATCGTACCCGCGTTCAAGCCCGACGAGCTGCGCGCGCAGTGTGAAGCCTCGCTCGCACGGCTTGGCACGGACCGCATCGACGTGCTGTTGCTGCAGCACCCCAGCATCGACGACCACCTGCGCGACGACAGCGTGCGCGAGACGATGGTAGCGCTGAAGAGCGCGGGGAAGATTCGTGCGTGGGGCGCGTCGGTGTCTCACGTCGACGATGCGCGCGCTGCGCTGGTCACCGGCTCCGAGGTGCTGTGTATGCCCTTCAACATGTTGCAGCCCGACATGGTGTGGGACGTGGGCAGCGAGTGCCGTGAAAAGGGAGTCGGTATCCTGGCGCGCTCCGTGTTGTTGCACGGCCTGTTGAGCGGGCGCTGGGGCGAGAAAAAACGCTTCACGCCCGACGATCACCGGATGCACCGCTGGTCTTCCGATGCGCTCGCCGCACGCGTGCGCCAGGCCATCGAGTTCAAAGACCGCGTGCACGCGGGGCTGCCCAGCATGACCGCGCTCGCTCTGCACTTCGCGCTCGCGCACGACGACGTGTGCTCGGCCGTGTTCGGACCGCGCACGCCCGCACAAGTGGTGTCGGCCACCGAGGCGGTCGCCACCGACGTGACGCTCTCCACTACCGATTTGCAATTCATTTACAACAGTATCCGGTAGCGGTGCGAAACCAGCTTGGTGATGGAGAGCCCAAAAGCTACCAACCACTACCCGCTGATGACCAAAAGGCTGACGCGTGAGCTCAGAAACAAGTCGGCAAGCTTCGCTGTTGCCGAATAAATGCAGCGACACCACTTCGGAATGGCCGTCATCGCTGCACATTTTGTCGTGAGACTGCCAAATCGGCGAAAAAGCTGGAGATTGCGTTGCGTGTCTCGCGAGGAACCGGCCACCTTCGCTGAGCGCTAGCGTTAGTAGGCCTGAAAGCCTGCCGACGCGGCGCCGACCAGCGGAGGCGCAGCGATGCTTAGTTTCAGGAACACACTCTTGTTCGTTTCAGCGGTGACGTGGATCGCGACCGCATGCTCGGGCGACCCGGCACCGGGCACCGCGGATGACGGCCTCGGCGCCACCGCCGACGACGATGGCGACGAGAGCGACAGCACCAAGACCACCAGCAAGCCCGATGCGGGCAAAAAGGACGCAGGCAAGGCCGACACCGGCAAGGGAGACGCGGGCACCAAGGCTCAGGCCACCGACGCCGGCGCCAGTGCAAAGAACCTCCCCTGCGACATCCAGGCGCTGGTCGGCAAAAAGTGCCTGACCTGCCACGGTGAGAAGCTCGCCTCGGGCGTCACGTTCTCGCTCACCTCGCTGGACTCGTTTCATCAGCCAGCGCCGAGCGACGACTCGCGCAAGATCTACGAGGTCGCTGTCGACCGCGTGACGGCGACCGAGACGTCCAAGGTGACGCGTATGCCGCCCGCCTCCGTATCGATCACGGCGGCAGAGACCAAGACGCTGGCCGACTGGCTGAAGGCCGGAGCCAAGGGCTCGGCGGAGAAGTGCGCAGAGGTGCCGAGCGAGGCAGACGCGAGCGTGGCGCCCAGCGCCGGCGGCTCGGGCGGCGCCTCGACCAAGCCCATCAAGTACGACGATCCGATGGTGAAGTGTTACGAGTTCCGTGCCTACACCAAGGGCGACAAGACCAAGCCCTACACCGTCGGCACCACACCGGACTTCTACGTCGCGTTCAACATCAACCCGACGTTCACCGGCACGCAGTACATCAAGTCGATCCGCGCGCTGGTCGACAACAAAGACGTCATCCACCACTGGCTGTTCTTCAAGCAGATGTCCAAGGGCAGCGAGGGCGTCACCGAGAACGCGATCGGTGCGCATCCCGACGGCGAGCTGCTCGCCGGCTGGGCGCCCGGCGGTGACGACCTGTACTACGACCCGGACGTGGGCACCGAGATCACCGGCGCCACCACGTACCAGCTCGAAGCCCACTACAACAACAAGACCGGCACGCCTGCGCCGGACAAGTCGGGCGTCGAGATCTGCATCACGCCGACCAAGCCCAAGTACGTGGCCAACGTCTCGTGGGTCGGCACCGACAGCATCAGCTCCACGACGGCGGTCGGCCAGTGCACTCCCTCGAGCAACCAGCAAGTCCACCTGATCGCAGGTAGCCCGCACATGCATCTCAAGGGCAGACACATGAAGGTCGTGATCAACCGCAAGGACGGCACGAAGGAGACGTTGCACGACGAGGTGTTCGACTTCGAGTACCAGCGTCAGTACTTGCTCGACGGCAAGGTGCTCAACCCGGGCGACACGCTGACGACGACCTGCACGTACTCGGGTCCCTCGCGCTTCGGCAAGGGGACCAACGACGAGATGTGTTACTTCTTCACCACGCATTGGCCTGCAGGCTCGCTGACCAGCGTCGGTGCGGGCACCATCATCCACGGGCCCAACAGCTGCCTGAACTGAGCGTTCGCACCGCCTGCGGTGTGGGCCCTGCTCGCTAGAGCGACGAACAGGTTGGGGCCCGTCGAACCAACCCGATTGGCGCTCTCGACCTCACTGTCTGTGTTTCGCTCGCGCGCTTTCGGGCGCGCTTCGATTCTTCGCTCGCTCACCCTAGGGTGCGCGTCGACTGAGCAGGGTCGGGACCGAGGCGTCCAGCTCAAACGTGGTGGGCAAACAGCTGGGGCTCGCGAAAGGCGAGCTGCAGCTGTTCGTCGTGAGGCCTCCGTCGAACGTTGGCCGAGGATAGACGTCCTCGTCGTCATCGTCGTAGTCGTCGGGGTCGAGGGGAAACCCGGGCCTGAGCCCCGCATCGAGCAGGCTGGGCTTGGTCGGGACGAAGACCCACTTGCTCTCGTCGCCCGGCTGCACGATGGGCGCGAGGTCGCGCACGGGATAGCGCTCGCACTCGCCCGGCAAGGTTCCGTCGTAGGCGACGCCGTAACAGGTCTGATCATCGAACCCACAAGGCCGCTGGTAACAGGCGTTGGCCAGGAACACCGGCAGCGCCAGGGTCTTGCCTGCCTTGAAGGTCACTCGCTCGCGGTAGATGACGGCCGCGTCGCCCCCACTGGCTGGAATGCCCTCGACCGACAGCAAGAACTCATCGGCGTGGGCACGTGTGATGATGAACGGCTTTGTGATTTGTTCTCTGGGGCTCGTGTACTTGGCGACGGCCGTGTTGTAGTCCGGGTCGTCGCCCGATCGGAACACCTTGTAGTCCACCTGCGCGACCTGCTCGACGGAGAGCTCGGTCATGACGACGACGGCGACCGCGGTGGCCGGTGGAAGCTCGCGGTCGCAGCCGAAGCCAGAGACCGCTGCGCCGAGCAGCGCGCTGACGGAGAGCAGCGTGCGAGCGCGGACCGGCCGCTGCAGCAACACGTGCGAGCGGTGCGAGGACGCTGGGAACGAGACGGTCACGGTCCACTCCGACTGGCGATGGGCGGGTCCGAGATAGGCTCCCGCGTGCGGCCCTGGTCGGCGGTCAGGCCGAAGCCCAGGCCCACCGCGGCGGCGGCCGTCGCGACGACGACGCCCGTCCAGAGCCACTTGTTTTTGTAGAGCGGTCGTCGCTCGTGTGGTGCGGCGTGGGGCATCGGTGCAGGCACCGTGATGCTCTCGTCGCGCAGCTCGCTGCGTGCGGCCGCAGCCGGCGAGACGTCGACCCGGGCGCTCTCGCTCTCGCCAGCGTCGTCAGCGTTGGTTTGGCCAGCGCTGACGACACGCGACTCGGCCTTGGTCGTGGCTGGCGCGAGCGAAGGGTCGAGCGGCTGCAGTGCAACACGGAGTAGCTCTCGCTCGCCGCCGCGCACCGTCACGACGCGCCGCTCGGCGACGTACCCAGGGGCGGAGAACTCGAGCAGGTGATCACCGACTGCCACGGCGAGGGGCTCACCCGGGGCGCGCTCGCGCTGCACGCCATCGACGCGCACGGTGAGTGCCTGCTCGCTCTCGAGCTCGAAGCGCGCCAAAAACCCCTCCGCCCGCTGCCACAGCTGCTGGGTCTCGCTGCGCAGTGCACCCGTGAGGGCACGCTTGCGCTCGGCCAACGCCCGCTCGAGCAGCGCGGCACTCTCGACGTAGTCGCGCAGCTCGAACCCGACCAAACCCAAGCCGCGCAGCGTGCGCGCATTGGGCAACACCGCGTGTGCCTTGGCAAACAGCGAGCGGGCCTCGTAAAAACGATGGGCGCGGTACTCGCGCAGCGCACTCTCGATCAGCTCGGCGTAGGGCCCGCTCTCGACCCCCTCGGCAGGATCGGCGACGCCTCGCGCGGCCACGGCTGGGGCCCGATCGCCCTCGGCGCGCGTGCGCTGGGGCCACGAGGTGGCCGACCAGAGCTGCAAAAAGACCGCCGAAATACAGAGAAAAAGGGCCCGTCCCCGGTGGGGACCACGCGCTACCGCCAAGCCCGACAAGAACCTCGAGGGGCGCGTGCCATGACAGGCGCGACAACAACACAGACTCGCAGTCATCTCGAGTCTCCGCGTGAGAAGGTCGGCGACGAAACATTGATGTAGCCGACGAGCTGCGCTTTGCGGAACCGATCCGACGTCGATCACCCCAATCGACGATGATCGAGCAGCGTCGCGGCCGCCGTACTGCGCTAAGGACAAGCATGTCGAGCGTCTTCCCGCCAGGCGTACAGCTCGCAACGCGCTACCGCGTGTTGCGACTGCTCGAGACCAACCACGTGGGCGCCTTGTACGAGGCCGAGCGCTTCGACGCTTCGCTCGTAGAAGACGGTGCACCACGATCTGGCACAGGGCGTCGCGTGGCCCTGAAGTGGCTGCGGTTCGCGGCCGGTGGTGCAAACCAGCTCACGCAGCAACGAGCAGCACACGCCCGCGCGGCGAGCGCGGTACGTCACTCGCACCTCGCCATCGTGCACGACGTCGCACTCGAGGGGAACTCGTTGTTCGTCGTCTCCGAGTTGTTGCTCGGCGAGTCGCTGCGCGCGCGGCTCGCCCCCCACGCCATGCCACTGCACGAGCGCCTGCGTGCGCTGTCCGACGCCATGCGAGCGCTCGCGTTCGCGCACCAACGAGGGCTCGTGCACGGCGGCCTGCATCCGGGCAACATCTTCCTGCACCAAGAACACGACGCGTGTTTTGGTCTCGCTCCGGTGGTCAAGGTGCACGACTTCGGCACCACCACCACCACGCTGGCGCAGTCGCTCGCCTTCCCGGGAGAGCGCAGCGCGTTCGGTCCGCACGCCTACCTCGATCACGCGCAGCTGTGCGGCGATGAGCCCGACGTGCGGAGCGATATCTACGCTTGTAGTGTGCTGCTGTATCAGGCGCTCACCGGCGCGCTTCCTTTCGTCGCGCAGGCTCCCGTCGAGCTGGCGATCAAGCTGGCTACCAGCTCGGTCCCGTCCATCGTCGATCGCCACCCTGGCCTGCCTGCCTCGCTCGACGCGCTCATCCAACAGAGCTTGCGCAAAGAGCGCAGGGAGCGGCCCGCACAGCTCGAGCCGCTTGCTGCACTGACCAGCGCCTACGCCGAGACGCTCGCCGCGCGCGAGCTGCTGGCCCGAGGCGACAAGTCGCTCGAGACGCGGCGCATGATCCAGCCCATGCGCGCGAAGGCCGATGCAGCACGCCCCGACACACGCCCCGCGGGCAGCGCGCACGAGACGCGTCCGTTGCCCGTCTTCGAAGACGATCTGCCTCAAGACAAGACGACACGACTACTCACGGTGATCGGCGCCGAGACCTCGGCCCTCCAGCAGCCCACTGCGAGCGCGGTGCCGCGACACTCGAGCCACCCGCCGGAGTACCTCGCGGCGCTTCGCGAGGCCGAGATCGCCATGGCACTCGACGTCGTACGCGACGATCGGGCGCGCGAAGAGCGGGCGCACGACGGGGCCGCGTTCGCCGTCCCGCAGCGAGATGAGGTCGGGTTCCGACCGCCGTCCGAAGTAGAGCGAGCGTACGACCACCTCGCGCAGCAACCCGCTCCGGTGACGCGGCGCACGCAGCGGGGTCTGTCCGCCCCGCCGTTGCCCGAGCGCGCCTACGAGCTGCCGCAGGCCACCGAGTCGCAGCGCGCCCTGGGCCGCGCGAGCGAAGAGATGACGTCGGCCCCGCTGCTGGCCGCCGACCCTGTGCTGCACACCACGGCCGACGACGCGCGCTTCGACGACACACGAGTCGTCGAGATCTCTCGCCATCCCACAGTGGTCGGCGCCTCGCCGCACCCCGACGCCGACACCCACCAGCAAGCCTACGTAGAAGTGGTCGCGCGCACCCGCGTACGCCCTGCGCTCAAGCTCGCTGCCGCCTCGTCACCGTCCGCGCTCGACGACATCACACGCGGGCTGCTGTCCAATCTTCGCTCGGGCACGGGAGCGAGCGTTTCGACCCGCGCGGGCGTCTGGTCGGCAGCCGTGGCGGCGATCGTGGTGGTAGCGGGGATCAGCGTGAGCTTCGCGATGTCGACCCATCGCGAGGCAGCCGCCA
>JBEGTL010000052.1:0-25146 GCA_041179425.1 Pseudomonadota bacterium | reverse complement strand
GCCGTGGTTTCAGTGGCATCCGCTGTCCGCGATGAGCGCGAGTGCGCGCCAGGTGGTGTGGGCGGTGGACCGCCGCGTGACGCGCAACCCAGACCACGGCTTTGCCATGGCGGAGAGAATACCCGTCGATGCGGTCGGCTGGTTGTGGCAGCTCTATCGCACGGCGCCCACGCTTTCCGCGCTGCACGCGAGCTATCACAGCTTCTCCTCGCTCCTGCTCGACAGCATGTCCGTTGAGTTCGAGGGGCGAACAGACCTCGTCAGCCTGGTGCACCGCCAACAGCCACCAGTGGTGAGCGACCGCGCCGAAGAAGACTTTCGCGCCGCGCACCAGGTCAACACCTGGCGTGCGCTCCACGATGCGCCGGGACTCGTGCCACTCGCGTGCACTTCGCCTACGATCGCCCGCGCTCCACCAGCTGGCACGAACGTGCACTTGGCACCTCAGCGGCGGATAGCAACTACAAACGGCACCCGCCCTCCCCCCGGGGTCATAGCGCATTTTCAGCGATCTCCCCCAAGCCGTCAGCGCAGGCCAAAGGGCCGAACGGCGGCAGGCGACCACGTTGTTCGCGGTGCAGACGCAGCGGCGAGGCCTTGTCTTGCAGACGACGCTGCAGCACGAGCAGACGTGCCTCCAGGTTGTCCTTGTAGGCAGGGAGCTTGAGCGTCGGGTGCAGGCGTAGCTCGCGATTGCTGAAGGTGTCTCGGCCCTCGCTCTGGCGCAGTCCGAGCAGCAGAAAAAGGATGCGACCGGGCAGACCCTTGATCAGGTACTCGCCTTCGAGGAACACGCTGTCGTCGGCCTCGTAGTACCGGACCTTCAGACTGCCAAGTCCGCTGGCCGCCTGCTCCGTCAGGCTCTCGCCGCGCTCGCGGACTTCTTCGTGCGCCGCTTCGGGAGCGCGATCGAGGGCGCGCGCGACGGCCTGCGCGAAGATTTTCCCGGCGGTACCGAGCAGCATCACGTCGCGCTCGTCGTAGGCGAGCGACCGCGTGCTCTCCGAGCTCAGCACCCCGAACCGCTCACCATCGAGCACCAGGGGCACCGCCAGAAAGCTCGCCACGCCCGTCAGACCGGGTTTTACTTCGACAACTTCCATGCGCAGCGGCGCTCGAGCTTGCTGTCCGAATACAGCGATGGCCGCCGCTGTCGACGCGAGCCACAGTGCCTCTGTCCGATGAGCGAGACCACCTCCTACTCCCAACTGTCGTCGGAAGACCAAGCTGGTTTCGACGAGCTCTATGCGCTCTATCGCAGCGCGCTGCCGGAGCACGAACAGAAGTCTCGCGCGCAGCTCCTCGCCATGCTCGAGACGCCCGGCTACCTGTTCCTGTGTGCCGAGCGTGCGCAGCGGCTGGCAGGTTTCGCGGTCGTTTACCAGTGTCAGACCGCAGCGCTCGCGTTGCTCGAATACCTGGCCGTCGCCGAGAGCGAGCGCCGGAGCGGACTGGGAGCGAGTCTGTTCATGCGCGCGGAACGACACGCGGCTGACAGCGTCTTCCTGATCGAGATGGACGCGCCTTCGGCGTCTGATCCGTTCTCCGTGAGACGCAGCAGCTTCTACACGCGACAGGGATGCAGGCGCGTGGAAGGGCTCACGTACATCCTGCCGCTGCCTGGCAAGCTGCCGCCACCGATGTGGCTGCTGACGCTCGAAGCGCGAGACCAAGTGCCGCGTTCCGAGCTCGCTGGCTGGCTATGCACTCTGTACAGCGAGGTCTATGACTGCGAGCAGTCAGACCCGCGCATCGCTCGCATGCTGCTGCCGTTGGCAGAAGAGACATGCATCGTCGACCTGCCCGAGGGCAAGGAGCTACGGCTCGGGTGAGAGTGCGACCGAGGACAACAGGATAACGCAGGGGAGCTGTGACCTGCTCGTTGAGCGGTCCAGTCTTGAGTTGTGCGTGCCGAGGCGCCTGTTGGTTCGCTCCATGGACGAGCAGATGCCTTCTGAAGTGGCGGACGCTACAAACTGTTGATTTGTCAAAGTGACGCCTGGTAACTTGATCTGGTCGTTCCCCCGCGACGACAGGCAACCTAGACGCACCGCTCGGTCGGTGACGTCAGCGGACACGTGCGCCCTCCGCGCTGGAGCAGGCCATGGAGCCTGTCAAAAAGCAGTCGAGTGAGGCAAGTAGACTTCCCGAGTCGGCCAAGAAGTTCCTGACGGACAAAGTTGGTGTGGTCGTCAGCGCGCTGCTCGTCCTGATCATTGGAGGCTACGGCGCATGGGTCCCCGTCGCGACGGCGCCGCAGCGGATGTGGCTGGGGCTAGCCGCACTGGCGGTTTTTTTGTTTGCGGCGTTCGCCTTCGCCTTTTGTTGGGTCGAGAGGCGCATGCATCGAGCTCTCGTCGTCGGCTGCGTCTTGCCCCTGGGTGCGCTGCTCTACTTCCTTTCGTCCTTGCTGCCGCACTCGGGTGACTCTCCAAGACCTGCGGCGGACGTGATCGAATCCATCATGATGGCGGACGTAGCACTGACTCTGGAGCACCGGGATGGCAGGGTTCAGTTCGTCGTGGATAGTGCGGTGCTCCCCGTAGAGGTACTCGTCGAGGTGACGAGCCGCCACGGCACCAAGCTGTGGACGCAGCAAGTGTCCGTAAAAGACTGTGAGCGCGAGCAGGGTCGACTCGTCTGTACGCTTCCAGCGCTCGATTATGCGCCTGAGCGCTTCATGTCGCTCTCATGGCTCGACGCCATGATCAAGGCGCGCAAGGTCGTGGCCTATACCCCCGATGGGGAGTGCGACCACTTTGCTGGATACGCAATCCGGGCGGGCATCGACCTGTTCGTCGCGAACAAGGCGACGCACATCTCCGTCGACAGGCATCCCGACAACGACGACCTCGCAAATATCGAGCGAGAACACGTCGTGGTACTCGGCCCCTACGACAGCGCTCAGACGAGCCGCATTCTCAAGGCGTGCTTGCGGCTTGGCTGCGGACCCGTCGTTTCGCTGTCGTCGGCAAGTGCGCTCCGTGGGCTCGAGTGCGGCGAACATGTGCCACTGCTGTTTCGGCTCACGTCGAACAACACCGCACGCGCGCAGGCGATGACAGGACAGTTGGAGCGCGAGTTCGCGGCCGACCCGCGCTCCAACGTGCTGTACATCGTGTACGACGACGAGGAGTGGGGAACGCCACCGAGTCCATTCACTACACCATCGATCAGGCGCGTGAGCTGCAGCGTGAGTTCGAGGCGGCATTGCTCCCGCGCCACCCGCACCTCGTTCTGCATTGGATCAGGTTCCACCACAACCCGGGCAACGGCAATGGCCAGCTCGTGTTCCGTGAGGGCGCTCCTGGCAAGACGGAAACCAGGCTTCCCTACTCGAGCTTCGACGACCTGATGACCGACATCCGGGCCCAGGCGAGTCCGCTCAAGCGCGTGGTCTTCTTTGCGCGCGACGTCCCCATCCTCGCGTTCGCCCGTGCGATCCAGGACGCCTACGCAAGGACGTCGAGCGCTTCCGGTGACGTTCTAAATCATGTGCTCGGCCCCAGAGAGGTCCTGGAGAGCGCTCCACCCCAGTGCGTGGACCCACTTCTGGTTGGCGCGGTGCTGGACAGGACCATCTCGTTCAGTCCGTATGGCAACCTGGACAGCTCGACCGGCGCGGAGTTCAAGGAATTTTGGGATGCCGAGCACCCGGGGGTGCCGGTGGCCGGACGCGCGGCACGCACGTACGACGCCCTCGCACTCGTGCAGACCGTCGTGCGCGCGCTCGACGAAGAGCTGGGTCAACAGAGGCGCTATGTCGACATCCACGTCTACCGACACGAGCTTCGCCACCGCCTCGAGAGCGTAAAATTCGAGGGCGCCAGTGGGACCCATAGCTTCACGAATGGAGACATAGGGGGCTCCTCTCAGACCGGCATGTATCGAGACGGAAAGGGCATCGTGACGCTTCCGCCTCCTGCGGAGCTCGGCAAACCGTATCTGCTGCCGAAAGTGCGAGCCGAGATTCTCGAACCTGACGGGCTACGGATCCCGTAGCCAGACCTCGACGACGCAGCGGCGCGGCAGAGCGGCGCCTCCACCGTGATCGTCAGTCTGTCGACCTTACTTTTCTATGGTGTGCAGATGTTCGAAGACAAGTTCTGGTTCACCCCCGGGCGGGCGCCGAAGGTATCGTCAACGTGGCCAAGACCGCCACCGAGGCCATGCCCGTGACGTTCTCGAAGCGTGGCTGCTCGGGAGCCTTGGCTTTCAATAAGTCCGGTGAGTACTGCAACACCGGCCTAGTCACGGCGGACGACGGCGGAAGCACCCTCGCAAGTGCGTTCGATCAGCTACCAGTCAACTTCGGCCTCAGTGCCCCGGTCGGCGACAAGGTGTTCATGTCGATCGATGGCAGGCGCGGGGCCCCGATCCGAGAGGCAGATCTCATCACCAAGGCGACGCGCCAGATTAGCTGTGGAACTCGTGGCCGGACGACATTCGGGCCAGCGATACGCACCTGTATTGGCTCGAACGGCGGAGCGAGAACGGTAAGGACGTCGACTACGGAATGCGCGCCTCGCGCAGCTGAAGAGCGCGTGGACGAGCGCTCAGGCGCGTCCGCGGACACCGTGCTCGCACGCGTCGAACGAGCGCGTGACGACGAACTGCGTCACGCGGACGCGATGCAGCGCTGGGCTTCTCGACTCGGGCATGACGTTCCCGAACCTGGGCGTGCCAGAGGAGGTCTGCGGGCCGCACTCGCCGTCGCGCGCGAGAACGCCATCGAGGGCTGCGTACGCGAGCTGCTCGGTGCGCTAATGGTGCGCTTTCAAGGGGAGCGGAGCAGCGTGCACCCATTGCGAGAGGACCTAACGCAGATCGCCGACGACGAGGCGGTGCACGCCTCGCTCGCGATCGACGTCGCGAGCTGGCTCGAGCCGCAGCTGGCGCGCGAAGAGCGAGCCTCGATCGAAGCGGACGTGGCGCGCGCATTGACTGAGCTCGCGGACGAGCTCACGGAGCCCTCGCCCGAGTTGCGCGCGTTGTGCGGACTGCCCACCCGAAAGGAGAGCAGCGCACTCCTCGCCCAGGTGGCGCAAGCTCTCTCGACGCTGCGCATGATGCACCTCTGCTGAGCGCGCAGGTGGACCGCGGTGCACGCCCTCGCGCGAGGACGGGTGACATCGATATCTCGGTGCGTATCGTCCTGCCCACAGAGATCAGCCGTGTACCCTTCGACGAGTGCCGAGAGCTCGCAGCTCGAAGCGAGCGTCTCAGGCATGCCGCTCGGCTTTCTCGGCAAAGAGGCTCTGATCATCAACGAGCTCGCCGCCGGTCGCGGCAAACACATCGTCCTCGACGGCCAACGCAGAAACGCCCCCGGTCTGTCGATCGGAGGCGTTCTGCTTTCGCGCTCGTCGTTGCGGGGGCCCGCTTTGTCGATTTGCCTACGAGGCGATCCGAGCCGCGGGGCCGTTGCGGGGTGCCCCCCTCCACGCCGCCGTCGCCCGGGCCCTGGCCCGCATCCGGACCGCCGCCGACCGCGCTAGCGATGCTGCCCGTCACGGGCTCACGCGCCGTCAGCTGCAGCGCCACGTCAATCACGGGCGCGGGGCAGTGGCCGCTGATCAGCGCGAAGGTGCCGTTCTCGGGCGGAGCCGCGCCGTACGTGGCGCAGACCACGCCGATGTGGGTACCGCCGCTGCTGCCCGTAACCCGCGAGAGGCCGGTCATGATCGGGGTGTGGGAATAGCTGCCGAAGTTGAGCGAGCCATCCGCGGCGCGATCGAGGTAGGAGACCTTGGACAGCTCGAGCGGCACCATGCTCGTACTGGCGTTGACCAGCGACTTCACGTCGACACCACACACGGTGCCCGTCGGATCGCCATCGACGTAGTAGAGCTCGAGCCGCATGTCGAACGAGTTGCCGTCGACCAGCATGGGACCCTGGTAGGTCTCGCGCACCACCTGCTCGGAAGCGCGGTGCGGGACCGGCGCGAGATCGAGCATGGGCACCGTGATGTCGTGCGTGTGCGAGCCGTCGGCCGCGCGTTCGCTGAGCTGCCCCTGGCTCTGGCTGAAGCCTTTGACGATGCCGTCCGGGTCGAACACCAGGTCGAGCACGAACTCGCGGCGCTCGTCGATGTCGGACGCGCTGATCACGAACGGACTCTGGAACTTGAACCAGTTGCCACCGTTGGGCAGCAACACCACCGCTTCTTCGGAAGGCGCCTGACTGAGCGGCGTGCTCGCCTTGGTGTAGTACTGCTTCAAGTTGTCGACGCCGGTGATCTCCGAGCTGGAGACGCCGTCGTGCGTGTACAACTTGCTGCCATCGTTCATCGACACCGTGGCCTTGACCTTCACGGGTAAGGCCCAGTTGATGAGGCCGAAGTGGTAGGAGCGCACGTCCGCCTGCGTGAGCACGGTGGTGCCAGTCAGCTGGTTGCGCGAGCTCGCACTCAACAGATCGACGTAGCCCTCCGTGGTGGCGCGCGCGATGCCGCCCAGCGGCGTCCAGTCGGCGCCGAGGTCGTAGCGCAGCGCGCCGGGGTCGTGATGGTAGAGGTCGATGCAGCCCGTGGGATTGCTAAAGCCCGAGCCGCCGTTGGTGTCGAGCGTCTCGCAGATGCTGATCGACGTGATCAGACACTTGAGACTCTCGAGTCCACCCGACCTGGCCGCGCCCCCGATGAACTTGTCCCGCGTGCCGGGACTGGCGGGCATTCTGTTGCTCGACAGCCGCGTCTGCAGACTCGCGTGCGCGGATAGGAACTACAAACGCCCTACCCTGCGACGTAACGCATTTTCAGCGATCTCCCCCAAGCCGTCAGCGCAGGCCAAAGGGCCGAACGGCGGGTTTTACCCGTTCTCGTCCTCACTCACGCGGCGCGCCGAAGTCGCGCAGCACCGTCTGGTCACCAGCGCCGTGCACCAGGCCGGTGCCAAGATCTGTATGCAGGTGTTGCACGCGGGTCGCTACAGCTACCACCCGCTGTCTGTCTCTTCGAGCCGCATCAAGGCGCCCATCAATCGGTTTACGCCGCGCGCGCTCGGCGAGCGAGGCATCGAGCGTCAGATCGCAGGCTTCGTACGCGCGGCCTAGCTCGCCCAAGAGGCAGGCTACGACGGCGTCGAGATCATGGGTAGCGAGGGCTACTTCATCAATCAGTTCACCTGCAGTCGTGTCAACAAGCGCACCGACCGCTGGGGCGGCAGCATCGAAAACCGCATCCGTCTGCCCGTGGAGGTGGTGCGCCGCACGCGCGCGGCGGTCGGCTCGAACTTCATCATCATGTACAGGCTGTCGATGCTCGACCTGGTCGACGGCGGCAACAGCTGGGACGAGGTGGTGCTGCAGGGCAAGGCCATCGAGGCCGCGGGTGCGACCATCATCAGCACGGGCATCGGCTGGCACGAGGCGCGGGTGCCCACCATCGTCACCTCCGTGCCGCGCGCAGCCTTTGCTTTCGTCACGGAGCGCTTCCGCAAGGAGGTGTCCATCCCCGTGGTCGCGAGCAACCGCATCAATCGTCCCGACGTGGCCGAGGGACTGCTCGCGAAGGGCAGCTGCGACCTGGTGTCCATGGCGCGGCCCTTTTTGGCCGACGCCGAGTTCGTCAACAAGGCGGCCTCCGGGCGCAGCGACGAGATCAACGTCTGCATCGCGTGCAACCAGGCCTGTCTCGACCACGCCTTCTCCCTCAAGCGCGCCAGCTGCATGCTCAACCCCCGCGCGTGTCACGAGCTCGAGATGGTGTCGCTGCCCACGGCCCACAAAAAGCGCATCGCCGTGGTGGGCGCCGGGCCTGCGGGGCTGTCGTTCGCGGTGGAGGCCCAGAAGCGTGGCCACCATGTCGTGCTGTACGAGCAGGCCTCCGAGATCGGTGGGCAGTTCAACATGGCCAAACGTATCCCTGGCAAAGAGGAGTTCAGCGAGGCACTGCGCTACTACGCGCGCCAGCTCGAGCTGACCGGCGTGGAGCTCAAGCTCGGCACCCGCGCCACCGCCAGCACGTTGTCTGCAGACAGGGTCGACGAGGTGGTGCTCGCCAGCGGCGTCACGCCGCGTAACCCGCTCATTCCCGGCCTCGACCATCCCAAGGTGCTGTCGTACGTCGACGTGCTCTCGCGCGGGGTCGAGGTGGGCGTGCGGGTGGCCATCGTGGGTGCGGGCGGCATCGCCTTCGACGTGGCCGAGTTTCTCGCGCAAGAAGGCACCTCGACCACGCTCGACCCCGCGGCCTGGTACCGCGAGTGGGGCGTCGATGCGTCGCTCGCGGCCCGTGGTGGCATCGAGCAGGTCGTGCGCATCACCCCGGTCTCGCCGCGCAAGCTGTACCTGCTGCAGCGCAAGGACGAAGACCTCGGCAAGCGCCTCGGCAAGAGCAGTGGCTGGGTCAACCGTGCAAGCCTCAAAGACAAACGTGTCGAGATGTTGTCCGGTGTGCACTACGAGCGCATCGACGACGCGGGTCTGCACGTGCGCATCGGCAACCAGGCGCGTGTGCTCGACGTCGACAACGTGGTCATCTGCGCCGGCCAAGAGCCGCTGCGCGAGCTCGAGGGTGAGCTCTCGAGCCTGGGCCTGACGGTGCACCGCATCGGGGGTGCAGACGTGGCGGCCGAGCTCGACGCCAAGGCTGCCATCCACCAGGCCACCACGCTGGCGCTGCGCATCTGACGGTCTGCTCCGCCCTCGATCTCCACTCTCAAAGGTGTCCTTGCAGAAGCCAGCCAAGGCGTAAGCTGCTGGGTGGCTTCTCTGTCTACCCTGCGCGTGCTCCTTCCTCTCCTCCTCCTCGCCCTGGCGAGCATTCGCCTCTCGAGCGTTGCTCACGCAGATCACACCGAGCCGGCACCCGAGCCGCCCAAGGGCGCGCCTGAGCAGACCGCCGACAGCGAGCACGAAGAAGACGAACGTCGGTTCGACCGCGAGGAGACTATCTCGCTCTCGCGGACGCGCCCATCTTTTTGCCGCGCAGCTACCTGTACTGGGGCACGCCGGCTCTTGACGCGATGACGTAGCGAAAAGGGTAGGTGACACCTTCGTCGCAGCACCGTGATGGGCGTCTGGGGAAGGTTCTCCTTCTCGGAGCCGCTCTCCTGGGCAGGGGATGGTTCATCTTGTCGTTGGCCTTCTCTTACACGGCGCCGTTCGCGACGAAAGCGAGGGTCGGGGCGCGTCGATTCTGACGGTTTTCGCCCCGAGCATCATTCTGTGGCCAGCGTGGTCGGTCGCGATACCGATGAATCTGGTCTGCGGAGCCGTGCACCACGCAATCCCGCAGCCGAGAAGCTGGCTGCGCTTCGCGATCGTTTCGCCCGTGTCCCTCCTACCCATAGAACACCCTGTCCGGCTGTGGCACATGCTCTACATCGACCCAATCTCCCAAGGCGGTGTGCGATGAACAATCTGAAGATCAAAGCCTATATGGAGGAGGCCGTCTACGGAGGGCTGCCTCAAGCTTACGGGCGTGTGATGGGTGTGCTCGGGAACATCGACACCGCCAAGGGCAGCAGTGCGCTGCTCTACAAGCTACTCGCGGTGCGGAAGTACCTACGCAACGGCGATGCCAGCGTCGTCGCCAACTGGACTTGGTCGGAGAGCGAATTCGCGACGCGCATGAACCAGGAGCCGACGAAGACGCTGTACGCGGAAGCCGCCAGGACCCAAACAGCCTTCGCCTCCGCCAACAGCGGCTACTCGCTCGCCATCTCGCCGCTGCGCAGCCTCGCGAAGCAGGTGACTCTGTGGTGCGAAAACACGGGCATCTTCACTGCTGGTCAAGCTCTGCTGACGGCGGCTGACGAAGAGCTGAAGAAGGCGCAGTACCCCGAGACGTGCACCGCCGCGGCGATGACGTCGTTCGTGAACTTTCTCAAGACGTTCGTACCGAACCCGGAGCCATCCAACGCGGCGCCCGGCACGTCCGACCACGGTCGCGGGGTCGCCGTCGACTTCGTCGTGAAGCAGGGCACTGCGGAGATCGCAGGCACGACGACCTCGACCATCGAGCAGAAGTGGACGCAGCCTGGCTGGACGACCAAGCTAAAAGCGGCGACCGCAGGCACGAAGCTCAAGGGTCCCCTGCAGAGCCCCTACGAACCCTGGCATTGGAGCCTCTGAGTGACGCACGGCGACCCTCGACACCTTGCCCTCCCGGCTATCGTTGTCTGCATCGCGCTCTTGCTCACGGGTGCGAGCACGTTCGGTTGTCGAGCGGAATCCAACCCAGAAGCGCTCAGGCAACATGCCGTTGACACGGCCACCAAGTTCTACAACGCCACGCGTCGTGGCGACGCGTCCTCGCTCTCGGCATCGATCAAGTCACCGCTCATCGTCCGCGGCCCCGCCTCAGAGGTCGCTGAGCTCCCCGAACAGCGCTTCACTGCTGCAGAGCTCCCGGCGTTCTTGGCGTTCGTCCACAAGCAAAAGCTGATCGTCGAGATCCTCGACTCCAAGGATGACTTTCCGACCGAACTGCTTAGCCCAGACTTGGCGAAGATCGTCGCTCCCACGATGCCCAAGGACATCAGGGGACGAATCCCAGTCGTCACGTCGCTCTCCAGCAACGGGTTCTCATCGCATTGGGTCTACCTGGTGGGCCCAGAAGGGGTCGAAGAGCTCTGGGTGAAGAACTTCTTCGAGTCCAACTGAGCATCGACCCCCCTCCATGTCAGTCACTGGTGAGCCACGAGCCAGCTGGAAACTACTGTCTCGAGGGCGAAGACTGGGACTCGATCCATGCCGAAGCCACCCACCGCATTCGCGCCGACCGAAGTGGTCGCCGATCCCGACAACGATCGGCGTCATCGCCGTCGATTCTCTCGTGAAGAAAAACTTCGAATCCTTGCCGAGGCTGATCGCTGCAAGGGCCGGGGAGAGGTCGCCGCGCTCCCACGCAAGGAGAGTCTGTATAGCTCGCACCTGACGATGTGGCGCCAGCAGCTGCGCGCGCACGGCGAGGCTGGCCTGGACGCCGAGATTCCACTCAGGACCGCTTGCGAGGTCTTGGGCATGCCCAGAGCGACCGCTCGCAGGCACCTGGCGCCGCGTCGCCACGGCCCGCGACGTCGGAGACCTACGAGCCACCGCAGGCTTGCGCAGAGCGAGGAGCAGGTCGTCCTGGCGGTGCTCCACTCGGAGCGCTTTCAAGACCAAGCCCCGCGACAGGTCTACGCCGAGCTGCTCGACGAGGGCACGTACTTGGCGTCGCCCAGTACGATGTACCGGATCCTCGCCGCCCAGGGCGAGAGCAGCGAGCGCAGGAACCAGCGTGAGGCGCGTTCGCACGCTGTGCCGCGCCTCCAAGCCACGCGGCACGATCAAGTGTGGACCTGGGACATCAGCAAGCTGGCCACCTACGTGCCGGGCGTCTTCCTCAACCTGTACCTGGTGCTGGACTTGTTCAGCCGCTATCCGGTCGCCTGGATGGTCGCAGAGCGTGAGAACAGCGCGCTCTCCAAGCAGCTCTTTGCCGAGGCCATCACGCGCTACCAACTCGAGCCGGGCAGCATCACCGTGCACAACGAACGCGGCGCGCCGATGACCGCGTCGGGCTTCGTGGACATGCTCGCGCAGCTCGGCATCGAGCGGAGCAAGAGCCGTCCGCGCGTCTCCCACGACAACCCGTTCTCTGAGTCTTGCTTCAAGACCATCAAGTACCAACCTGACTGTCCTGGACGGTTCCAGGACATCGCGCACGCGCGTCGCTGGCTCACCGAGCTCTTCGACTGGTACGGCGGATAGGAACTACAAACGCCCTACCCTGCGTCATAACGCATTTTCAGCGATCTCCCCCAAGCCGTCAGCGCAGGCCAAAGGGCCGAACGGCGGCCCGGCTCGACGCGGTGGCCGTCATCGCGCCGCTGCAGCGTCCGATGCGCTGCCCTGACCCAAGCGCTCCTTGATGCGCCTGGTCAGACGCAGCACGCGGAAAGCGCAGAAGAAGCCGAACAAGCTGTACGCGATCCAAGCGTAAAAGAAGGCCAGCAGCCACGGACGCACCTCGGCGTAGCGCTCGAGCGTGGCTTCCATCTTGTCTGCAGCGTCGAGCAGGATAGCGCGCGCCTGCGCGTAGACCGGGATGGGTGGCAACGGGGGCAGTCCCTCTGCGGCACGCGCTTCCTGTGCTTCGCAGTAGGGCTCAACTACATTCGATTCGAATTCGCGGAACTGCCAGTAAGCCGCGTAGTCCTCGCGAGTGATGGCAGTGCCTCGACGCAATGGAGCCAGATCGAGTCTCTCTAGCGGACGGACAACAAATGCCCACTTGTAGTGACCTACTCGCAGACTGCGACTACCTGTAGCTCCTTGGGCGAACTCCATCGCTCGGAGTAGCGGCTCTCGCTCATCTGCTTCACCCGGATAGCCGGTTCTGCGCGTCGTACAGGAAAAGCTTTCGTACCCATTCATTTTGCGAGCGGAGCTTCGATAGCCGTCCACCAACGAGGTGTGCGACTGGGGATCGAACACCGTGAGCCGGTACAGCTCATCATTGAGGAAGAAGACGATGCTGACCGCGAGGCAAGGAACCCAGAGCAGCATGCTGGGAACCATCAAAAGAATTGCCCGCCGCCAAGTCTTGACCAGCTTGATCGTCTCCAGGTCCGAACTCATATCGGCTTTGTCAAGATTGAGGGGCGCACTCGCAAGTCGGCCCTGTCCGATGGCTGAGAGCTGTGCCCCTTGCGGCGGTCGGGCCCAAATCGGCCGATGGCGAACTCTGCCTGCACCCAGTCGGATTTCGTGCCCTCGACCTTCGGAGGCACGAACGCACTAGGTGCCTGCCGAAGGCGCACACGAGCCATACGCTCATCAATCATCCGGAGCATCTCATGCGAACCCGCCGCCGCTAAGCGCTGAGAGATCCAGATTTTCTCTGCACGTCCCGTCTCATCAAGCAAGACAAACGAGCTGTCGGCGAGTCGCTCGCTCCCACTCAACTGGACAATCTCTCCGCTCTTCGGGTCAACTTCGATCGTGGCGGAAACGGTCGCACGGTCTTCATAGCGAGTCTCCAGGTAGACTTCGAACCTGTCGACGTCCCGATAAAAGCCAGGATAGACGCTAACGCCCGAGTCGTCCTCAATCGCCACCTGAAAGCTCGAGATGAGGTGAAGAAGCGCGGCGAACTCGTCCTTACTTTGCTTCGCAGGAAGACGTATCGGGGTCCAGGCCAGTGGAGGGATGACACCGTCATGCTCCTTCCCCAGGAACGACAACTGGGCGAACTCCTCGTAGCTGCTGTCGAGACACAGGCGCGCAGCCAGCGTGCCGCCTCCGACCAGCGCGGCCCCGATGATGCCAAGCACGGTGCCGGTGGCAGCGCCGCTCATCGCAGCCCCCACCACGCCACCGACACTGGCACCGGCCGCTGCAGCACTCGCTCCCGCTCCGAGCGCCGCCGAGAGGCCAAGCCATGAACCGACAGCGATGGTGCCGGCACCGACGGTGGCAACCGCGAGTCCGACGGCTTGGTTGTAGTCGTGTTTGCCTGCTGCCTCACCGGTGGACATAGCGAAGTCGAAGCAGTCACAGATTCCCGACACGAAGCCGAGGCCGGCGGCGCTCACCTTGAGGGTCTTTTTTCTCGACTCGCGCGCGAACACCTCGAGCGCTTCGCTGAGCAGCGCGCCGAAGTCGGCGATGGCGCCCACCGCGCTCATGAGCTTGCGACCGGTCAGGTCTGCCTTGGCGGCACCCATCGCGTTCGAGAGGTTGACGGTTTCGAGCACCAAGCGATAGCTCGTGTGGGCCGTCTCGAACGCCTCGACGTACGCCTCGCTCAGACGTGCGCACCTGGCCAGCGTGGGCGGCGGCTTGGCCGCTTCGTTTGCAGCAGACTCCGCCGCGGCAAGGCCAGACTTACGCACCAGCTTGTCGCGCACCTTCTGCGGCGCCTTGAGCTTGCGCGTGAGCGGCCTACCGGCCGTAAGATTCTGGTGTACCTGGGGATAGGTGCCGCGCAGCAGCTCGGGCCGCTCTCCAGAGATACGCTCAAGATAGCCTTGGATGTGCTTCAGGCTGTCGAAGCCCGGCTTGGCGTGGAGCTTGACCCATGCTGGCGCCAAGTCCTTGATCATCGCGAGTGCCGCGTTGCAGAGGTAGCGAAACTCGGCGAAGTAGGAGCTGTTGGCGGGCGGTGTGTCGGTGAACACATACGAGAGCGGGATGCGCGTCTGATCGGACACCAGGCGCTGGGCGAGCGCGCGGCCCGGCTGCGTCTCCGCGACGCAGGCAAGCACGCCCGCATAGACGACCACACTCAGTGCCAACGCGTCCTTGCCCTCGTCCATGGCCGAGCGCTCGATGGTGCGAAAGTCGAACGACTCGATGGTCTCGGCTAGCAGCGCCATCGCGCGCTCGGCTTCGGTGCGCTGCTTCAGTTCTTCCCTGCTGTAGACTTGCTCGATAAATCGCTCAGGCTCGCCCGCCTGCAGCTCGTTGCGCAGGCTCAGGGGGTCGGTGCCGTCGTAGATCCAGCCAGGGTCGACCTGGTCGATCATGCACTTGAGCGCCGACGCGATGAACAGCTTGGCGGCGCGCTCTTCGTCAGCGATCCAGCTCTGCCACGCCGTTAGCTTGGGAACATACAGCTCGCGGTGGAGGTCGAGCGCCCACAGATAGGCATCTCGCACGAACGTCGACACCTCGCCCTCGGGTGCCTTGAGGTGACTGACCGTGATGCACTCGGCGATGTGCTCTACGAGGTAGTCTTCTGCACTCGGCGTCAGCGCCAGCGGCGCCAAGTAGAACGAGTAGTCTTTGCCCACGATCAAGGTGACGGTCGAGTCGCCCACAGTGCGGCGCCCTCCGAATACCTGGTTGTCGACGTCCCAGTCCACAGCAGAGACCGCCTCCGCACGCACGACGATGGCGCCGTCACAAACGACGTACAACCACTTGCCGCTGATGGAGACGAGGTCAGCCGGGCGGCCGGGATACACGTTCTCCTGTACCTTGACGAAGACGAGATCCTTGCGACGCTCGAACAGCTTGGTTTCGACGACAGTCTTCATCTCGGCGCGCTCCGAGAGTCCTGCGTAGCCGATAAGCCGTGCCGGCAACTTCACATCGCCATTGGCTCGCGGGGCGTTTGCCTCGGGCGTCCCGTTGGCTTGGGCGAGGGCAGACGACGCCTCCGCAGTCTGGTAGTACAGCTCCGCAATGCTGCGAAAGCTGTCGTCGCTCGTGGCCCGATGCGTCGCCATGCTCTGCCGTTCCTATTCGTGTGGGCTCACACGCTGAAGAGCTCGTCGTAAGCCCGGTCTTCGAAGATCGCGTGCGGCGGCTCGTCTCCACCTGGGTGTACCGCGAGCGTATAGCGTGCGTCAGGCATCAGGCGCTCGAAGATGAGGTCGACGTAGGCATCACCGGGGACGTGGTCGTCCTTCACGGTCATCACGCTCTCCGTCTTGGTCCCTTTACGGTCCATGGTCAGGATGATGCGGTCATCCCAGTGCTCGGCCAGACCTGGATCGATGGGCAAGCGCACATGCAACTTGGGAAAGATGAGCCGAAGCTGGTGCGTAGTTCCGGTGTCCAGCTGAATGCCTGCCATCAGCTCACGAATCGTTACGTCACGCATGCCTTCGCCTCCACCTGCCTGTCTACCTTAGTCGAGGCATCCTCGTGCGCCATGCCGCTCACCTCCGAGGAGGGCTTACCAGCTTGATGTGGTAGGAGCCGGCATCGATGTTGCGCAGGCCCACTTCGCCAAGCTCGTCCGTGCTCAGCTTCGTAGTGGTTCCGTCCGGAGCAGCAAGCTCGAGTAGGACTCCAGGCATCGCTGCGCCTTCGTCCGAGTAGATCTCGACGATGATGTACGTGCGCTCCTTGGGCTTGAGCGCCTTGGCGAACTGCGCGGGCGTCATCGACGGCTCGGCGCGCTCTGCCGCGGGCCCGGTGGACGTAGCGACGAAGCAGGATCAGCTGCTCTCTGGGCTGGCCGTTCTGCCCAGTCGCCAGGAGAGCGACGGCCTTCTCCAGCAGCTGCCGAACTGACTCCGAGAGCCGGGCATCCTTCGCAATGGCTTGAAGCACGCCCTGCGCCTCAGGTGCACCCAGCGCCTCGTAGCCGTCTCGTCCCGGCATCTGCGCGGCGCGGAACACGACGACCAACCGGAAGCTGTCGCCGGCATGCACGAGATCACTCTTGCCGCGCGCCGCCTCCATGGCGCGCACCAGCCGCTCCGCCTCGCTCGCGGCCCCTCCCCGCGCGGAGGCCGGCTCGCCCCTGTGCCCCACTCGTCCGAACATAGGCACTTCCACCAGGACGAGCCCGGTGACTCGTGAGCCATACGCGCCATCACCCAGTTCGCGGGAGAACCAGCGCCGCACCTCGTCATTGGAGACTCGGCGCAAGTCGAGACTGTTGGTCAGCTCTGCGTACAGCGCTCGCACTTGCTGCTGAGCCAGGTCACGTAGCAGCTCGGCGATCACGATCACTGCCTCGGATCCCGACAGCACGCGCCCGTCGTACTTCGTGGCCTCGTAGCTTCGACAGACCACGTAGCGCGACCAGCTCCCCCGAAGCTCATGCCGACCCAAAAGCATTGCGAGGCACTATCGCTACCGGCACGCCGCGCGCAAGGACGTTCGAGGAACACGGGTCGTTGCACGGACCAAAGGAGCGGACGCTGCAGCCTACCGAGAAGTGCGGTAAGGCGAACACCCAGTGGGCCGCCGGTGCTCGGACTGGGTTTCACGCGTCGTCGAGATCGCTTTGACGCTAGGCACTTCACTCGTCTCAACCGCCCGAAAGAATACTCTGATCGAAGTTCGGCGATGTGAGCAGACACGACCCCGCATCGATCCCGTCTGCCCGGGCCTGCCCTCGGTCGTCGGTCACAAGCGTGCGTACGGACCCTCCAGGTACCGTGAGCTCAAGCGGAACGCCGCGCACCGGTCCACCGCTCTCGAAGACGACCTCGACGATTACGTAAGAGTCAGGTTTCGGCTCCGCGACGACCGAAGCGGGAGGATGCAACAGCGTCTTGCGCTCGATCACCAGCGGCTTGTCGATCTTACGGTACAGGTCGTATCCAAAAAATCCGTACAGCTTATCTTTGACTTGATCGTCCAGCTCGAACCAACTCAGCTCGTCGAACTTCCGGCCGAATCGGAAGAACTGAAACAGCTCGCGTGCAGATTCATCCCGCGTCCGGAGCGCGGAAACTACGACCATATGTGGAAATATACGAACGAGTTCATAGTCCCAGAATTTCCATCGGGGCTGTCGTCCGCGCCCTACCAGGACGTAGCCAACGCCGAGGTGACGGAACGAAATCTCTTCGTGATTGAACACCGCGCGACTCTAGAGCCCGGACCACCGCTTCGCCAGCGCGGCTTGCTAACGTCAGCATTCGCAGCTCGCCGGCTTCAGGCTCCGCCTCGCGGGAATGACTCCGTGCCCGCCCCCGACGAGCAGAGAAGGCACGCCTGGAGTCCCCACCTCCCTTGCAGAGTGTGTTTGTTCTCGGTTAGCCGGGGCGCTGCGCATTTCACCCGATTTCAGCTGCGCAACGCGCCGTGACCTTCCAAGGCGCCGCGGGCGCCCGAGGGCAACGCTGATCTTCCACAGGAGAGCTCCTCCTAGTAGAGCCGCGATCGCTCGGCGTGCATCGTTGACACTGGGCATGGCCCGACTATGCCTCTGCGAGATGTCGAGAGCCCCCCGAGACGTGCACAAGCAGCGTGCCGTCGCTCGTGCGCGCGTGGTGATGCTGGTTGTTCTCTGTGCGTGTACTGCGGTGGGCCCGACTTCTGCGCTCATGAGAGCACAGGACGACTCCACCGAGGTCCCCGGCTACCGCGCAGCCATCGACGAGACCCTGGCCGAGTACACGGCGCAGAATTACCTGGAGGCGATGACGCTGTTCGCGAGAGCGCACCAGCTATCTCCCAACGCCCGCACTCTTCGCGGCCTCGGCGTCGTTACTTTCGAGCTCCGCCGCTACAGCGAGAGTGTCTCCTTCCTTGAGCAGGCCCTTTCGTCCGCGAAGAAGCGCCTCGACGGGACCATGCGATCGGAGACAGTTGACTTGCTCGCGCGCGCCCGGGGCTTCGTCGCGAAGATCGAGATCACGCTCGAGCCGAGCAGCGGCACCGTGCTCGTCGATGGCGAGACGGCATCGCTCGCGGCCGACCGCCGCTTGCTATTGGATATCGGCAAGCACCAGCTGGAGTTCAGCGCCGCTGGTTACCTGGCCCAACGCCGCTCGTTCACGGTCGTCGGGGGCGAAGAGCAAAACTGGAAAGTATCACTCCGTACGGAGGACCTGGACGGCGTCCCTCCCTTGGCGGCGACAAGCACCCCTCCGCTGCTCCGTTGGCATAAAGCGCTCGGTGCGACGGCGATCGGGCTCGGTGTGGCAGGCATCGTGACCGCCGGCATCTTTACTGCCCAGCGCCACGACGACGGTATTCGTTTTCGCGGCACAGTGGAGGGCGAAGGCGAGTACCCCCGAGCTCTGCAGGCCTGGGAGGACTCGCGGGCGAAGCCGTACGCCTTCGCGAGCGCGGGAGCGATCGCATTGACGAGTGGAGCGATGGGATTGGTGCTGAGGGCCCCAAGGAGCCGCTACGTGGTCCTCGCTGCCGGCGTCAGCGCTCTGGCCGGCCTTGCGCTCGTCGGTTGGGGAATCGCAGACATGATTCGCGGCGGCCCCTGCGAAGCAACGGCGCCCGACCGTCAAGCATGCTCGGACGACCTCGAACGCAAAGATCGGGGCGCAGTCACCCTGGTGTCGGCTTTTCCCTTGGTGGCCACGCCTATAGCGTTGCTTTTTCGCGGCTGGCTCGGTCATTCCTCTGCGGGAACAGTCTCCGTGCGATCCGGGTTCGACCCCAAGAAGAGCTCGGTTTTGTTCAACGTGCGTGTCGCGTGGCTGTGATGGAAGGGATCTCAATCATGAAGACTCCGGTACTTACTGTTGGTATCTGTCTGCTCGCACTTTCGGCCTGCGGGGACGAGAATCCACCATGCCTCACGAGAAACGCAGTGAGGGACAAGGACGGAGTTTGCGTTTGCCCCCCGGACAAGCACGTCGAAGTCAGCACCTGTGTGTCGAATGACGCGGGCGTTGACGTTGCTCCGAGTAGAGCGGCCGATGGCAAAGTGGACCAACAACAACTGTCTGATTCAGGCTCGAAGCAGCCTGCTGCGGAGTCAGGCGTGGTCTCGGACGCCGGCGACGGCGCGCACGAGCCAGACTCTACGCAAGTAGACGGCGAAGATGCAGCAGCTCCCGCAGTGTCATCGCCGCAGGATGCGGCCGTCCCCGCAGTTTCTGCGGCCATGGACGGAGATGCGGCGGTCCCGACAATGTCCTCGCCGGGAGACATCCCCGACTCGAGCCTTCCTGACACCATGATGGCTCCATCGTGCGTGCCCTCGACGGAGGCCTGCGACGGCGTCGACAACGACTGCGATGGGATGGTCGACGAAGAGGTCACGCGACCGTGTGGGACCAGCATCGCCCCTTGCAAACAGGGAGTGCTGAGCTGCAAAGCCGGGAAATGGGACGACGAAAGCGCGTGCAAGGGCGCCGTAGGACCGACCGCGGAGGTGTGCGATGGCGCGTCCAAAGATGAGAACTGCAACGGCGTCGCGAACGAGGGATGCGCCTGCGTCAACGGTGAGACCAAGCCGTGCGGCAACAAGACTCCGCCCTGTAAGCAAGGCACCCTGACTTGTACCGACGGGCTTTGGCCGATGATGTGCGTCGGCGAGGTCAAAGGGTCCGCCGAGGTTTGCGACAACGTAGACAACAACTGCGATGGGACAGTGGACGAGGGCTTTGTCAAAGGCGGTCCCTGCACCGCAGGCCGAGGCGAGTGTCTTGCTACGGGCGTTTTCGAGTGCAACGCGGCCGGCGCTGTGGCGTGCAGCGTCGTCGCAAAAGCGGTGTCCACTGCGGAGTCCTGCGACACCAAGGACAACGACTGCGACGGCGTCGTGGACAACGGGGTTCAGAAGAACCTTTGCGGTGGCTGTGCAGTGCTGGCCAACGCGCCTGGCACGGCGTGCACCGCCGGCCTTGGATCGTGTCGGCGCAGCGGCACCTACGCATGCCAGGGAACTGAAGCCACAGCTTGCGGAGCAGTTGCCGCGCCGGCATCTACCGAGATCTGCGACCTCGTCGACAACGACTGTGACGGGCTCGTGGATGGGGTCGTCTTCAGGTCAGGGCCGCTGCCGGCCGGCATGTCGGTGTGGTGCCTCGACTGCAACGGTGACTGCTACTGCGACGCCGATCCTAGCGGGGACTATCTGGGGCATGCCTTTCTTTGCGATTCCGGCATCACGCCGGCGCCCGCTGGCTGTGGCTGGCAAAGGCCCAACCGGGCTCAGGTGCCGCCTGGCACGACATGCATTCCAAAATAGTGACGCGATTACAAGCCTATAGAAGCGCTGAAGACGCGACATGGAGTGTGACAGTGGACGCTCTCGGCGACCTTCCACGTGCGAAACGCGTCGCCCCGGCCGTCGGCAAGACACTGCGAAGACGTTGTGGTGACCCGGACCGGCGGGCCCGGTGCTCTATGGCGAACGAGACGTCGATCTCAGCGATGAGGTTGCCTAACCAAAGCGGTCAACGTGAGCGCCACGGGCAAGTATTCTTGGAAGAGTTCCTCTGCAGTGCCCCGTTCGGGCGCCATGCTTCACGCCATGTCAGTCGAGAAGCCGCTCACCATGCCCTGTCGGTTTGCAGTAGGGCTCGCCCTCGTGGTCGGCGGATGCGTCGACAGTCATGCTGTTGCCCCAGCGCAACAGGGGGATCCAGGTTTGCCCCTTGCTCCTGCGGGGTCTCAGGTCGCAGAGCCGGACGCACAGCTCGAGCCGCTGTCGAAATCCGAGTCGGGAGCCGGCACCAAGCTGTCGGCGGCTCCCGTGGCCGCGCCCGATGTGCCTGCCCAGGGATGTTCCTCGGGTTCGGCTAGTCTTACCGTCGACGTCTGCGGTGATGGTATCGACAACGACTGCGACGGGCTCGTGGACGGGGTCGTCTTCCGGTCAGGACCGCTGCCTTCCGAGATGTCAGCGTGGTGTCTCGACTGCAATGGCGACTGCTACTGCGACGAAGCTCCCAGCGGTGACTATCTCGGACATGCCTTTCTTTGCGATACCCGCGTCACCCCTGCGCCAGCAGGCTGTGGATGGCAAAGACCCGGCCGCGCACCGGTTCCACCCGGAACGAGCTGTCGCCGGACGTGAGCTCTGATGCTGAGTGAGGTCCGAGCCTACTCGCAGACGGCTTGCAACTTGCCGCCGAGTTCCCTGACGGTCGACACGAACGTTTTGGGAGCCTTCGCTACGTTCGCCGCGACGACTCCTTCTGCAATGCGCTCATTCAGTGTCGTAGGGGCTGCACTGGACCACGTGTCGGGCATTCCGGAGAGACCAAAGCTGGTGTCGACCAAGATCTTCCGACCGGTCTTGTGGGCGATGTACTCGTACTTCGCCGTGGACGCGTTGTAGGAAGACGGCTGCCCTCCCGCTTCGATGAAGCCCTTGTTGTTAGCTACCCCGGTTGTCCACACTAGGTCGTAGTCGACGGCTTCCATCGCGGCCCAGTAGTTGTTGGTTTCCTCGTCGGAGTTCCAGGTGATGTGGTTGATTGCCACCACGGCGTTCGGCATGTTGCCCTTGATGGCGCACGTGATGTCGCGCGCCAGCTCGCCGAGCTCCTTGTACGACAGGGCGTTCTTTTGATCCTTACCTTGATACGCATACTGGATGAAGTCGCCTTCGAGGAGCCAGACCAGCGGCTTGGTGGGCCAAGCGTTCGCGGTCTCCTTCGCGTAGTACGCGTACATATCGATGATCTGGCTGCGGTGATCACGGATCAGCTGGGCACCATCTGTCGCGAGGTTCGGCCCGCTCGGCTGTTGGTTCTGATCGGGAAAACCATTGACGCTCCCGAAGTAGCCGATGAAATACCCATAGTAGACGGGGATGGTTGAGGTGCCTGCGATCTGAGTCTTGAGCCACGTGCAGCCCTCGCACCGTGGGACCGCACCGCTCTTTTCGACTTCCCAACCAATCCATTTGGAGATGAAGCCAAGCTCCTTCCAGTTCGTCAGCTCGGTGCCAAGGTCGTTGGTGCCCCACGCAAATGCACACCCAAACGCTTCCGAGTTACGCTGGCCAGTCCCGCAGCTGCCCGTGGCGATAGCCGTGCCCGTCTCCTTCGTCCCCGCGTCAGTGTTCGGCGGTTGTGGCTCGGCACTGCCGGAGTCTGTGCGACCAGCCATCGGAGCGGCCTCGGCCCCCTCCGTCGTGCGCGCATCTGCCGAAGGAATCGAAGCCTCTGGCCTCGGCCGCTGAGCGTCGCGGAGAAGGCTCGCATCATGCTCGCCCGGGCTCGGGGAGCCCGAATGAGCCCCAGCAGTGCCATCCTCGTCCATCGGTACACTCGGCGCCCCCGACTCGGTCGCATCGGAGCAGCCGACTAGAAGGAGAAGTGCAAGAACTGCTGCGATTTTCGCGCCGTCCGCGGTAGGCCGAGCGCTGATCTGAAATCTCATCGTCCCGATAGGGGCGCGGAGCCGTGCGATCGGGTCAAGAGGGTTCGGGCGCGGGCTCGAGATCGATTTCTCACGCGGCGCGCGCCCTGGCTTTCGGGGAGGTCGTTGGTCGCGCGGCGCAGTCCCGAAGGGCGGGACGGCGGAAGAAAGCTGGGCGTGGCGCGGTGCGTTCGACGTCGGTGAGTACAACGCCGCCGCGCTCGACCAGCCGCTCGACGTGCGCGCGGACGTGCCCGAGAACGCCTGGCCCCGAACAGCACCCGCCGAGGTGTCGGCCGGTGCGCAGCTCGACTGAAGTGGCTACGAGCTAGGCGCGATCAGACTCTGCCGACACGCTCGGCATCGCCTCCCAACGCGGCTCCCATCCTCTGCAGGACTACGAGTCCGGTGGGCGCTGGGATGCTCTTTCAGCAACTTCGTTTGTATCCGCTTCACGGAGCCGTGGAGCGCTCGCGTAGCGCGGCGGTCATGCTCGACGGGTGATGACCACGACCTCAGCCCGCCGCGGCCTGCTGCTCAGGCGCCGCGCTCGTGTCGAGGGGCTCGACCGGCACGCTGATGGGCCCGAGTTCTCTGGCGAGCTGCGCGACATCGAGCCGAGCGCGGGTGCGCTCCCAGAAGAGGGGAGCGAGCTCGAGCATCCGGTGCTCGGGCCACAAAGGCACCAAGCGGATGAGGCAGCGCAGGTACTCCTCGGGGTCGAGCTTGTGCAGGCGCGCGGAGGCGACGAGGGAGTAGAGAGCCGCGGTGCTCTTGGCGTGGTCATCGCTGCCGCAGAACAGCCAGGCCTTACGCCCGAGAGCGATGGCTTTGATTGCGCGCTCAGCTCCGTTGTTGGTCAGCACGAGCTTGCCGTCGTCGAAGAAACTTTTGAGAACGTCGGTCTGATTGTGCGCGTACTCGAGCGCCGTGCGGGTGTAGCCGCGCTGGTCCTTGAACAGCAGACGCTGCTCCTCGACCCACGCGAAGAAGCTGTCCACGTGCGGACGCAGGAACTGCTCGCGCATGTGCTTGATCTCCGAAGGAGGTTTGCCCTTCCACGAGGCGTCGAGCTCAAAGATGCGGCCGAGCCGCACCAGACCCTCGCGCCCGACCTGACTCTTGCAGACCGCCGCTTCCCAGAAGCGCTTTCGCATGTGGTACTTATCTTGTGCTCGACATAAGATGCATTGAACCAAGCCGCTCCGCGGCAAGCCAAGAGCGCGCTTGCCGCGCCGTCCGAGAGCCCTGACTGCCGCCTGATCGCACTTGTCCGACTTTTCGAGCACGCCTCCTCCACGGCGCCCGAGGTCCGGGCATCGCGAACCGAGGAGGCCCGCCATGGGCGCGCTACGCGAGAGAATGCAGCAGGACTTGACGCTGCGCGGTATGAGTCAGTCCACGCACGAGGCCTATCTCAGGCAAGCACGCTCATTTATCGCGCATTTCAGACGGCCAGCGAGCGAGCTTGGCACCGAGCATGTGCGGACCTGGGTTCTGCATCTGCTGACGGTGTTGGGACGCACCCCGGCAACAGTCAACTTGGCCATTGCGGGCCTGCGTTTCCTTTTCGACACGACGCTGCAGCGACCCGAGGTGATGCAAGGCATCCGCAACGTCCGCAGCAACCACCGCTGTCCCGCCGTGCCAAGCGGCAGCGAACTCGAGCAACTGCTCGCGGCGACGAGTAACCTTCGCCACCGCGCCATGTTCATGCTGCTCTACGGCGCGGGGCTACGTGTCTCGGAGCTGCTGAAGCTCTCAGTGAGCGACATCGACAGCAAGCGCATGGTGATCGTGGTGCGCGACACCAAGACTCGTCACGACCGCCTCGCTCCGCTCACGCCCCGGATGCTTGAGGCGTTGCGCGCGTACTGGCGTGCGCGTCGACCGAACGGACCTTACTTGTTTGAGAGCAGACGCGGTGGGTCCCCGCTGACGCGAGCGGCCGTGGCCTTTGCATTGCGTGAAGCGGCTTCGCGCGCAGGCCTTGGCAAGCACTTCTACCCGCACTTGCTGCGCCACGCTTTCGCGACGCACATGCTGGAGCTCGGAGCGGACGTTCGCAGCGTTCAGGTCTTGCTCGGCCACGCCTCGATGCGAAGCACCGCTCGCTATCTCCAGCTCACCGAAGCCCGCAGGTCCACCCTGAAGAATCCCCTGGAGGCACTGGGTAGCGAGGAGGGGCGTTCACTCGGCTAGCCGGTCGTGAGCGAGCCGGCGACTTGTATGGATCGCGCGCGCGGCGAGCAACGCCGCGTGCAGGTCGGTGACATCGCGCGCGCTCATGGCGCTGCGCTCAGGCAGAGCTGTGCGCTCACTCCGGACCAGCACGCGGTGTTGCGAGACCTCGAGCGCTGCCGCACCGCGGCGCTCGGGGGTCACATGCATGTCTGCGACGGCTGCGGCTATGCCGTGCCCATGTACAACTCGTGCCGCAATCGGCACTGCCCGACCTGCCAGAGCCTCGAACAGCACAAGTGGCTCGAGCGCCGGCGCGAGACCATCTTGCCCGTACCTTACTTCCATCTCGTGTTCACGCTGCCAAGTGAGCTACGTCTGACTCAAGTTTCGCCGTTTATGCGACACGCTTGAGTGTCATCGGGCCTTGATTTCGCAGGTCATCCCGAAGCGTTCGTAAGTTGTGGATATCACGAGCCGGATCAAGAACGTCAACGTCG
>JBEGTL010000051.1:0-25451 GCA_041179425.1 Pseudomonadota bacterium | reverse complement strand
ACGGCCTTCTCCATATTGAACGTGTCCGCGTAAGGATCGAGTGCAGCCCACATCTCCCGAATGGGCGGCGAGCTGCCGTACAGCTTGACGCCCGCGGCGTTGTACCGGACATCGACCAGCGCCATCGCGACACGCGGGTCGTAGTTGACGAGGTCCGGCTTCTGCCCGTAGAGCTGATCGGCAAATTTTCGTACCGTGACCTCGGTCAGATTGCGGATCGATGCGTTGTCGATTCGTAGCTGGGCCACGCTCGCGAACCTACGAGCCGCGATGCGCGGATGCGCTCGGCCGTAGTCCTTGACACGCTGCCAATCGCTCTCGATATCCGAGCCGGTGACGACAGTCGGTGAGGGCTTTCATTGGAGTGCCGCTGATCTGCAGTCATTTCGACTCACAGTCGAGGTCGAGCAGGTGCATCAGCTTGCTGTCGACCATGAACAAGCGTGCGTCCAGCGGGTGCCGAGCATAGGCTTGCTCCCCCCACTTGGGATCACGCAGGAGATCTAAGCGAAACGGTTCCTCATCCACCATGTCGCCACGTACCACCAGCGTCGTCCAACCGTGTTTGTGAGACGCTGAGAAGGCCTTCGCTTGTTCGGCTTCGACCACGCCTCGAACGCGTACTTCGAAGGTAAACGCGGTCGCACGAGCTAGGTCAGGAGTAGCTGCGCATCGCTGACGATTCGTTCCCTTCGCGGCTTCAAAGATGTACGAAAAAGCCTGACTCGGCTTGCGGCGTTGCGCGCTGACTCGCTTTGTAGGGGCACGCAGCGAGACCTCCAAGACGGCTTCCTCGAGGATGCCGAAGAGCTCGTCTCCGGGTTCGATAGGGGTCTCATGCTTGCAAGCAGGCGACGCAGCCAGAAGGAGCAGTACTAGCATCCGAAGGATATTCTTAGAGAGAGAAATCATGCTTAGTAGATCTGCACCTGGGTTCCGTAGCCGGCCCAATCGAATAGTTTACGAACGTCGCTCTCCTCTAGACGGACGCAGCCATGCGATCCGATCAGGTCCGATACCCCTTTCAATAGGCGAGTCGCCTGAAACAGCCCATGGTACTTGTGGATAGCTTTCCCGTCGTGGTCGAAGAACATGGCAAAGTCCATGTCAGCATTGTACTTCCGACTTCGATACCTCTCATGCTTCCTAAATATTTTAAATATGCCTGGTAGTGTCGGATGATCGGAATCCCCTGTGATACACGGAAAGCGATACACCCGACGCTCGCCATCATAGGCTTCGAGAAACTGTTCTTTCAGACTTACGGTGATCCGCTTCTGCGTGTTCCGCGTCTTGAGGCTGTTCGCCAACAGCGTCAACGTTCGACCGCTCGGGTCGACTCGGCCGTCGGGATGCTCAAGTCCGAGCCCCACCTGCTGGAATTGTTTGATCGCTCCGATGACGGCGTCGTTGACAGCGCCATCTGTGGCGAGGCGCAGCTTGTTCGCGCGAGCGACCGCGAAACGATTGAGTCCTCCTTGCACGACTCGAACGTCGTTAGGGCGATTCTTGCCGCCTGCTCCGACCGATGCGGAGATGGTCGCCATGTGCCAGTGAGGACACTGGTGGTCGGGGCTGGTGTGTGTTTGGCAGCGAACGCTGCCGCAGTGCCAGGGCATCGAACTACGTGGCTCAAGCCGCCGGGATATTCAACTGGGCTACGGTTTGGGCTGGGGTGATTCTCGACGTGTCCTATGGTCCGGTGAGGTCCCGGTGTTGCCGGCGCGTAGAAGCAGCAATCAGCAGCTCGCACTCACTCCGACGAGAGACAGCTGTAGACCCTCGCACTGCGTCGTGATCCACCGTGCCGGACGGACCGCTTTGCGAGCTCGTGCAAACGCTTGAGACGTTCGTCGAATCCGGGTGCTGGATCTGGCCGGCGAGCGCGAGCGGCCGAGTCGGTTCAGCATCGCGGCCGACGGAAGGAAGTGAGCCCGCGCGTCTTGTCCACGCGCGGGCTCGGCGTCGACGATGCAACTCTCATGGAAGAATCCGGTCGCCGACGACCGTTATGTAGCTGATCGCGCGTGGGAGCGCGCCGTGTTGTGTGCGTGCCCGTTTCATCCCGACGGCGGCTGCGGCCTGCAGAAGTTGGGGACGTACGGTCGGGTGTCTCCGCCCGGCACGCGTGTGGCTCGGTGGTGGTGCCCAGCCGCGGGTAAATCCGTAAGCCTTTTGCCTACGTTCCTGGCTTGTCGGCTGTCCGGCACGCTCGACGAGGTGGAGGCGGTCGTCGCGGCCGTCGAGCAGGCCGGCGGCCTGGCCCCCGCTGTGGAGACAGTCCATCCGGCCGACGCGGAGGATGCCATCGGCCTGGAGGGGGCGCGACGCTCCATGCGCCGACGGGTTCGCGCCGTGCACGCGGCGCTGCTGGCGATCGTCACGCTCATGCCAGACCGCTTCGCCAGCATCGAGCCCACGGTCACTGGCCTGCGCGCGGCGTTGTCGACCAAGCGGGTCTTGGTGGCGTTGCGCGAGCTGGCCGCGCTCGGCCGCCCGGACGGATCAAGACGACGCGGACACCGTCGCGGCCTGAACGACACTTCGAGGACAGCTTCGTGACCGTAAGGCTCGCGATCGCCCGGCTGCTCGCCCGGTGGCTACCCCGCTGTCCCGTCTGCCATCAGCGCGGGCACCGTGTTCACGGCGCCATCGCGCCCCCACGGGGCATGACGCAGTAGTGTTAGTCGGCCGTAAAGAGCTCGCACCTGATGCGCGTCTCGCTCCGACAACAGACCTTCGACGACGCGCTGTGCCTCGTAGCCCGACATCACGCGACCTTCGCACCGAGGCGTCTCGTAGCCTTTGTACACCACGAAGTACACCACGTATCGCGACCACCGCCCTTGAAGCAGGCGGTGCAGATCGACCAGCATGGCAATGCCACTATTACGCGTCGCGCGCGGCGCGCAACAAAGTCAGGGAGTTGGTGGGCCGCGACAAAGACCCACCATGAACAGTTGGAGGATCGAAGATTCGCGCGCGTACCAATGCTACGAGTAGCCCTGGTGTGGACAGCAAAAGCGGGCAACTGACCTATTGGCAAAACCCGACGATCCCAGGTTGCTCGCCGGGCTTGTTGAAGACGCACGTTTTGCCGCGGGGACAATCCGCATTGATTTTGCATCCCGTGCAGTAGTTCACGGGATTTGCGGTGAGGCAAGCCTGACCTTTGGGCGAGCAGTCGCTACTTTTTGTGCAACCCGACGCTACACAGTAGCCTTGCTCGCCCACCGCCGCGAACGCGCACAACGGTGTCAGGCCTGGAGGTGCTTCCGGGCAGTCGCTCGGCCCGACCCCGACTACTTTGCAGCGGGGACTGCAGAACCTGGTCAGGCAGAGTTCAAGACCAAGGCAATCGCTGTCCTCGAGGCACGGATTGTACATCGTCTTAACTCGACAGCTGACCATGTCGCAATCCCACGCGCTCCAGCGTGAGTCTTTCGGGTCACACGCTTCTCGATCCTGCAGGTAACTGTCCCCGCAAGCCGCCTTTGTGCATGTGTCGGTACAAGAGTCCGTGTTGACCTGATTGCCGTCGTCGCACTCTTCGTTGGTCTGATTGACAACACCGTCGCCGCGCTTCGCCGGCGTCGAGCACGCGCCGATCTTGCACACGTCGCCGCTCTTGCAGTCTGAGTTCGCGATGCACGCGACGCAGTCTCCGTTGCCGTCGCACAGGCCCCCGGCGCAAGCGGCCCGCGCTGCCTTGGGCGCATTCGAGCACGTGCCCAGAGCCGTGTTGCACGCGGCTACTTGGCAATCCTTTGCCGGAACTGGGCAGTCAGCGGTCGCTGCGCACTGCACGCACTTGCCAGCGCCAACGCAGTGCGATGTCTGTCCAGAGCAGGCCATCATCTTGTACGACTGGCCGTCCGTGTTACACGTCTCTACGACGTCGCCCTCACACTTGGAAGCACCAGCAAGGCAGACGTCGCACTGCTTGCCCATGTTGTCGCACAGGCCGGCTTCGCACTTCTTCTCCAGCTCGAAGGCTGTCTGGTCTGCATTGCAGGCCTGCAGCACATCGCCGGCGCACGTCTTGGTACCGGGCAGACAAGCAGACTTGGTGCACGCTACCGCGGTCGCGTTGCACAAGCTTGCAGACTCGCAGGTCTCCTTCAGAGCAAAGCCGAGACCATCCTCGCTGCACACCTCGAGCTTGGCGCCTGTACAGCGCGCGACTCCTGGCACACACGCTGCGCACTCACCGCGAGCCAGCCCGAGCTGACATTGACGCTCGCTCTTGCAGTCTTTCTGGCCGCTGGCCACGCCATCTTTACTGCAGACCTGCAAGATCGAACCACTGCACGCGGCCTTGCCCGCGCTACCTTTGCATGCGCTCGACAACTCGACACACTTGGGAGCATCAGGATCGGTACCGTCGCAGATCTCGTCCTCTGCGCACGGCTCCGCATCGGCCCACGTTCCAGACTCGCAGACCTGTCGCTGCGGCGCGCCTGCCCTCGTGCAGCGCATCGCGCCGTCCGCGTCACACGCCTTGCCTCGGCTGTCGCCAGCGTCCGATTCGTCGCTCGGGAAGTCGGGGTCCTCTCCGGGTTTAGCCGAGCGTGCGTCACGGGTCGTACCCGTGTCTTTTGTCCTGCCGACCGGCCCCGCGTCGCGATCCGTCGCGAGCGCATCATCGGTCAACGCCGAGAGCTTCTTGGGGTCCGTCACGCCGACCGGAATACAAGTGCCGTCAGCCGGATTGCAGACCTCGCACGCCGCTCCCTCGCAGTCCGACTCCGCACAGACGAAGCCAGCATCGTGTCCAGGGCACGCCTCGATCCACAGCTCGAGCATTTTGCGTTCATTGGGCAGGAACGTGGTGACGGCCCGGTTCTGGGCCAGCAGCTTGCCGCCCTTCATCAGATCGAGAACGACCTGGAACTGCTTAAAGTCATCGCCTGGCGAGCGCGGAACGACTGGCAGGTCAATGGGCCAGCGACCTTTGATGATCTTACTCGAGAGTGTCTGCTGAGAACCCTGCTCCCAGTGGTCGCCCTCGCGGCGCGCTAGCGAGACTCGCAGCTCGCTGAAGCTCGCCTTGAGCTGACTGTTCGAACTATCGACGCGCACCATGATCTGCGTCGGAGCGTCCTTGATCTCGGGGCTACAGCTCCCGACCAAGGACAACGAGAGCAGGGCGACTGCGCTGCGCACGAGCGGCGCCATCCTCATGGGAACCTCACCGTCGGATACAACGCTGTCACGCCGCTCGGCGTGTTCTCCGTCGTGCGCGGCTCGTAACGAGTCTCGCGCCTCGCGAGGAGAATGCCGGCGACTGCTCCTCCCACCACCACCGCGCCCATCGAAGTCCACAACCACCACTTCTTGTAGACAGGTGTCGCTCCGGGCTGGCGCTCTCCGTTGGCAAGGCCGCCGCCTGCCTCGAGCTTGGCAAGCGATACGCGGAGGCTCTGCACTTCGCGCCCCACCACCTTGATCGTGCGCCGCTCGGTCGCCCTACCCGTCGCGCGAAACTCGAACGTGTGGTCCCCGACCGACAGGCTCAGCGGCTCGGCAGGCACGTAGTCGCGGCGCTCGCCGTCGACGAGCAACGTGACGGCGGCCGGCTCTAGGTCGAGCTTGACCGTGCCCATGTAGCCCTCCGCGCGCCGAAGCAGTGCCTCCGTGCTTTTGCGGTTTCGCCATCCAGCGGTCGGACGTCGGACTCCAGAGCCTGCTGCAGGTACATCACTGCTTCAGGGTAGTGCCGCAGCTCGAACCCGGTCAGGCCTAGCCCACGTAACGTGCGTGCGTTGGGGAAGAGCTGATGCGCCGCGTCAAACTGCTCACGAGCCTCTTCGTAGTTGCGCGCGTTGAACTCCTCGATCGCCGCCGCGATCGTCTCGCGGTAGCCGGGAGGCTCCCCGCCCGCTTCTGCGGACGTCTGCTGGGCCAGCGAGCTGGCTGTGCACAGCAAACTCAAGGTGCCCGCGAGCATTGCAAGCAAACGAAATCGCATCATGGCGGTACCTCGGAGCGCGGCAAGAGCACGGGCGTGCTGGTGTGGGCCGCGCGCCACGAAGCGCTCTAGTTTGCGATCGCAAGCTAGTCAATCTTCGCCACCCTGACTGGGTTGCAGTCTCCGCACGGGCCGCTCGAGGGCTCCCCTGTGGTGTCCGCACTCAGGGGTTGAGGGCGCTTCGAGCTAAAAGGAGATGTTGCTCTGCAGCGAGATGACGTCGAGGCTCGCCTGGTAGAAGCCTTCATTCACAGCGTTGGCTTGGCCGGCTAGCTGCGAAGCGATCTCCTTCACCCGTCCGCTGCCCACCGGAACGTTGGTGTCTTTATAGAAGATGTGCGCGTACCCAAAAGTAAGCTTCTTGTTGCCAGACTGAAGGCTGATGCCCGCATGCAGCCCGAACTTTTGCACAGCATACGAATCAATGTTCATGTAGCCAAGCTCTATCGCATTGCTGGCGTAAGACAGGCCCAAACGCATGGAGACGGCTTCCGGAACCAGGTTGATGTCGCCACCCGCGCGCACCCCCCAGGTGTCTTTCCACCGGTGCGGGATCACCGCCTTGCGTGGAATGAAGGGGGCGACTCGCTCGGGGTCGGTCGTGAGCGAGACTCTCGGTGCCACTTCGTCGTTGGGATCGGCAAACGTCGCGGTGAAGTCCTTCACATGACTGGTCTGCGCCCAGGTCGCCTCTACGGAGAAGTCCCATCTCTCGTCCTTCATCGGATCCAGCACCCGTACACGCTTGTGGCGCCGCTCTGCGTAACGAAAACCGAAGGTCCCCTCAAAGCTCGGGAAAGGCACGTCAAGCTTAGCGTCGTTGACGCGACAATGCGGGCCCGGGTTCTCCTCCAAACAGTTGGTGAGCGGAGCTCCCTTGATGCCGTTAGCAGTCAGGTCACTGTGTCCCTTGGCATTGACGTCTCCCTGATAGGTCAGGGCGGCGAAGAGCTCGAACGAATCGACGGGAGTGACGACCGCGCTGACCATCGCGCGAGGAATGAACCAGTCTGTCGCACGCACTCGGTTGACCACTTGAGCGTCGCGGAAGCTGCCACCCAAGGTAGACGCCATGTTGGTGTTGTCGATCCACACGATTCCGTACCCAAAGCTCGCGAAAACGCGGAACTTTGGCGTCGGTTGCCAGCCGAGGCCCGCGGTGAGCCAGGCGCCGATCTGGCGTCGCCGTATCAGCATCTGCCGCGTGGGATACTCCACTCCGCTCGTGGTAATCGGAAAGGTCTCCATCTCAGCCGGACTGACGGTCACGTTGGTGCTGTGGCCAAAGTTGAGGGCGCCGATTCCGGCTGGAGCGAACACGCCCACGCCCCAGCCGAAGCCGTTGTCGTAGGACATTGCCAAGCCCCCTGCGCCGGTGGGGATGAGCGGACCCGTATTGCAGATATTGCCGAAGTATTCGTCCCCTTTGAAGTCCTCCGCAGGGAGCCTGTACTTCGCATCCGGATTGAAAGCGCGATCGAAGCACGCGCGGTAGATTGGCAGCCTCAACTCGCTGCCAAGACTCGCGCCCGGGACCACTGCCAAGTTGGCGGGATTCTGCCAAATAGCCATGAAGTCATTGACGCTGCCGACTCCAGCCGCGCGCCCCAACGTGTAGCCACCCGTCACCGTGTCTTCGATGCCGGCTGCTTCTGCAGAAGCCGCGAGGCACGTCGCGAGCACAGCAGGTGTGACGGTCGCGCAGAGCCGAACGAAACTGGGGAGCCATGAAAACGTAAGGTCGAAGCGCCAAGTAACGAAGGTCTTCACCAAAATCTCCTGAGCGAGTCGGGAAAGGGCCCACATTGATACTCTGGACCCGACTGAGCGTCAGCCATCCTCGGCTTGACTAGAAGGGGTTCACAATCTTCGCGCAGCCAAAGACTTTGGTGTCGCACTTCTTATCGATGCGGCATTTGAGGCACTTCGGAGCGTTTGCGTCGTCGATGCACTCCTCGATGCAGTTCTTACCTGCGCAGACCGCAGCGTCCAAGAAGCAGTTCAGGCATGCTTGAGGAGTCTTCGCTTTGAGCTCCGCGTCCATGAAGACGCACTTTTGGACCGTTGGACGGAGCGCGTCGAAATCAAGGGCGGCGCCGAGTGGATTGCCGCTCACGGCCTTTACCGCGCAGTCCCCTACAGCCTGCGGAAGCTTGTTGTTGCACGCGCCTTCAGAAGCCGATTCGCCGCACAAAGTATCGGCCGGCATCTCCGCTTCGATCTGGGCCTGCGTGACGCCGCAGAAGTAGCCGCCGCACATGGTGCCGGCGGCCTTGGTATTCGCAGCGCACTTTGCCTTGGGTGCACTCCCCGGCACCACGCTCATGGCCGGCTCGGTCGGCTCCGTGGGCTCTGTCGGCTCCGTCGGATCCGTGGTGCTGGGCGTTTGCCCCGCATCGGTGGTCGCAGGCGGGTTCCCCTCACCGGGCTCGCTAGGCTCGGACGGTTGCGTCTTGCCTGCGTCCTTGACCGTTACAGGCGCTTTACCCGCGTCCTTGACTGACGCCTTGCCCGCGTCCTTGACCGCTGCCGAGTCATCGTCGTCGTCCGACTCGGAGTCGTCGTCGCTGCCGGCGTCCGGCTTGAGGGCACTCGCGGTCCGGTCGTTGTCGATCGGCACGTCACTCACACAGGCCGTCGACAGTCCGCCGATGCCGAGGACGAGAGCCAGGGAGATGATAAGTCTAATGCAGGTCATGGAAGCGATCCCTTCTTCGCGTCCAATGGACGCTGGAACAGAAATTTGTGAGGCAGGAGAAGCACAGAAGCTCTGACGATCTCGGGGCCCTGCGGGGTGGGGGGAGTTCTCCGCAGTTTGGCCATGTTCATCTTGCGGGCTCGGCGAAGGACTTCCGCATACGAGCGCCGCACCAATACTCAGGTCGACGCTAGCTTCTGCCTCGCCTTTGCCGCGACACTAGCTGCGAGAGGTAGTGCTTTACAGGCCTAATCGTTGCGAAGGCAGCTCAGGTGACAACTTTTCGGTCGCGGGCTATCTGTTTACGCAGAGGCAGTGCAGCCGAGACGTAGTTCGACACTCTGACTTTCACGCCCGCACCTCCGAGCGGCTGCCCGCACCCTCCGAACAACGATCTGAGCTGATCACCGTTGCGAACCACAGCACGGCGCCAAAAGTGCGCTGAAATTGTGCGCTCGCTAGCAGACTGGTCACGTGGTCCAACCTGTCTACCACGCAAACGAGATCGACGGCGCGACAACCCTCAGATGGCCCAAGTGAGGCGCTCCCAAAGTTGTCGCAGCGGTCTCGTCTGGCAAGTCTGGCTAGCCTTTTCGCGACGCACGATGGTCGCAGCGCGCGGTGCCCTCAGCGCGCGAGCGAAGAACTTGATATCGGACGCGCCTCTCAGTGCGCCGCAGCGTCGAGCCCGCGCAGCGCAGGCAGCAGTCGACGCACGAGCTCGACACCGATGCGCTCCTCGGTGGCGTCGTGTTTGACGAACAACCGTTGGAACGCGGACTCGGCTTCTTCGATCGTCACGGGGCGCCCGTCGAGCAAAGCAGACGGCACGTGCCCCGCTCCGTGTCGAAGCGCGCTCTCCGGTGCGCGCGCCGAGAGACGACCGCGGCGCATGCGGTACTTGGTCTGAAACGGATCACACGCCAGGTGGCGCTGGTACTCGATGTACAGCAGCTCGTCTTCGCTGAGCAGAGCGGTGAGTCGCGCCATCGCCGCCGGCAGTGGCGACACGTGCTCGGGCTCTCTCGCGAGCGGGAACATGCACAAGCCGTCTTGGTCGTCGTTGACGGTCAGCGCGACGAAGTCCGCGACGTCGGTCAGCACACCATACAGACGAATGTAGAACAGCGGTAGCGCGTCGGGGTTGCCCCCTCCCGCACGCTCTGCCGCATCCACGGTCTCGCCCATCCACGTGGCCAGCTGACACAGCGGTGCATCCCGGTGGCGCATCGGCCCACTCGACAGTCGCAGGCCGTTCGTCGTCCCGCGCGCAACGGTCGCGCTCGCGTTCACACTACGGAGATCTTCCATAGCCCCCTCGCCTCTTGCCTCACCGCACCAACAACCACCAAGCACGTCTGAGCGCGGGTGCCCCGCGCGCGAGCGACGAAAGGAAGACACTTTAGCGAGGCCGCTATTGCGAAGACACGCGAAGCAGGGCGGCGGCAAACCCACACGAGAACGGTGAGCCTTACACCTTACTTCTCACGCCACTGTTTCTTACCTCGCGCCCAGACGGTTTCACGTCGAAGCGCGAGGCAAAATCACGGCGCCGCAGAGTTGTTACGAGCAGCCCATCGAAGCGCCGCAGTTGAGGCACTTGTAACAAGCCCCGTTGCGCACCGTGATGTGTCCGCAGGTGTCGCACATGGGCGCGTCGCCCATCATCTCGCCGAGGTGCTGATCGAGCACGCTACCACCCGGCTTGCGATCGGGCGCGAACGCAGAAGAAGACGACGCCTGGGCAGGCACGGCCGCGGGCGGTGCAAGCGAGGCCATCGCGGGGGCGTACGCCTGCACGGCGAGCGCGTCGGTGGGCTCGTTCATCTCGGTGCGCACCTCGTCGGGCGGGATGTGCGCGAGGTCGTAGCGCTCGAGGTAGTCGACCCCGAGCGTGCGGAAGATGTAGTCGATGATGGAGGTCGCGAACTTGATGTTCGGGTGTCCCTCGACTGGGCCTTGGGGCTCGAAGCGCGTGAACGTGAACTGGTCGACGTAGCTGGAGAGCGGCACGCCGTGCTGCAGACCCATCGACACGCTGATGGCAAAGCAGTTCATCAACGAGCGGAAGGCGGCGCCCTCTTTGTGCATGTCGATGAAGATCTCGCCCAGCTGACCTTCTTGATACTCGCCGGTGCGCAAGAAGACCTTGTGCCCCGCGATGCGCGCCTCTTGCGTGAAGCCCTTGCGACGCTTGGGCAGACGATGACGAACGGTGGGAGGAGGCGTCGCGCCCTCGACGAGCTTGGGCTTGGCCGCGACCGGGACCACCGCGTTCTTGGCCTGCTCCGCCTTTGCGTCGGCCTTCTCTTTGTCTTCGCGGTCTTCGTTGCCGGAGTTGAGCGGCTGGCTGAGCTTGCAGCCATCGCGGTACAAGGCGACGGCCTTGAGACCCAGCTTCCAGCCTTGCATGTAGATGTCGGCGACGTCGTCGACGCTGGCGTCGTGCGGCAGGTTGACGGTCTTGGAGATGGCGCCGCTCAGGAACGGCTGCGCTGCCGCCATCATGCGCACGTGCGACATGGGAGCCAGGTAGCGACGGCCCTTTTTGCCGCAGCGGTTGGCGCAGTCGAACACCGCCAGGTCTTCGTCGCGCAGGTGCGGCGCGCCCTCGATGGTCTGACGACCGAGCACGTTGTCGTTGATCTCCTCGATCTGCGCGGGCGTGAACCCGAAGTGCTTGAGGATGTGGAAACCCGGCTTGGCCGCCTGCTCGGCCGGGATGCCCAGACGCTCGTACGCGTCCTTGCCGATCACCCACACCGCGAGCGCCTGCGCGACGTCGAACACGCCTGGCAGGGCCTTCTCGGCCTTGGCGATCTCGGCATCGGTGAGACCACGATCGCTGAGCGCACGACGGTTGACGTGCGGTGCGCCCATGAACGTGTTGGTGCCGCTGATGTAGGCCACGATGTCGGCGACCTGCGCCTCCGAGTAGCCCAGGCGTTTGAGCGCGGAGGGGACGCTGTTGTTGACGATCTTGAAGTAGCCGCCGCCCGACAGCTTCTTGAACTTGACCAGCGCGAAGTCGGGCTCGATGCCCGTGGTGTCGCAGTCCATCAAGAGACCGATGGTGCCGGTGGGCGCGAGCACGGTGGACTGCGCGTTGCGGTAGCCGTTTTTCTCGCCGAGGCGAACGGCCTGATCCCAGTCTTCGGTACCCGCACGCAGGATGTCGCGGATGACGTCGTCCGAGGTGGAGCCAGCGGCGACGAAGTCGTTTTCCCAGGTGTGGGCCGCGTTCTGGTGCTTGCGCATGACGCGCAGCATCGCGTCGCGGTTTTTGGCGTAGCCGGCAAACGGGCCCTTGGACTCGGCCATCTCGGCGCTGACACGGTACGCGTGACCGCACAGGATGCCGGTGAGACCCGCGCAGATCGCACGCCCTTCGTCGCTGTCGTACGGGATGCCGAGACGCATGAGCAGCGTGCCCAGGTTGGCGTAGCCGAGACCGAGCGGACGGTAGTCGTGGCTGTTTTTTGCGATGCGCTCGGTGGGGTAGCTCGAGTAGTCGACCAAGACCTCTTGCGCGATGAACAATACGCGCGCGGCGTGGCGGTAGCCCTCGATGTCGAAGGTGCCGTCGTCGTTCAAGAACTTGGTGAGGTTGATGGACGACAGGTTGCAGGCCGTGTCGTCGAGGAACATGTACTCGCTGCACGGGTTGGACGCGTTGATGCGGTCCGTGCCGGCGCACGTGTGCCAGTCGTTGATGGTGGTGTCGTACTGCACGCCCGGGTCGGCGCACGCCCAGGCGGCCTCGGCCAGCTTCTTCCACAGGTCGCGCGCGCGGAGCGTATTGGCGACCTTGCCCGTGGTGCGCTCGTAGGTGCGCCACTCGGCGTCTTCTTCGACCGCCTTCATGAACGACTCGGTGACGCGCACCGAGTTGTTGGAGTTTTGGCCGCTGACGGTGTGGTAGGCCTCGCCGTTGAAGTCGCTCGAGTAGCCGCCCTTGATCAGCGCGGCGACCTTGCGCTCTTCACGCACCTTCCAGGTGATGAAGTCTTCGATCTCCGGGTGGTCCATGTCGAGGCAGACCATCTTGGCCGCACGGCGGGTGGTGCCGCCCGACTTGGTGGCGCCGGCCGCGCGATCGAGCACCTCGAGGAAGCTCATGAGACCGCTGGACGTGCCGCCGCCCGACAGCTTCTCCGTGTTGCCGCGGATCTTGCTGAAGTTGCTGCCCGTGCCCGAGCCGTACTTGAACAGCCGCGCTTCGTTCTTGATCAGGTCGTAGATGCCCATCAAGTCGTCGTCGACGCTCTGGATGAAGCACGCCGAGCACTGCGGCTGCTCGTAGGCGGTCGTGGTCTCGGCGACCTTGCCGAGCACGGGGTCGAAGCCCCAGTTGCCGCCCGAGCCCTCGATGCCGTAGCGCTGGTAGAGGCCGCAGTTGAACCACACGGGCGAGTTGAACGCGCCGCGCTGATGGATGAGCAGGTGCGACAGCTCGGCTTCGAAGGTGTCGGCGTCTTCGCTGCTCGCAAAGTAGCCGGTGGCCTTGTCGGCGGCCTCGCGGATGGTACGCGCGACGCGGTACACGAGATCGCGAGCGCTGGTCTCACCGCGCTTGGCGTCGCCGTGGATGCCGGCCTTGCGGAAGTACTTGGAGACCGCGATGTCGGTCGCGAGCTGCGACCAGCCGGCGGGGATCTCGGCCCCCTTGAGCTGGAAGACCACCGTGCCGTCGGGGTCGGTGATGATGCTGTCGCGGCTCTCGTAGCGAACCTCGTCGAGCGGATCGACACCCGGCCGGGTGAACAACCGAGCCACCTTCACGCCCGCGGTGCGGGTCGCCAGCTCGTGCGATTCCGTGGCCTCGGCGCCGTCGCGGGCCCCCGTCCGCGACACCTTCCCGTTGCGTTTCTCTGCCTTCTGCTCCATCACGGCCTCCCCATACGTTCAGATGTGGGGGACTCGGCCACGAACTGCTGGTGTGTGCACGAGTATCCACAGGTGGACTAACAGATAAAATCGATAAAAATCGAGGGCTTACTGCCCTTCTACACAGTTCATGAACATGTTGATCGCAGGAATCCCTGTGGAGTCGCTGCTCTCCACACGCAATCCACAGCTTTTCACCGAGTTATCCACAATATCCTGTGGCCATCCGGAACTCGGCCCCCAACATCTAGGGCTCATTCTTTCCCCCAACCGCGGATCCTCGTCAAGGTTGTGAACCACCTGACGGTGCGATTTTCGAAGCCGAGATCGAGGTGGGCGGACGCTCACAATGACAACGCCGCGACATCTTTGAATTGTTGAAAACGGCTCCCGATCTGGGTCGCTCGCCGAGCAAAGATCGTTGCAGCGGGGGCCCGGGTATGCAGCTCTGGCGAGTGCTTTCCCTGGGCTGGTGGCGGTAGCTCGAAGGGACCAGGCGTGGTGATCCGAAGGGGCTCTGCCCTGCAGCTGCGCGGTCAGGATGCAGAGCGCACGCGCGGATCGTCCTCGTCCTCGTCCGTGTGCGCGTGCACGCGCACGCGCGCGAGACAACTTCGTTTGCCAGGTGCGTGATACGCACGACCTGCGAGTACTCGCGGACGCGCACGACGAAGACGAAGACGAAGACGAAGACGACGAGCCCGCGCTCGTAGCGCCCTCGTCGCTAGTGCGCGACCACGCAGCGATCTGACGGTCTGCAGACCTTACTGTCTATCGGGTCAGCGCGCTGGGCCGCGGCAGGCCCGAGCATGCTGCGAAGGCTGCGCCACAGCGCGTTGCCCTGCACTCGGTGCACGCCATCGCACGACCCGCAAGGCAGACCGTCAGGCAGTTTTCGACCGAGCAGAGGCGCTCGTCCACGTAGCAGTCGATGCAGCCGGGGCTGGCCTTGTCGAGGCTGTCGGCGGCGCGGGTGCAGGAGCGCACGGAGCTGCCAAAACCGAGCGCGAGTGCGTTGTCTTGCGCGCAGTCGTCGACCACGCGCGCCAGCTCGCCGTCGCACACCAGCGCGAGGTCGGCGCTCGCCAGGCAAGCGCCTGCGGAGCTCAGGTTGCTCGCGAGCTGGTCTGCACTCGCGGTGCAATAGATGCCGAAGCAGGCGCCCGCGTCGCGACCGTCAGAGTCGTTGGTGCACGAACTACCCGTCGGACGACCTGCGTCGTGGGGAGCGCCTCCGTCAAAACCATTGCCGCCGTCGCGCGGTACGCCACCGTCGAGCCCGCCATCGACGCCGCGCATGCCGCCGTCGTCGACAGGCTTGCCCCCGTCCGGAACGCCCGCATCGGCCGAGTCGGCCGGGCCAGACTCGCCGCCTGTGTTGGGCGTCGACGGCACTGCGGTGCCAGCGTCGACGGTGATCGGAGCCTTCCCTGCGTCCTTGGCGCCCGCGGCCGAGCCCGCGTCCTTCTTCGTCGGGCCCGCCGGGTCCTTGCCGGGAGTCGGCGGCGTGGACTGCTCGTCACCGTCGTCTTCGTCGCTCGACGCATTGTCGCGCGGCGGTTCGCCGGACGAGGTCGGAGTGCCCCCGTGGTTGCAGTGCGGCCACTCGCTGGTGGGTCCGCCGCAGTCGGAGTCCGCCGCGCAGGACGAGCCCACGCAAGCCAACAATCCAAGTGCAACGAAGCGTAAGAGGGCCACCGGGCGCGAGCTTCGCAGCTTCGCAAAGGGCTTGCAAGGGTCAGCGCCTACAGCCTGAGTGTGGGGTGTCCTCGGTCACACCAAGCGGACTCGCACGTGCGGGCAGGCCATACGAATGCGGCTCAGCGGCAACCAGCGTCGCCCGCGAACGGCTCGTCTGGGTCGTTGTCGTACGGATTGCTGGGGTCGTCCGGGTCGCCCACACCTGCGTCGGAGCCCCCGCCGAACGCGCTCGGGCACGGACTCGTGCTCGTCGTGTCGCCAACCGAGGCCGGCTTCCCGGCATCGATGGAGGGCGCCAGCGCCCCCGCGTCCGCTTTGCCATCAGAAGGCGGAGTCTTGGGACCGTCGTCATCGTGCTCCGACGTCGGCCACTCGCTCGTGGGCCCACCAATGCAGCCGGCAGCTGCAAGGCAGATCACGACCGCAAGAGCGCGTGGGGAGAGCGTCACAGCGCCAGCTTCGCAGCTCCTCGTGCTCGCTACAAGCGCGCCGGGGTCGCCGAGTTCGCGTCAGGAATTGACTTCACAAAGTCGGCACATATACTCGGCCGCGTTCGAGCAAAGCCTTGGTGTTTGTTCGAGCATGGCGGCGTAGCTCAGACGGCTAGAGCGGGCGTTTCATACGCGCTAGGTCGGAGGTTCGATTCCTCCCGCCGCCACTACTTGCAGGTGTGCACACGGTTTTCGGCTCGACGCGAGCGCAGCCGCAGCTGGCCCAGAGTGGCACTCGCGCCCGTGACCACGATCTCGTTGTCAGCCGGCACCCGGGCGCAAGGCCGTTCGCGTACGGGGCGAGCATCGACTCGGTGCGAATCGTTCGATCGGACACCCGGATTGTGCCGAGACACGCGTGATCGCGCGAAAGCTCTCGCCCCGACACGGGATTGTCGGATGGCCTCGAACCTGCAAAGGTGAGCGCGTGGTCTGGCGCCCTCGCATCTTTGTGCTCGTTGGCTGCCTCGCAGCTTCGGCCTGCGTTGGCGGGCCGACCAGCGAGTGACCGAAGGGCGCCGAAAGCGACGATGGGGACGAGGGAACCAGCGGACCGGGCGGGTTGGACGCCGGGACGAAGCCGTCGCAGAGCATCGATGCAGCCGCCCCCGGCAGACCCGCCGCAAACGATGCCGACTGCGACCACGATACGGACGCAGGCATCACGCGGGATGCGGGCGCGTCGCCTAGACCGGACGCGAGCCTGACCGATGCCGGGTGCCGCTGAGCTACACAGCCGCTCGGGAGATGGGATGAAGCGCGCCATCAACGCACGCTTCGGCGTCGCAGGCGCTCTCTTCGCAGCCGCCGTCGTCACACTCGAAGGGCGCAGCGCCGAGCGAGCGCCCAGGCAAGCGCGAATGACTTTCGTGCCGCTGGCGCACGGCGTGGGACTACACGCGCAGTTCTGAGCTCGTGCGCCTGGCGCCACTGGACCCGGACTCAGGCCAGCTCTTTGACCACGTCCTGCAACGCGTCGACGTTGTGAATGTGCGCGATGCGCTGCAGAAGGTAGCTGCGCGCCTCGTCCTCCAGCTCCGCGCGACGCTCGGGCGTGACTCCGAGTAGCGTGGCCAGCTCGACGAGCAGCTGGCGCTCGGCCGGCGAAAAGACTCCGTCGGCGAACGCGAGCAGGAGACACGAGCGCAGGAACAGCTCGCGCAGCTCGTCGGTGTCGAGCACATCGCGCGCCGAGTCTGCGTCTAGCTCGACCGAGATCACGTCTTCGAAGCTGGCCAGGCCGTCGACGTCGGCGCGACAGCCCTCGTAGAACTCGCGCAGCAGCACGAGCTCGGTCGCGTGCACGCCGTCGCAGCGCGCGACCGCAAACATCCCGCGCACGAGCACCTGCACGTGGTTGAGCCCGAGGGTCAGTTTTTTCTGGAATGGGTGCATGGGTAAGATCCTCCGTCGCTCTGGCTCAGGCCCGGATGGCCGCTCGTTTCAACTTGAGTCGCTGGTTGAGCTCTTCGCTGCTGAGGCCGCGCAGGCGCTCGGGTAGCAGCGAGCGCCGCGACGCTTCGAAGGCCGCGAGCAGCTCCATGAACTCGAGCATGTCGAGATCACGGCTTGGTACGTAGTCGACGATAGCTGCGCCGAGCACGGAGCTGGTGACCGGTGTGCCGGCGCGCAGCGCGAGCTCGTGCGCGAGCAACGCCACGGCCTCGATGTCTGCGTTGCTGTAGCCGAGCAGGCGCTCGGAGGTGGTGGCGCGCTCAGTCTCGTAGTTCACGTCGACGTTGACGCCGTGTCGACGGAACACGGCCGTCAGCACCGCCTCCACGTCCTTGGGGTGCTCCGCGTAGAAGAACGGAATCTTTTTGTCGAGGCGGCCAGCGCGCTTGATGTCGATGTCGAGCTTGTCGGGGCGGTTGGTCATCAGGATGATCATCACGAGCCCACGGTTTTCGGGGTCGCTCATGAACTCCTTGAGCCGCGCTATCACGCGCGAGCCCGTGCCGCCGTCGCTCTCGCCCTCGTCGGCGAGCGCGCGGTCGCCCTCGTCGATGATGAGCACGATGGGCCCGAGAGCACGCACCATGTGCAGCACCGTCTCGAGGTTGGACTCGGTGGAGCCCACCCACTTGGAGCGGAAGTTTTTGAGGCGCACGGCGGGCAGGCCCGTCTGCTTGACGAACGCGCTGGCCACGAAGGTCTTGCCGCAGCCCATGGGGCCCACGAACAGCATGCCCATGGGACAGCGGACACGGTCTTGTTTACGAAAGGCGTCGGCGACCTGGGCAAGCTCCTCTTTGACGCCGTCGAGGCCACCCACCGCGCTCAGGTCGTGCTTAGGGTCGATGAACTCGATCAAGCCCGCACACTCGCGCTCGATGATCTCTCGTTTGCGCTGTGCGAACAGCGCCAGCAACGCACCGTCTTCGTCACCGGCATCGGGCTGCGGATCGGCCGCCGGGAGCTCGGGTCGCAGCAGCGTACGAATCTCGGCCGGGCTCATGCCGCGCGTGATGGTGGCCAGCTTGTCCGCGCGCTCGTCGGCGTGCGGCTCGTCGTGCAGCAGATCGAGAATGAACTCCCTGCGCTGCTCTTCGTCGAGATCGCTCGGGATTCGTGGGGTAATCAGGCTCGCGATCTGAACGCCCTTGAGGCCTGCACCGTAGGCAGCCAGTCGTGTCACCAGCGGCTCGGGCAGACTGGCATCGCAATGGCGGATGAGCTCGGCGCGCTCGGTCTCATCGGGCAGCGGCAGCTCGATGGTGGTGACGCGCGGGTTGGTGACGAGCTTGGGATGCAGGCCCGAGAGCGCCTCGCTGAGCAGCACGACGATGTTGTCCTTGTCGGCGAGCTCTTTGCTGAGTGACCAGCGGTGCAGCGCGATGACGCTCGCGCGGTCTTGCTCGCCGAGCAGGTTGGCCTCGCCCGGCGGCACGAGCATGTCGGCGTACGGAATGATCAGCGCCGTGGAGTCGGTCGACATCAAGATCGCCTCCAGCAGCGGGATCAGCTGGGTGGCCGACTTTTTGGTGCACAGCTCCTCGATGTCTCGGATCTCCGCGCTCGCGCGTACGATCTCGACCCCCGTGGAAGGCGTGTAGACCAGGATGTTGCGCTTATTGGCCCCGAACAACACGCGGCCGAGGTAGCGCGGCAGGTCGTGCAGCTCGCCGCCCGACAGCACACGATCGAACACGTTCATGTGCAGCACGAACAACGACGTCTCACCGCTGAGGTAAGCGCGCCTGATCTTCTCCGCCCAGGCTGGTACACGTGCGAGCGGCGCGCTCACAGCTTTTTCTGGCTCCCCTGCGCTGCCTGCGCGCGGGCCGCTTTGAGCGCGTCGAGCTCGGCCCGTGCCGTCACGCTCCCGCTCTGCTGACGCAGCTTGGACAGGCGCTGATCGAGATCGGAGTCACGCAGCTCTTTGCCCAGGTTGGCCTCGGAGATGGTGTTCTTGATGTGCTCGCGCACGGTGTCGAGCGCGCGAACCTCGGCGTCGACCGATAGCCCCTCGAGCTGCTCTTGCACCTGCAGGCGCGCCTGAGCGCTCTGCATCTTGGCCAGCATGCGGTCTTTCTCGGCCTTGAGCTTTTCGATCTCGGCCTTGACGGCGACCAGCGACGCCTTGGCATCGTCGGCATCGGCCTTGGCTTGTGTCATCTCTTCGTTGAGCGCGCCGACTTCCTGCTCGAGCAGGCTCTTTTTTTCGATCAGCACCAGCGCGAGGTCGTCTTGGCTGGTGGCAAGTGCCGTCTCGAGGTCGCGCTTGGCGAGCGCCAAGTTTTTGTTGGCGATGTCGAGTCGGCTCGTGATCTCGTCGCGTCGACGAATGATGGCCGCGGTTGCAGACTTGAGCCGCGTGTACTTGGTGATCATGCCGCTGATCGCGTTTTCGTAGGCGATCTCGGGATGCTTTTTCTCGATGTCGGTGATCCAGAGCGAGACGAAGCCGGACCATAGGTTCGAAATGCGACCAAAGAAATTGCTGTCGGCCATGAGAGAGTGTCCTTCCTCAGTCTTGGTTCACGTTTTCGAAGAACTCGCGATGGTCACGTGAGAAGTCGATGAATCCGAGGTGCAGCTGCCGGCGCGCGAAGCTCTGCTGCGCGGCCGGCAAGAGCGACAGGCACAGTCGCACGCCGCGCGTGGCCCAGGCGAAATGATCGGCCTCGACGCCGCCGCCATGGCCCGAGTGGATACGAATCCACTGGTAGGCGACGTGCTGTTCGTCGGCGATGCGCACCGAGCTCTTTTGCAGCGCAGCGACGAGCGCGGGCTGGCGCTCGGTCAGCAGCTGGTCGATCCGCGAGAACTCGCGGTCGGCCAGGATCTCCGAGCCCAGGTGGTAGCCCATGGCACGCAGGTTGCCGGCCAGGTCGTCGAGCGTGCCCGCCCCGTAGCCGTGCGCGACGCGCGCGCCGAGGGCCTCGAGCCAGGGCGCAGGCTGCAGTAGGGCATTGACGGTGACCGCGTCGTTGAGGCTCGGCTGCTGCGTGGCGACGTAGTCGAGCGTCCCCTTGAGCGTGGCCTGCGCGAGACAACGGTGAGTGTCGCGATGCGGCGTGTCGCGGTCGTCGAACTCGTCGCGCGCAGCGTCGAAGAAGTGGCTCGCCACCAGCACGCTGCGGTCGGCAAGCTGCAGCACGGGCTCGCTGGCGTCGACGAACAGCGCTCGGCTGCGACCGACCTTGCCGGACAGGGTGGCCACGCCCGAGCCAAACCAGCCGTTCCAGTAGGCGTAGCTCGACAAGAAGCGCAGCACGCGCTGCGGCGTGACCGTGGCCTGCTCGAGTGCGCTACACACGCCGGCCTCGATGGCGGCGAAGTCGACCAGCTGGCGGAGCTCTTCCTTGGCAATCTCGTTCGGCACCAAACCTCCGCTCAGCGTGCGCCGACCTTGTTGGCCTGAGCAGCGCGCTGCCGAAACATCCCCTCGAGATCTTCTTCGAGCGCACTGCCGAGGTCGTCCTCGATGCGCATGCGGTCCACCGCCTGCTGCAGTCTACTCGAAGCTTCGTTCGATGCCGGGTTGGACATGACACCTTGATAGACCTCTTCGAGCGCATCGGACATGGCCAGCATGGCCGTCTCGATGGCGGTCTCGTGGGTATCGATGCGCCCCTGGGAGCCGAGCAGGCGCGTGAGGTCGGCACAGGCCTTCTCGAGCGCGCGCCGATCGCCGCGATTTTCGCTGCGTGCGAGCTCGAGCCGCTGCTCGGTCTGGGCGAGCTTGGCCGGCAGGTCTTGCTCGCGCAGATGTTGCAGGCGCTCGGCCATCGACAGCCGGGCCAGCCACAGCCCGAGAAAGTCGACCGTGGCGTCGTCCAGGCGCTCGAGCTCGGCCTCGAAGAAGTTGCTGCTGCGCTGCTTGGCGAGCTCACGGAGGGACGCCACACGCTGCTCCATCCGTGCGTGCGTGGTCCAGGTCGGGTGCTCGGGGCCGACACGGTTCTCGAGCTCCCGGCGCAGCTGTGCGCGGGTGGCCGCCCGACGCTCGTCGTGTCGCCGCCGGTCGACCCAGCGCCGAAACGGTAGCGCACTGGGCACGAACAGCGCCGCGAGCGAGGTGAGCGCGGCAAACCCGAGCAACGGCAGTGCTGCCAGTCCGAGGTCGTAGGGGATGGCCAACATCGAGCCGGCGGCCACGCTGCCCAGAAAACCGTACAGCGTGTACTGGTGCGCGAGCATCTCCATCAGATAGGAGGGCTCGTCACCACGCTTTTCATCCCACGGTTTATCGAGCGCCACGCAGCTCCCTTCGACCTGACTCGGCTCAGACCGTTACACGAACTTGGCCACGCGCCGGCCCCTCGTGCAGACGTGCGAGCACACGTTCTTCGAAGTGCAGCGCCTCGGTGGAGCGTCGCCAGCTGGCAGAGCGCGGACGCGGCTCGCTGATGGTGAAGTCGTCGGCGATGCGGGCCGGTCGTGTGGACAGCACGATGACCCGGTCGCCCAGGACGAGCGCCTCGGTGACGTCGTGGGTGACGAACACCACCAGCGAGCGCAGCTCGCTCCACAGCTCGAGCAGCAGCTTCTGCATGTCTTCGCGCGTCTGCGCGTCGAGCGCGCCGAAGGGCTCGTCCATGAGCAGGATGCGCGACCGGAGTACCAGTGCACGCGCAAGCGCGACCCGCTGACGCTGACCGCCCGAGAGCTGCGCTGGACGCAGGGCAGCTTTGTCGCTGAGTCCCACGGCCGCGAGCGTGTGCTCGACGCGCTGCTTGACCTCGGCCGCCGAGAGCCGACCGCGCCAGAGCTTGAATCGAAACGGGGACGCCACGTTGTCGTAGACACTCAGATCGGGACGATTGACGTACTGCTGAAACACCATCACGGCGTCGTCGTGGGCCTCGTGGCACGGCTGGCCGTCGATGAACACGGCGCCAGACGTGGGCGAGGCGATGCCGAATGGCCTGACCCCGCCCATCATGCGCAGTACCGTCGACTTGCCGCAGCCCGACGGGCCGAGCAGCATGTTGATGCCCGCGCCGTCGAAGCGCAGCGACACGTCGTCGACCACCCGCACGGGGGCCTGACCGTCGGGACTCGGGTACTCCTGCACGATGTGCTCGAGCAGGAGCGAGGGCTCGGCGCTCGGCGTACTCACGACAACCACTCCATCATTCTGTCTCCCATGGGTAGAGGCGCCGCTTGAGCGCGCTCATCGATCGGTAGCTGAGCAGCGCCAGCGCCACGATCACCAAGATGCCGGCAAACACCTGGTCCATCGCCGAGAAGCGGCGCGCGTTCTGGATCAGCTGACCAAGCCCTTGTTGTGCATTCACGTACTCGGCCACTGTGATGTACGTCCACATCACCGAGATGGCGACGATGATGGCGTCGGCGATGCGCGGCTTGGAGATGGGCAACACGCCGTGCAGCGTTGCTTCCCAGGGCGTGGCACCGAGATCGCGGGCGCTGATCCAGTGCTGCTGCGGCACCGCGAGCATGGCATCGCGCACCATCGGGATGAGGTACACCACCGCGCCCACGAACAAGAACGCCACCTTCATCACTTCGCCGATGCCGAGCCACATCACCAGGATGGGCAGCAGCGCAACCACCGGTGCCGAGCGAAACGGATCGATCAGCGGAGAGAGCACGGCGTTCACGCGTGGCGAGCCACCCATCAGGACGCCGATGGGCACGCCCACCAGCACCACCAGCACGCCCGCGACGACCACACGCCCGACCGACCACATGGTCGCCTCGAGCAACAAGCTGACGCCACGCTCACTGTCCCACGCCAGGCGCCCCAGAGCCGTCGCCGTCGCCCAGGGCGAAGGCAGCTGTGCCCGCGGCACCAGCTCGAACCCGCTGAGCACGCTCCACACAGCGATCACCGTCAGCACGGCCAAGGCCCCAAGCGTGTTTCGCTGCTTGGTCGGCAGCCCTTGATAGGGATTCCACATTGGTCCTCGTGGCGGTCTTGGAGGCGCGCGCCTGGTCAGCGCGAGAGCACGGCCAGGCGCGTGGCGCGGTTCTGAGAGCGACAGTCTTCGAGGGTCGCTCCCTCTTCGGGAGCGGTCTCGGTGCAGAGCGGCCTGTCGGGACCGTAGCCGGCGACCTTGAAGCGCGACTTGTCGAACTCCCACTGCGTGACCAGGTAGTTGACCACCGCCTGCGCGCGCGCCAGCGAGAGCTTCTGGTTGACCGCGCGCGAGCCCGTAGAGTCGGTGTTGCCCGAGACCTCGAAGTACGCGGAGCCGTGGCTCTCGATCAGCGGCACCATGTCGGTGTCGATGGTGCGCTCGGCGCGCTTGGACAGCGCGGACTCGCCGCTGCCGAAGTTGACAGTGACGGGCTTGGTGAGCATGGCGGGCTGCTTGGCGGCCTGCTCGCTCTCCGCTTGTGTGAACGTGAACTCGGGCTTTTTGGCTTCTTCTTTGGCCTTGGGCGCCGCCGCCATCAATTTGGAGATGAAGCGGTAGTCGACCGAGTCGGGCGGATTGATGACTGGCGACTTGGGATTGGCGAGTGCGCCGGCCGCCCGATAGATGCCGTCGAAGCGCTTGTACACGCGCTCGTAGTGATTGGTGCCGCCCGCGAGGCCAAGGATGCGCAAGTTGTCTTCGAGGCCCGTCCACACCAGGTTGTCGAACAGGCCCTTGGTGAACGCGCGGCCCTTCTCCTTGGTGAGCAACGAGAAAAACTCTTCGGTCTTGACCAGCGCATCGACGGCCTGGTCGGGGTTGGCCCTGGCCGCATCGACGCCCTCGAGCCAGCCGCTTACGAAGCCTTGCAGCGCCGCTTCGTTGGCGCCGTCGTCGAGCACGCGCTTGTCACAGACGATCACGTCGTAGATCAAGTTGGTGGCCGTCTTGGTCGAATAGACCACGTGGGCGCCCGGCACCGCCTTGAGTGCGAGCGAGAGATCGGGATCCCACAGCGCAGCCGCGTCGACCTGCCCGCCGGTGAAGGCGGCGCGCACGCCGGCAGTGCCCTCCTCGGCGTTGATGAACACGTACTTGACCGAGCCCATCTTGCGCGCGGTCAGGCTCGAGTTCTCGATCGCCTCGATGGCCATGCCGTGCGAGGGCGTGTACTGCAGCAGCGCGATGCTGTAGAATGCGTGCCAGTCGCTCCTCGTCGAGCCCAGCGGACGGTTGGCTCGCGGCCTCTCGCGCCCGCGCGGCTTGTGCTTCCTGCGCGTCCAGCTCGACCAACCCGACCTTGGCTAGCGTTCGTAGAAGCCGACTCATCGCGTGTGATCTCCTCGCCGCCCACGCCCCCGAGCAGGGCCACAGCCGGGCGGCGTGCGCCCCCGCAGAAGTGTATCAGACGGGGGGCCAGGTGCGCCTGTTGTCACCGAAGTAGCCGACCGCGCCGTGCCGAGCGAGCACGCTCAGGGTGAAGCGAGACGGCACGACGCGTTCGCACGGGAAGGACGAGACGGCCAGCCAGAGCTCGTGCCGCACATCCGCGCGCAGCGTCCCATGGCTGGCATGGCTTACACGCGACCGCGACGAATCTGCCTCGCGTTCGCCCACAGTTCTGGCCTACGTCGAAGTCATCCACGAGCCCGACGCCAACTCGCCAGATCTCCCCTCTATGCCGGCGCGTCTTCCACGTGGCGAGGCATCGAGTCCAGACATCGAGGCCTCGAGCCAGACGGCAGCAACGCGATGCCGCAGGTGGGGCCCGGGCATCGCTGGAGGTGCGTACGAAATGTGCTGGACACGGACCGCCGAACGAACGTCGTGAGCGAGGACGCGCGCACTGGCTTCGTGCGCCGCGCGTGCCAAACCCAGGGATGCACATCTTCACGTGCTCGGCCTGTCAGCAGACAGTGTTCTTCGAGAACGTCCAGTGCACGAGCTGCGGGCGGCCTCTGGCTTACCTGCCCGACCTGCGCATCATGAGCGCGCTCGAGCCTCACTCCCCTCAAGCTCCGAGGGCCCGGCTTGACGACGCGAGGGCCGATGAGCATGCAGAAAAGGTGCCGGCTCCGCCCCAGACGAGCCGCCCGCAGCTGTACGTGGCGCTGGCGCCGCTCGCGAATGGTGGCCTGTACCGCTCGTGCCGCAACGCCATCGAGTACGGGACCTGCAACTGGACGGTGCAGGCGAGTGAGTCGCAGGCGTACTGCACGGCGTGTCGGCTTACCTCTCTCTCACCCGATCTCGATCAGCCGGAGGCCGTGGAGCGCTGGCACAAGCTGGAGCGCGCCAAACGTCGCCTGGTGTACACGCTCGACCAGCTGGGCTTGCCCATCGAGTCTCGCGCCGAGCGGCCCAAGAAC
>JBEGTL010000050.1:0-25467 GCA_041179425.1 Pseudomonadota bacterium | reverse complement strand
GGCGTGGCTGTCAGTGCGAGCGAGCGCGATCCGGCCGCAGCGAAGACGTCTCCGGCGCCGTTGGCGCGCGAGCTGGGCTTGCCGCGAAGCGGCTTGGTTCGATGTCCTTTATGTACGACTAAAGACCGGAGGCCCCGCGTGACCCTCGCTCTCACCGTTTCGGCGCCCGGCGTCTCGTTGGTGATCCCATCCTTGATCACCAACGCCGGCGCAGCCGCCGCACAGCACACGCTCGAGTTCTTCACGGCGCGCATCCCCAACGCGCACACGCGCGAAGCCTACGGCCGCGCTGTGGCGCGGTTCTGCGTCTGGTGCGACGTGCACGGCGTGACGCTGCTCGGCGTCACGTCGCCGTTGGTGGCGGCGTACCTGCAGTTGCTGCAGCAGACACTTCAGACACTCAGCCCCGCCAGTGCCAAGCAGCATCTTGCAGGCCTTCGGCACTGGATGGACTGGCTGACGGAGCGCGGCGTACTCGCCGTGAATCCGGCCGCGTCGGTGCGTGGGCCGCGGCACGTGGTGCACGAGGGCAAGACGCCCGTGCTCGAGCGCGAGGAGGCGCGGCTCCTGCTCGCGTCGATCGACGGCACCGATGTAGTGAGCCTGCGCGACAAGGCGCTGCTCTCGGTGATGCTGTTTTCCACCAGGAGAACGGCGGGCGCATCGAGGACGCGGCCGAGCTCGCGGGGCATGCCTCGACGCGCACCACGCAGCTCTACAATCGCAAGCTGCGCAAAGTGGCGCGAGCCGAGGTGGAGCGGGTACAGCTGTGAACCCAAGAGCCAGACGACCTGCAGCAACGCGTTACGTTCTTGTGCTCTTCCACGCAGCGTCCAACGCCGACCACTCCGCAACCCTGGCCTGATCGGCTAGCTCTCTAGCTCTAAGCTAAAAAGCTAGCTCTTAGCTCTAAGTGCTCTGCGGTCTTTGGTAAGCCTTGAAGGGGGGCGGCCCCCATCATCAGTCCCAGGTTGCAACGGATGCGCTCTCGTCAGTGCCGCGCACCTCCATGATGCTTCCAGTGTTGCGACCGTCCGGATGCATCACGAGCTCGATGCTCAGCGCGGTCAGTGTATTTGAAGCGGGCGGAACGGAAGGCGTGTAGGTGCCGTGAAGGTCACCTAGGGCACGCACGATCCGAGCTCTGGCGACGCCGGACTCGGCTGGCTCAAACACCACGTGAGGCGCGGACACAGCAAGTCGACCATCGACGGAGGCGATGGTCACGGAGGCTTCCACTTGGATTCGGCCGATGCAGTTGCGAACAATGTCGAGGCCAAAGTTTGGCGCTTCGCGGCTAGTAACCGACCTGGCAATTGCATCCGCGACGGAAATGTTGAGGGTCGTTTGCTCGCCGTCTCGCCATTCCAGCTCACTGGAGTGCGTTCCTTGCACTAGCCGCAAAACACTGTCCGCCTCAGCTCTCAACGCCACCTCGTCGTCCCCTATCTCGGACGTTGATTCTATGCATCCGGGCCGCGAAGAGCCTGAGTCGCCTTGTAGTAGAATGGGCGACTGCCGTGCGCCAGTGTGTTCACTAGTCCCACAGGCCGCCAACATGATTGCCATGCCCGCAACAGTTCGAATAATCATGGACGTAACCTCATGTGCCGCAATGAGCCAAACGCTCCGCTAGGCTGCACAGTTCGTGCCGCGCGCCTTGCGAGAACGCGCGGAGGGCATCGTATCCTGGTCCCGGACGAGACCAACAGCATAAGTTCGGGGACCGGGCGGGCTTACCTGCAAGACCGCCCGTTCGGCAACACGGCGGCTTGAACTCCTGATGCAGGCTGGCGCATTACTCCGTTCCCTGCGCTTCTGCTGGCGCCCTTGCTCTGCCTCGACGCGGAAGCGAGAACATGTTTCAGAGCGCTGTCTTCTCGGCGGAGGAATCCAAACCAGAGCTTGTTTAGAACCCTTGTTTGGTGATCATCCAGTTGATCATCGTGCTCGTTATGCGCGCCCCGGTGTTGTACGTGGTGCTATCGGTTCCGTGATGAATGGCTTTTACGCGATAGTCTGAGCCAGCTGCCCACCAGATGTACACAGGAGCTCCGCTTTGACCAGGGGTTGCGTCGTTCGTGTAGCGAAGGACGTAAGAGGTGGACGGCGCGGAGCCGCAACCACTACAATATTGATAACCCAACGTAGGATAAGTCCATCCCGTTGGCAGTGTCCCCCCCGGGTATCCCTCCAAACGTGTATTCAGCCCAGAATCACCATTGGTTGATCCCTGATATCCGAAAAATCCATTGGTGAAGTTCGCTTGTACACACGTTGCTGTATCGCCCCTCAGCTTGAATACAGCATAATCAAATTCTTCATTGTACGGATCGGCGCGATCGATCCAACCTTGTGTCACATGACGCGTGTAGCACCCGCTGGTGAGCTTACCTAAGGCGTGACCAGTGCCTCCATTGTTGGAACCTGCGCCTAGCTGAATTTCGGTCCGTGGCAACCACGCATTATTTACCGTGTCGTAGACGCAATGCGCTGCCGTGACCATGGTGAAGTCGTTGAGCATCTTGAATCCCGTACAGCTCTGCCATAGAGCCGCGACCCAGCCGCTGGTGGGGACCTGCTCGGCAAAGCTATTTCCGTTCGTCCTGTTATCGCTCCCGATGATGATCTTGTTGCCCGGGCGGGCCTCGCGATCGTTCGGGTTTTTGTGCGACGATCCAGCTGCCGGAGGCTTGCCACTTCGTATCGATTCTTGAACGGCCGCTTGAATTTCCTTTGCCTCTTTCAATGCATCGCTTGCAGAGAGCGCGTATTCGAAGCCACCGAACTCCATTACCGACGCTAGCTTTCTAGCGACTTCCTCGACCGGCGAGTTTGCGATGATCGCATCTGAGTCGACGTTTTCATCCGCGTGCCCGTGCGAAGGTGGCAGGACCTTTGCGGTACTATATGTGACCTTTCGGGTCTTCACCCAAGCGCGCCCTGCGTGATCCTTGAAAACGTCTCCCAAATCTACCAGCGTTTCGACAGGCGCTCCGTTCTCCTCCGGAACTTGTGCCGTCTCGGCGGTGGGGCCGACCGCATCGCCGTCACTTTCCGCAGCGCCGCACCCGATCACCAAGCATAGAAGTGAGGCGCTCCTCATTTTCGATCTGAGCCGATATTGATTGCGGTCGTGATAAATTGTCGCCACGCATTCCCCCTCATTGTGCGATCGACGTCTATCAGGCAGCCGCTATGAAATCGCGTGAAATCTATGGAACACAACGAACGCGCTGCGGGAGTCCCGCTGACTGCTTGGTAGGTCGACGCCTCCAGGACAACGGCGTGACGACCAGGCGACGTCTATATCCGGCATCAGCCCTGCTGGACGCGCGTCATCGACGGCACGGAGGAAAAGGTCTCTCAGACCTCGGTCATCATCTCGATCGGACTTGCTGGGCCGAGTGGATCGCATTCATGCGAACGCAGCCTTTACATGAGGCGCTTGCTCCTGCATCAAAGCCTCCACGCGTGGGATAGCGCGTCGTCCCCTGGCAGCATTGGCTCAAGCGTCATGCCCAACCAAAAGCGCCGCGTGTCGACGATCTTCTTAGGGTCATCACGCCGAGGCTGCTCAAACCACGAAGGCGTCTGGTCGAGCGCGAACGCAGCCCGCACACGCGGCGACTCCTGTCGCACAAGCTCTTCCAAAGACGCGCTCGCCGAGCTCGCTCGTGACCTTGTGGTCCTCGCCGAGCTCGCCAGCGGTGCGGCGCAGCGGCGCACCTCACGCGCGAGCTCGTTCAAAGCGCGCACGTCGTCACGCCGGTGGGCGTACATCATCTGCTCGTGAAGGGGCGTCGACTCGAGGCCCTTCGCCCAGGCCGCAACGACGGCAGCGCGCGTTTGCTCCGTGGTGAGGCTCACCCGCACGTTGCCGTGCGAGCGATAGGCAGCCAGCGCCTCCTTGGGTCGCTTGTCTGCGAAAGCCATGGTGGCCTCACGCTGCCAGTCGACGCGCTGCCGGCGTACCTCGGCGAGCGTCTCAGTACCGATGCGTTCCCCGAGAACACGGAACGGGGAGCCCGCTTCGATGGCTTGCAGCTGCCGACTGTCGCCCACGAGCACGACTTTCGCACCGGCTTCGCGCGCCGCCTCGAGCACGCGGCCGAGCTGGCGCGTGCCGAGCATGCCGGCCTCGTCGATCACCAACACGTGCTTCGCCGTGAGCTCGTCGCGCTCAAGACTCCACGAACGCTCCCAGCTCGCCAATGTCCGCGAGCTAATGCCGCTCGAGAGCTGCAGGCCCTCGGCTGCCTTCCCGGCAAGCGCCCCACCAATGACCGTGAGCCCCTGCGCCTCCCAAGCCTCACGCGCTGCGCCCAACAGGAAACTCTTCCCGGTGCCCGCGTGCCCCTCGAGTAGCGCGATGGAACCGCTCGAAGCCGTCAGGTGCGTGATGGCTCGGCGCTGCTCTTCCGAGACTTTCGGCGGTGGCTGCCCCGACCCGGCCACTTGGCGAGCGAGCCGCTCTTCGGCGCGCTCCACGGCCGTCCGCACGTGCCGTTCGGCCACCAAGTGCACTTCGCTCTTGGCGAGCACGTCCGCGGCATCGAGCAATCGCCGCTCGGCCGACAGCATCTCCTGGCTCGTGTATCGCCCCGTGGGCAGCTCGACGAGCTCGGGACAGGCCATCACCGCGTGCAGGCATCGGTCGAACTGCTCGGCGTCCACCGAGTGCGTGTGAAGCACCTTGAGCATGTCCTCCCGACGAAAGGTCGCCCGCTGTTGCGACAACAAGCGAATCGGAATCGTCGGGTCCTCGAGGATGCGCTGCCCGTTGCGGCGCGATGGGTCGAGCCCCATGTCTTGATCATCGACGAGGTTGGCTACCTCATGCACGCACCTGATGCCGCCAACGTGCTCTTCGGTGTCGTCGACCAGCGCTACCTCGCGCGCAAGCCCATGGTCTTCACGACGAACAAGAAGCTGCGGGCCTGGGGCGACGTCCTGCACGACCACGACCTCGCCGAGGCGATCCTCGACCGGGTACTCGAGCGAGGCCAGCACATGATTCTTCGGGGTGGCCGCTCTTTCCGGACGCAACATCTCGATCCGGAAACGCTCACCAGCGGTGGCGGGGAGCACGAGCAGGAAGACGTCCGGGGATCCGGAAACACGCGCGAACCCGCTCGCACTTGACTGCTCCGCTCTGCGCGCGCCCGTCAGGGCGAGCCGCAGATGCGGAGCTAGCAAGCCGCCACACGCCGTAGCAATCGAAGTAACCCCTCATCGGCGCGGTAGCCGTCGATACGCATGCGGTCGACCTTGCAGCCGGAGCACACCTGCTTCAACGTCTCGGTAACCCGCCAGACTTTCCGGACGAAACCCGCCAAACTTTCCGGACGCCACACCAGTTCATGGAGACGAGCGCGAGCATCACACGGCCTCTCCCCCGCCCACAGCGCCAAGGTAGAGACAGCCCCCGGACGACGCAGCACCGCAACAAGCACTAACGAGAAAACCCCTCAGCAAGAGAATGCTGAGGGGTCCAGAAGCTTCGACGATCAACGACCGACGAACAGAGAGATCAGAGAGCAACCTCGAACAGACCAGCAGCACCCATGCCGCCGCCGATGCACATCGTAACGACGACGTACTTCGCGCCGCGACGCTTGCCCTCGATCAAAGCGTGACCAACGAGACGAGACCCCGTGACGCCGTAGGGATGACCCACTGCAATGGCTCCACCGTTGACGTTGAGGCGGTCGAGCGGGATGCCCAGCTTCTGCGCGCAGTACAAGACCTGCACTGCAAACGCTTCGTTGAGCTCCCACAGACCCACGTCCTCGAGCTTGACGCCGAAACGCTCGAGCAGACGCGGAATCGCGAACACCGGGCCGATGCCCATCTCGTCGGGCTCGCAACCCGCGACCGTGAAGCCGCGGAAGTAGCCGAGCACGGGCACCTTACGCTTGGCCGCGAGGTCCGCATCCATGACGACGACTGCCGACGCGCCATCGGAGAACTGGCTCGCGTTGCCGGCTGCCACGACGCCGCCCGGCACGGCCGATCGGATCTTGGCAACGGCTTCGTACGTGGTGTCTGCACGGATGCCTTCGTCGGCACTGACCGTGACCTGCTTGGTGATGAGACGACCCGTCGCCTTGTCCGCAATGCCTGCGGTCACGGTGATCGGCACGATCTCGTCGTTGAACTTGCCGGCAGCCTGCGCGGCCGCTGCACGCAGCTGGCTCTGCACGCCGTACTCGTCCTGCGGCTCACGCCCGATGTTGTAGCGCTTGGCCACGGTCTCGGCGGTCTGCAGCATGGGCCAGTAGATCTCTGGCTTGTTCTGCTTGAGCCAGCTCTCGTGGAACATGTGCGTGTTGACTTCGTTCTGCACGCACGAGATGGACTCGACGCCGCCGGCGATGACGACGGGCGCCTTGTCGACGATGACGCGCTGCGCGGCCATTGCGATGGCCTGCAGACCCGACGAGCAGAACCGGTTGACGGTCATACCCGAGGCGGTGACCGGAAGACCCGCGCGCAGGGCGATCTGACGCGCGATGTTGGAGCCCGTCGCACCCTCGGGGAAGGCACAGCCGAAGATCACGTCTTCGATCTCGTTGGGGTCGACGCCCGAGCGCTGGACCGCCGCCTGCACCACGTGACCACCCAGGGTCGCGCCGTGCGTCATGTTGAACGAACCACGCCACGACTTGGCCAAACCGGTTCGCGCGGTAGATACGATTGCTGCTTCAGTCATCTTGAGCTCTCCACCAGTTCAGCCGTTGAAGGTCTTGCCGCTTGCCGCGAGCTTCGCGAGCAGAGGCGCGGGTTCCCAGAACTTGTCACCCGTCTGCTCTTGGAAGCGCTTGCAGGCGCGCGCCACCGTGTAGAGGCCAACCGAGTCTGCGTACAGCATTGGGCCGCCACGGAAGATGGGGAAGCCGTAGCCGCTGAGGTACACCATATCGATGTCGGACGCGCGCTGGGCGATGCCCTCTTCGAGGATGCGCGCACCCTCGTTGACCATCGCGAACACGCAGCGCTGAAGGATCTCTTCGTCGCTGATCTTGCGCGGCGTCTTGCCCTTCTCGGCGCGCACCTCGTTGATGATGCCCTCGACGATGGGATCGGGAATCGCGTCGCGACGACCGGCTTCGTACTTGTAGTAACCGGAGCCCGTCTTCTGTCCGAAGCGCCCCATCTCCGCGATGCGGTCGGCGATGTTGGGAACCTTGAGCTCCGGGTTCTTGGCGTAACGACCCTTGCGGATGGAGTAGCCGATGTCCAAGCCGGCAAGGTCGCCGACGCGGAACGGACCCATCGCGAAGCCGAACTTCTCGAGCACACGATCGACCTGCCACGGCGTCGCACCCTCTTCGACCAGCTGATCGCCCTGGCGCATGTAGAGGTGCAGGATGCGGTTGCCGATGAAGCCATCGCAGACGCCCGACACGACGGCCGTCTTTTTGATCTTCTTGGCCAGCGTCATGACCGTGGCGAGCACGTCCTTGGCGGTCTTCTCGCCACGCACCACCTCGAGCAGGCGCATCACGTTGGCGGGGCTGAAGAAGTGCAAGCCCACCACGTCGGCCGGACGCTTGGTGAAGCTGGCGATCTGGTTGACGTCGAGCGTGGAGGTGTTGGTCGCGAGGATGGCGCCGGGCTTGGCGACCTCGTCGAGCTTCTTGAACACCTGCTCTTTGACGCCCATCTCTTCGAACACGGCCTCGATGATGAGGTCGGCGTCTTTGAGCGCGTCGTAGGTGAGCGACTGCGACAGGAGACTGATGCGCTTGTCGAGGTCTTCTTGCTTGAGCTTGCCCTTCTTGAGCGAGCCCTCGTAGTTCTTCTTGATGATGCCGATGCCCTTGGTGAGGGCCTCTTCTTTCATCTCGATGATGGTGACCGGGATGCCCGCGTTGAGGAAGTTCATCGCGATGCCGCCACCCATGGTGCCCGCGCCGATGATGCCGACCTTCTTGATCTCGCGCTGCTTGGTGTCTGCCGGCACGTCGCTGATCTTGGAGGCTGCACGCTCCCCGAAGAACGCGTGACGCAGCGCCTTGCTCTCGTCGGACTGCACGAGCTCCTGAAACAGCTGACGCTCGAACGCGATCCCCTCGTCGAAGGACTTCTTCAGCGCGGCTCCGACGGCCTCGACGCACTTGAGGGGCGCCGGGTAGTTCTTGCTCATGGCGCCCACGGTGTTGCGCGCGAACTGCAAGAAGCCGTCTGCGTTTTCGTGCGTGACCTTGAGGTCGCGAACGCGCTTGAGCGGAAGCTTCTCGCTGACCACCTTGCCTGCGAGCTTGAGCGCCGACTCGAGCAGGTTGCCGGTCGCGATCTCGTCGAACAGCTGGGTGTCCTTGAGCTTGGCGGCAGGCACGGCCTCGCCCGACACAATCATGTTGAGCGCGGTCTCGACACCGACCACGCGCGGCAGGCGCTGCGTGCCGCCGGCGCCGGGCAGGATGCCCAGCTTGACCTCGGGCAGAGCGATCTGCGCGTCGCCCAGTGCGATGCGGTAGTGCGCGCCCAGCGCGAGCTCGAGTCCGCCGCCCATACACGCACCCGAGATGGCTGCGATGACGGGCTTGCTGCTGCCCTCGACGACCGCGATGGCGGTGCCCAGGTTGGGCTCCGCGAAGGCTGCGGGGGTGCCGAACTCTTTGATGTCTGCGCCGCCCGAGAATGCTCCCTCGGTGCCGATCAGAACGATGGCCTGTGCTTTGGCGTCGCGCTGTGCAGCTTCGACGCCCTCGACGATGCGCGTACGGAGCGCATGACTCAGGCCGTTCACCGGTGGGTTGTTCAAGGTGATCACGGCGACGTTGCCGTGCAGCTCGTAGGGGGTGCTCATCGGGTCTCCTATCTCGGGAACGCGGCGCTCTAGGCGCTCTGGGGTCCAACCCCGTGCGAACGACTATGCGGAACCCTGCTTAGCCGATCTGCGCCGGAGCTTCATCTGCCCGTCCGCTCAGGCTCTTACCTTTTCAAACGCGCGCTGACCAGGCCCCTTTCGCGCTCTCCGCTCTCGTTCGCGCGCTCGGGGGCATGCGTCAAAGAGTTACCTCGGTCGTGCGACCAAGAATAGACGCCGCGGCCAACGAGGGAGCGAAAGGGCTTGTGACTGACGTCGCGTCAGCCGCCGGGCGGCTCGGAGAGATGCGTCGCCTCGCTCACGCCGGCCGCCAACTCTGGAATGATCCCGAGACGCTGGTAAATGGGCCGTATGTGGTCCCTCAAGCCCGGAAGAGCGCGCCGAAAAACCAACGCCGCGATGCAGCACAACACGCCGCCGACGAGCAGTGTCGTACTTGCTCCCACGCGGTCGGCGAGGCTGCCCGCAAGCAAGCTTCCGAAGGGCACGACCCCGAACACGGCCATCGAGTAGAGGCTCATCACCCGGCCACGTTTGTCCTCGTCGACCAGGGTTTGGACGATTGTGTTGCTCGCGGCCAGCTGCACCATCATCGCACCGCCCACCACCACCATCAGCGGGATGGTGAGCGCGAGCGAGCGCGACTGCGACACCAAGATCAACCCCACGCCGAAGCCTGTGGTCGCGAGGGGGATGACCCGGCCAAGCCCAAGCACGCTTCTGCGCGATGCGAGGTACAGCGCGCCCGTGAGCGCGCCGAGGCCCCCGCTCGCACTGAGCACACCCAGCGTGCCGGCGCCTCCGTGCAGCGTCTCGCGTGCGATGACCGGCATGAGCACCATGTACGGCCCGCCCGCGAGGCTCACCGTCGTCAGCAGCAGCAACACGGCCCGAATCGGCGGAAAGCCCGCGACGTAGCCCACGCCCTCGCGCAGCTCGGCCCAGATGCGCCCCGACTTTTGCGGGCGGACGCGCGGCGTGATGCGCAGCGAGAGCAGCGAGGCGAGCACGGCGATGTAGCTGGCCGCGTCGATGGTGAAGCAGACTCCCTCGCCGGCCAGGCCGATCAGCAGCGCCGCAATGGTGGGTCCGATCAGGCGCGCGGCGTTGACCATCGAGCTGTTGAGCGCGACGGCGTTGGCGAGGTCCGCGCGGTCGTCGATGAGCTCCACCACGAACGACTGCCGCGCCGGAATGTCGATGGCGTTGATGATGCCCTGAAACGTGTTGAGCGCGATGATGTGCCCCACGTCGAGCGTGCCGCGCAGCGCGAAGTAAGCCAGCAGACCGGACTGCAACATCGCGAGCGACTGGGTCGTCAGCAGCACACGATGGCGATCCATCCGATCGACCCACACGCCGGCGACAGGGGAGAGAAAAAAAGTAGGCGCTTGGCTCGCGAAGCTGGCAACGCCGAGGAGCAGCGCCGAGTTGGTGAGGCCGTAGACCAGCCAGCTGGCCGCGACCTGCGTCAGCCACGTCCCGATCAGGGAGATCGTCTGACCCGCAAAAAACAGCCGAAAATTGCGATGTTTGAGGGCACGGCCCATGCGAGCGAGGTGGCCGCTCACGTCGCTGGTCGGTGCATCCATCCGGAGCAAAGGTGCTCTCTCGACAAAGATTGGCCAGGCGAATCGGGTGGTACGGAACCTGCAAAACGGCAGCAGCAGGGAGCCCCAAATCATGAAAGAGCCATTCCGCCTCGACCTCGAAAACATCAAGAAGCGCGCGCGCGAGCACATGTCTCAGGGCGCCGTGACCGACAGCTACGGAGCCGACCGCGAACAAGTCATCAAGGTCCTCAACGAGGTCCTCGCCACCGAGATCGTGTGCAACCTGCGCTACCGCAACAATGCGCTCGTCGCGCAGGGCATCCACGCAGAAGCGATCATCGCGGAGTTCACGGAGCACGCGACCCAAGAGCAAGATCACGCGGACAAAGTAGCCGCTCGCATCATGCAGCTCGGGGGCGAGCCCGACATGAACCCGGCCACGCTGCTGCAGCGCTCGCACGCCGACTACAAGACGTCGCGCAACCTGCGCGACCTGCTGCGGGAGAACCTGATCGCAGAGCGCGTGGCGATCGACACGTACAACGAGATCGTCCGTTGGCTCGGCGACGGCGACCACACCACGCGTCGCCTGATCGAGTGGATCCTCGAGCAGGAAGAAGAGCACGCGGACGACCTCGCGAGCCTGCTCGAGGGGCACGTCGACTGAGCGCGTGCGTGGCGTTAACGCACGCATGAGGCATTCTGCAGCGCCATTCGTGCCGCTCACCAGTGTCCAAACTGCCCGATTTTGCGAGCGATTCGCGTAGTCCGTTGGCGGCGGTAGTCACACTGGGCGCGCGCTGGCCCGACCCTCACCGTGCGCAACGCACCCCTCTGCATCGCGGGCACGGCGTTCACGTTGTACCCTGTACGAGATGGACATCTCGGGCTTGTGGACGGCAGAGGGGGCGTTGAGCCTGGTTACGTTGAGCGCGATGGAGACGGTGCTGGGCATCGACAACGTCGTCTTTCTCTCGATCCTCACCGGCAAGCTGCCCCGTGAACAGCAGCCTCGCGCACGGCGCCTGGGCCTGTTCCTCGCGCTCGGGACCCGCCTGCTCTTGTTGTTCGGACTCTCCTGGGTGATGGGCCTGACCGCACCGCTGTTCGAGGTCTTCGGCCGCTCCATCTCGGGCCGAGACCTCATCTTGTTTGGCGGCGGCGGCTTCTTGATTGCCAAGGCCACGCGCGAGATCCACGACAAGCTCGAGGGCGAGCCCGAGCACCACGACATCCCGGGTGGCAAGGCCAAGGCGTCGTTCGGCATCGTGCTCGCGCAGATCGCCGTCCTCGACGTGGTGTTCTCGCTGGACTCGGTCATCACCGCGGTCGGCATGGCGCAGCACCTGCCCATCATGATTGCCGCCATGGTCATCGCGATGGGCGTGATGCTCGCGGCCGCCGGGAGCATCGGCGACTTCGTCGAGGAGCACCCCACCATGAAGATGCTGGCGCTCTCGTTCCTCATCCTCATCGGCGTGATGTTGCTGGCCGAGGGCATGGGGCAGCACATCTCCAAGGGCTACATCTACTTCGCGATGGCCTTCTCGTTCGCGGTCGAGATGCTCAACCTGCGCCTCCGCAAAAACCTGCACCCCCCCGTCGCGAAGCCAGGAGAGCAGCCCACAAAACAAGCGTCCACGCCCTCCGCGCCGACCAAAGAACCGACGCCCTCATCGAGCCACTGACGCGGGCCGTCTAGGCGAGCGAAGCGATGCGCGTCCCGCGCCGGTTCCAAGCACCCCGACGAATCCAGTTCGCAAAACAGGCACGCATGCGTCGCGAGCCGGGTTGCGAGGCGCCGCCGGTTGTGAGGAGCGCCCGGAGCCGACTTCCCGTCGGTGAGGACGCACCGCAGCAAGCGGTGGCGGATCGCGGCCCGGATCGCGGCGCAGGCGTGCCTGTTTTACTCGCCGTACGGGTTCTCGGGGAGTCTCGAGTCGAACGGGTTGGACGCCGGCTGGCCGGTGCGACGCGGGGCCACAGGGGCGGGCTCGGCCGGGGCCGCCAGCTTGCTGTCGAGCTGACGCAGGTAGTCGCCCATGAGTACACCCTTGGGCGGGACGGCCGGTGCCGAGCGCTGCGCGGGCGCGGCTGCGGCAGGCTGTCCCCAGCGCTTGCGTGCGGCCGACGAAGCCTGCGCCGCGATGTCGGCAGGCGAGGGTTTGTTGCTCCCGACCTGCTGGCGGAACGGCGCGGGGGTCGACCGACGGATCGGCTCTGCCGACGCCGGTCGAGCGGGTTCGGACGGCTCGGCATCGCGCGTAGCGACGCCCAGCTGCCTTGGCGCAGCCTCGGGCGTGGCGGGCTCCACAGCACGCAGATGTTCGACCGCGACCGGTGCCGTCTCGGTGCGCGCGACGCTGCCGCCGGCTGGGCTGGGCGTGGCGGCTTCGGCCGTGACCGCGACGGGCAGCACACCGGTGGGAAGCACGGTGGCAGCGGCCGCCTCGGTAGGAGCGGTTGGTTGTGCCTGGATTGCCGGCGCCACGGCCTCCGGTGCGCGTCCGCCGAGCAGCCGCGAGAGCGCGCCTGTCTCGTAACCAGCGGGGCGCGGCAGCGCGATGCCGACAGCCACCAAGCCAACCGCGCCGACCCAGCGAGCCTTGCGGGCCCAGCTGCGCTTGCCACTGTTGGCGACGAGCGTGAGGTGCTCGTCCCAAGCCTCACGCAGCGCCTCGCGCATCTCGCGCGCACTACGGAAACGATCGCTGCGACGAGGAGCCATGGCACGCTCGACCCAGCCCTCGAGCTCCGGGTGAACCTCGCGCAGCTTGCTGAGCGCGATCGGGCGCGTGTGCAACACGGCCGCCACCACGTCGCCGGTGGTCTGCCCTTCGAACGCGGTCCGCCCGCTCATCATCTCGTAGGCAACCACGCCCACCGCGTAGAGGTCGGCGCGCGAGTCGACGCTGGGCCCGACGATCTGCTCAGGCGCCATGTAGTGAGGCGTGCCGACGATGGCTCCCTGTTGGGTAAGTCCGGGGTTGGCTTGCGTGTTGACCTTTTGGGTGGGCTCACGCTCGGAGCTGATGTTCTTGCTGACGCCGAAGTCCATCAGACGAACGCGGAGGTGCCCCTCGGAGTTGGTCTGCAGGATGATGTTCGGCGGCTTGATGTCGCGGTGGACCACGCCGGCGCGCTCGACCGCCTCGACGGCGACGAGCAAGTCTTCGGTGATCTGGACGGCGATGTCGAGCGGCAGCGCTCCCTGCAACAACACGTTCTCGAGGGTGCGACCCGAGACGCGCTCCATGACGACGTACGGCGTGCCATCGGGCAGCTCGCCGACGTCGTAGATGCGCGGGATGTGTGGGTCCTCGAGGCTGGCACAGACGTGCGCCTCGCGAAGTAGGCGCGCGCGGGCGCCCTCCATGTACTCGTCCGAGACGTCGACCACCTTGAGCGCGACCGAGGCGCCGACGCGCGTGTGTAGCGCTTCGTACACGACGGCTGTGCCGCCCTCGCCCAGTACGCCACGAACGACCAGGTGGTCGCCGACGCGCGTGCCTGGAGCGAGGCGATGGCGACTGGTGTCCAAGTGCGCGCCACTTCCGATTCGCGACGCCCCAAGGCCGTCCGTCTCTGGCTTGAAGAGGGACGCGTAGTCGTCAGCGCTCGCGTAGCTTGCGGCAGTCATGGAGCCTCCAGCGGATCTCGTCTTCATGACAAGCAAGCCTCGTGCCACGAGGTCGCGGGTAGGGCGGTCACCAAAAAGGGGTCGAGGCGTACCGCCAACGTGGGACGAATTGCGGCCGCGCAGCGCGCCGTGCGGCACTGCCACAGCGCACTCACCACAGATGGTGAGGTCGCACAGTGGTTGTCCGCCGCGCCGCGGATCACGCCTGTGTCGAACTGTGCCGCGTCGTGTTTACTGGAGGCCACTACCGCACCCCTTCGCCACTCTGTCAGCTCACGCGTGTGGATCGTAACAGCACCGAATCAGCCTTTTCGTCGCGAGAACGAGCCGAGGAACACGTGCCCTACCTGCTCGCTATGCGCTGTCCCACGTGTCGCGGCAAGGGCGCATGCGCCCATAAACACGTACGATTGCTCACATGGAGTGCGCGCCGACTCAGAAGGATTGGATGAGTACGTCGCGCCGTCCGCCGGCCTTCCCCGAAGCGGGGCCTACGACACCATCTCGCTCCATGCGCTCGACGAGCTTGGCGGCTTTGTTGTAGCCGATGCCGAGCTGGCGCTGGAGGTGGCTGATCGAACAGTAGCCAGCTTGCGCAACGATCGCGACACTTCTGTCATAGAGCGGATCGTCGCTCTTGTTCGACACCGACAGGTCGCCCACCCCGCCGCCGTCTTCGTCGTCGCGGGGCCGCAAGATGCTCTCGTCGTAGACGGGCTTCCCTTGCGTCCGCAAGAAGTCACAGAGAGCGGTGACTTCGTCCTCGCTGATATACGCGCTGTGCACGCGCTTGAGGTCGCTCGCGCCGGGCGGGATCATCAGCATGTCGCCCATGCCCAGCAGGTGCTCGGCGCCCTGTCGCCCGAGGATGGTCTTGGAGTCTTCGCGCTGGCTCACCTTGAACGCGATGCGCGCCGGGAAGTTGGCCTTGATCATGCCGGTGATGACGTCGACGCTCGGGCGCTGCGTGGCCAGGATCACGTGAATGCCGGCGGCGCGTGCCTTCTGCGCGAGTCGCGCAATGGCCGACTCGACGTCTTTGGCGGCGACCATCATCAGGTCTGCAAACTCGTCGACGACCAGCACCACGTAGGGCAGTCGCTCGGGCGTGGGCAGCGGATCGGGCTCTTCGTCGCCATCGGGGAGTAGCCACATCTCTTCGCCACTGGGCCCGTAGCTCTTCACCTTGCCCGCGCGTCCTGGCCACAGCTTCTCGGCCGGCATCTCGCCGGAGAGCACCTTGTCGACGCGCTGGTTGTAGGTGGTGACGTTGCGCGCGCCGGCTTCGGAGAAGAGCTGGTAGCGGCGCTCCATCTCGTCGACGGCCCAGCGCAGCGCGAGCGACGCCTTTTTCATGTCGGTGACGACGGGCAGCAGCATGTGCGGGATGCCGTCGTAGACCGCGAGCTCGACCATCTTGGGGTCGATCATGAGTAAGCGCACTTCTTCGGGCGTGCGCTTGAACAAGAGCGAAGCGAGCATGACGTTGAGGCCGACGCTCTTGCCGGCACCGGTAGCGCCCGCGACCAAGAGGTGCGGCATCTTGGACAGGTCGCCGTAGTAGGGCTGCCCAGCGATGTCCTTGCCGAGCGCGATAGGCAGCGGGCCGGTCTGCTTTTCCCAGCGCTCGTCTTCGACGATCTGGCGCAGGCTGACCGTCTGGCGGATGGCGTTGGGCAGCTCGAATCCGACGCGTGCCTTGCCCGGGATGGGGGCCACGATGCGCACCTTCTGTGCGGCCAAGCTCATGGCGAGGTCGTCGCTCAGACCGGCGATCTTGGAGATCTTGGTGCCGCTCTTGGGCTCGAACTCGTACATCGTGACCACTGGGCCGGGGTGGATCTCGTCGACCCGGCCCGTGACTCCGTAGGCCTCGAGCTTCTCGACCAGCAGGGCGGCGTTGAGCTTGAGCTGGTTTTTGTCGATCTGGATGTCGGCCGCGGTGACCGGCTCGAGCAGCGTGGTGGAGGGCAGCTCGAAGGGGCGAACGCGGCCCTCGACCACACGGTGCTCAATCTTGACCGGACGCTGCTGCGCGTCGGGGGAGGGCGCGACGATGGTGGGGTCCCGAGAGCCGGCCTTGGCGGCGGCGGCAGCTCGGCCACGCGCGGGCAGAGCCGCTTCTTGGAGCTCGCCCTCGTCTTCGTCGTCGACAGCTGCGCTGGGCTCGCCCTCTTCGACCTCGAACAGCTCGTCTTCGTCCTCGCCGTCCTCGTCGAACATGTCGTCTTCGTCTTCGTCTTCGTCGTCTTCGTCCTCGCTCTCTTCCTCCTCGACTTCCTCTTCTTCGAGCTCCTCTTCTTCGAGCTCCAGGTCCAGCTGCTCTTGGGGCTTCTTTTTGCGGTTGGTGCGCGTGGTGCGGGTGGTGCGCTTGCGCTCGCCTTCACGCTCCTTGCGCTCGTCTTCTTTGGCCTGACGCCAGGCCTCGCCGATGCCGCCGATGCCGTTCTTGGCGGCGTCGAGGCTGCTGAGGAAGCGGCGACCCACGGCGCTCGCGCTCTTGTAGGTCATGCCCGTGACGCTGACCGTGGTGCGGAGCACCAACGTGACGAGCAGCACCGAGACGCCGACCACGAACGCGCCCGCGAACCCAAAGATGGAGCGCAGCAGCTCGCCGAACAGGGCCCCGATGTCGCCGCCCGGCAGCTGGCCGCCGAACACGCGGGTGGTGGGGAAGCCGAGGTGGATGAGCGCGCAGCCCACGATCAGCAGCACCATCATGGCTGCCAGGTTGGCCAGCCCCAGCGGGGAGGGGCGGTGGGCGAACAGGCGCCCGGTGAACGCTGCTAACTCGAACGGAATGATCCAGGCCGTCACGCCGAAGGCCACCGTGAGCAGGTTGCCGAGGGCGTAGCCAAAGGCACCGATCAGGTTGGTGGTCTGGGCCTCAGCGTCGTACGAGACGAGCGAGAGCACCGCAAGCGCGGTGAACGCGGCGGCAAAGATGCCGAGGACCTCGCGCCGGCGACTGGGGGCGTCGCGACCCGCGTTGGTCTTGCTTGACGCCTTTGCTGTGGTTGCACGACCCAAGGCGCACGTCTCCTGGGCCGGAGGCTACGAGTGTCCCCCCTGGCGGTCAACAAAGGGTACCGAGCTCGATCCCTGGCCAGGTTTGCTCGTGATGACACGGGCTGGCGCGTGGTAAGCAGCAATTGTTCGGGTTGTGCGCCGCGCCTCGAACGTCCTATCCTCTGCCGGGCTCGGCCTGGTTTGGGACGGATCGGGGACCAGCGGGGTCCTCGTACCCGCTGGACCACCGGAAGGTGTCCCACTCCGTTTCTCCGTTACGTGAGGTCCGAAGAGCGATGGAAGCGTCGAGAGCGGTCGAGAGGCGACACGGTCGTCAAGCGTTTCAAAAAGCTGAGCAGAGGCGGGGGAGCTTGCAACGAACATGGACGTGCGTCTTCGCCGTCTCGGCGCTCAGCCTCGCGCTCGGCGCCTGTAAGGTTGGCTCGGACGACATCGAATACTGGAAAGGAACCGTCAAGGGGCCCGGCAAGATCATCGCGGTGATGCTTGCCGACAAGTACCCGATGGAGCTGCGTACCCAGGCCGCGCTTGCGCTGGTCGACATGGAGCGCACCGATCGCGACGGCACCAGCGAGCTTCAGCAGGCGCTGCAGCGGCTCGACGATCAAGAGCGGGCCGAGCTCATCTCCGGGATGGTGCCCGGACTCGAGACCTTGATGAAGCAGTCCGATCCGAACGTGACTGGTGCGGCAAGTCCGCGCCAGACCCGCGCCAAAGACGCGGCCTTCTTGCTCGTCACCAACGCGCCGGCCGACGTCAAGACCAAGCTCACCGACGACGTCATCGCCTGGTACATGGAAGACTTCAACGGGCGCAGCTTGGCCGGCAACTACAGCGCCGAGCAGGTCGTTCGTGCACTCGGCCCGGCTGCAGCCAAAGAGCTGCAAAAGGGGCTCAAGGCGCGCATGCCGGCCGCGGCGCTCGTCAAGATGGCGCAGCTCATCGGGCAGGTCGCCGACGCCAACGCCAAAAAAGAGGCGGGCGCCAAGCTGGTCGCCATCGCCGACGAGATGGAAGGCAAGGACTTCCTCGCCTGGGTCAAGCAGAGCGTCAAAGACCAGGCCGAGCGCACGAGCGTCAAGCTCGACGCCAAGAAGCTCGAGCAGGTGGCCGAAGGCAACCGCGAGAACTTCATCAACGACGGCGCGGTGCCGGCCATGAAGTTCCTGGCTGACGCACCCGTGGTCAAAAAGCGCCTCCTGCAGATCGCGTCCACACCGACGCCCGGCGACAAAGAGGCCACGCGCCGCGTGCGTGCGCTGCAGGCGCTCGAGGGCAAGGTCGACCAGGCCGACCTGCACCAGGTGCTGCCGCTCGCGCTCGACAAGGGCAATCCCACGGCTGTGCGCGACTACGCGTTCGATCGCATCGGCGACATCCGCAGTCCCGAGGCGCTGCCCGCGCTCTGGCCGCTGGTATCGAGCAACGACGACGCGCGTCTGCGCTGGCGAGCCGGCGAGCTGGTGCTCGCGATCGGAGGCGCCGTGGTGGTGCCCGACTTCTTCGCGCGCCTGCCCAGCGGCGGCGACTACCCGGTCGAGGAGCTCGAGGGCTACGCCAGTCGACTCGGCCAGATCACGCCGTCCCCTGTCGACACGGTGCGCGCCCAGCTTGGTTCGGCCAACTGGTATGCGCGCGTCATCGCGCTCAAGTTTTACGAGCGCAAGGGCAGCCTCGACGATGTGAAGCGCATCGAGGCACTCGCTGGCGACAAAGCTGGCGTGAAGGGCCCGCGCTGGGGCAAGACCAAGACCGTCGGAGACGTGGCCAGCGAGGCCGCGACTGCCGCCAAGCAGCGCCTGGCGCAGCCCGGTGCGCAGTGAGTGAGCGCGAGCATGCGCGAGGGCGGGCGCCAAGCATCATGACCCAGGACCACAACAAGAAGACGCTGCGTCAGTTTCAGTGCCGAGACTACCTGTGGGAAATCTTCGAGCAGATGGGCGCAGAGCTCGAGTGCTCCACGGACTACCTGGTCAACGAGGCGATGCGTCAGTACGCGCGCTCGCGCAACTGGGGAGCGCGCAGCAATGCGGGTGCGGCTCCGGTTGTGCCGGCGCCTGCTCCCGTGCAAGCGGTGCAGGCCATCGCACCAGGTCCGCGCGCATCGCTGCCCTCCGGCACGGCCGCGCCGCCGCTGCCGGGTTCGCGCGTACCCATGCACACTCCGTCGCAAGGCCAGCCGCGCGTCCGCGCGACCACGGGTGCCAATGCGATTCGTCCGCCTGGCATGGGCGGCACCGTCCCGCCTCCGTTGCCTGGGGGGGGCGGCAGTCCGGCCACCTCGTTGCGCGGCGACATGCCGAGTCTGTTCGTGATCTTCAACGGCCAAAAGACGCCGGTGAACAAAGAAGAGTTCGTCATCGGTCGCGGCTCCAAGACCGCCGACCTGCCCATCAAAGACGGCAACATCTCGCGTCGCCACGCGGCCATCGTGCTGCAGAACGGGGCCTTCTACATGAAGGACCTGGGCAGCACCAACGGCATCGAGTTCAACGGTGAGCGCGTCGAGTCGCGGCGCATCGAAGAGGGTGACGTCTACCAACTGTGCGACTACGAACTCCGCTTCACCTATCACTGAAAACAGGCGCGCCTGCGCCGCGATCCGGGCCGCGATCCGCCACCGCTCCTGCGCTCCGTGCTCACCGACAGGAAGTAACAGGAAGTCGGCTCCGCGCGGTGCTCAGAACCGGCGGCGCCTCGCGACCCGGCTCGCGACGCATGCGTGCCTGTTTTGCAGGACTGGGTTCGTCGGGGTGCCTGGACGCGGCGTGTGAGACAGAGACGCCGCCGCGGAGATCTGACCGGCTTCGCCGCGCGTGCCTCTGGATGGCTGCTTTGCGGCCTACGGGTATGGGGGGTGGTTCTCGGGGACAAGTTTGGTGGCTTGGGGGTCAATAGGGAAGCTTTGCAGCAGGCGCGCTACACGGTAGGCCCACGGGGTACTTCCTTGGAGGGTCCTTCTCATGCGTGTGCCTTTTGTTTTCCGTGCCGCTCGTCGTGCGAGCCGCGTTGTGCTCGGAGTCGCGCTCGCTGGCGCTCTGTCTACTGCTGCCGCCTGTGGCGATGACCCCAAGCCGGGCAAGAGCAGAGGCACCGACAACAGCAACGGGGACGAAGACGACGTCACCGACGACACGACCGACGACGAGCGTGACGACGTCGCGGGAGACGCCGGTGGCGGCAAGATGGATGCGGGCACCAAGGATGCGGGCACCAAGGATGCGGGTGCGAAGCCTGCTGCCGACGCCGGTGCCAAAGATGGCGGCGCAAAGGACGCGGGTGGTGGCAGCGCCGTGGATGCTGGTGGCATCGACGCGGCTGTGAAGTCCGATGCTTCGGTGGTCGATGCGGGCGCGACTGCCGCCGACGCAGCGACGCCGGTGGGCGATGCCGCACCTGCTGCAGATGCTGCGACCAAGGACGCCGGGCCTTCGCCGACACAAGACGTGTGTCACGTGCTCGGCAACGAGGTCGCGGTGCTCGGTGACTCGTACATCGATCTGTCAGGCGACTTCACCACGCTGCTGCAAGAGCACGCGCGTAGTGCGGGCGCCTTGGGCGCGAACGATACCTACGTCGACTTCGCGGTGAGCGGTGCGTCGATGGCGCCGCCCAAGACTGGCGAGCCGCTGGTGCCGACCATTCCCACGCAGTTCCCGGACGCTGTCGCCGAGGCAAAGAAGCGTGGGAGCAAGGGCATCAAGGTGGTGATCATGACGGGCGGCGGCAACGACGTGCTGATCAACGAGCGCTCGTGCCTCGAGAAGAACAGCGTTGCGGACGCGGCGAAAGATCCGGTCTGCTCGGGCACGGTCGACGCGGTGGTCGGCGAGGCGCAAAAGCTGTTCGACACCGCGGTCGACGAGGGCGTGAAGGCCACCGTCTACTTTTTCTACCCGCACCTGCCGGCGCTGTCGCCGCTCGGTTCGCTCGTGAAGGGCAGCAAACCCAACAACATGCTCGACTACTCGCTGCCGCGCGCACGCGAGCTGTGCGAGAAGCAGACCAAGGCACCTTGCTACTTCGTCGACATGGTGCCCGCGTTCGATGACCCGCGGAATCCTGGGCAGCCGCGCTCGGGTCTGATCAGCGTCGACGGCATCCATCCCACGCTCGAAGGCTCCAAGATCTTGGCCGCCGAAGTGTGGAAGGTGATGCAGGCGAAATGCGTCGCAGCCAAATAGGCTAGGATCTTTCTAGCGCCAGGTCGTGCGCGGTGTGGTAGGCGGTGCCGAGGCGCGACCAGTCGAAGTCCCACGAGCGTCGCTCGACCTCGTTGCGCAGCTCGACTCGGTCGCGCCTCGACAGTCTGCAGAACGCGAGCAGACGGGCCGTCAGGTCGGCTGCGGCATCGTGAAAGCTGCGGCCGCGGCGCTGCAAGACCTCGATACCCTTACTGTCAGGATCTTCGTAGAGGTCGCGCACGTAGCGTCCAAAACCTGCCAGGTCGCTGGAGATGGAGGGCGTGCCCAGCGCCATACACTCGAGCGGGGTGTAGCCCCAGGGCTCGTAGGCGCTGGGGAACAGTCCGAGGTGACAGCCGCGCACGAACTGGTCGTACTCGATGCCCCAGAGCGGGTTGGCCGGACCGATGAACTCCGGGTGGTAGACGATCTTCACCGGGTCGTCGGCCCGGTTGAACAGGCCGAGCTTGCGCAGGTGCGCGAGCACGGGGTCGCTGGCGTCGTCTTCGAGGATGTGCGTGATGACGGGGGGCAGCGTGTTGCTGCGGAAAGCGGCCTGAGTGCGCCGAAAACGCAGCTGCCAGTACTCGTCGACCAGGTCGTCGAGCTTGGCCTGCTGGCCGCAGGCCGCCGAACGAAACAGCCGATCGGCGACCTGCTCGGTGATGCGATTGGTGACGCCGCGCAGCTCGTTGAGCACGCCGCGCTTCTCGAGCACCAGCGGGTGGATGGAGCGCGTGGGCCGCGACGTGACGATGAAGAACACGATGGTGAGATCGGAGCGTGCCGCCTTGAGCTCGAGGTTGAGTCTGGCCATCGTCTCGAGGCACAGATCGAAGCCCTTGTTGTGCGGCTCGAAGCGCCCACTGGTCATGAAGTACATCGTGCGATCGAGGTCGAACGTGTAGCTCGGAAAGAAGTGACCCATGGTGAACGCGTGGATGCGATCTTTGAAGTCCGCGTGGAACGTCTGAAAGTCGTGGCCCACGTTGTAGCGAGCGATGCCCAGACCGTTGGGCGTGATGACGTCTGGCTCGCGGCCGAGCAGCGACGCGCACTCTTCGGCCGTGATCTGCGAGACCGTGGTGAACACGTGCGCGCCGTGAGCGCAGGCGCGCTCGATCTTGTGCTGCGTCTGCACGTTGTAGCGAGTGGCGGCCTCGTCGTGGTTGATGCCCGGCAGCCGGTCGTAGAAGCCGGGCTCGTTGGAGGCGATGTAGCGACCGAGTGTGGTGGCGTGCGTGGTGAACACGGTCGCCACGGGCAGGCCCGCACGGCGGAGCAGCGGGACGGCCAGCCCCCCTTGCCACTCGTGAAACTGCGCGATGACCCGGCTGGGCGTCTGGCCCGTGCGCGCGATGGCGTAGCTGAGCTCGGCGCTCACCGTCTGCAGGATTTGTTCGACGGACTCGGCAAAACCGATGGCCCGCTCGACCACCGAGTCGTTGGCCGGCGACTCGATCCTGTGGTTTTCCCACAGCCGGTATTTGGCGCGCGCAAGCTTCTCGGCAGAGAGCGTGAAGTCGACCAGCATGACACGGGGCTTGCCCGGGATGAGCCAGCGCCCATAGCGCACGTTGAGGCCCTCGCCCTGCAGCGTGTCGACCACGCGCCCGAGCCAGCCGGGTGCCGCGGCCGGCTCGAACTCGAGCTGGGCCTTGCCCTCGACGTAGGGGCCGATGAGGCAGTAGTGGTCCCGCCAGCGGTCGCACATCAGCGGCGCCTTGGAACGCAGCACCTGGTAGATGCCGCCGACCTGGTTGCACACCTCCCACGCGACCTCGAACAGGAACGCGTCGTGAGGCGTTCTGGGCATCACCTCGAGCGTGGGGTCTTGTGCGGACTCGAAGGGAGTGGGCGGCCTGCGGCTAGGCGTGTCGTGGGGCATCGCCCTGGAAGTGTATAGCGTGCGGCAAGTCGGCTAGGGGTCTCGATCACGCAAGTGTGGCTGCAGGTGCGAGAGCAAGTCCGATTTTTCGCTCTGGGTCGTACGCGTGCCCGCGCCCGTACACGGCTCAGGGTCGTCGGAGGAGATCGCGTACGGGCACGGGCACGCGTACGACCCACAAGAGACGGGAGCGTTTACGCAGGTTGGTGCGCTCGCATCAACGCTGCCAGCGTGGAAAGCACGGGAACGTCGACACCAAGCTTTTGCGCTCGCAACACCACCTCGCCTTGCAGGATGTCGACCTCGGTGGCGCGACCGGCGCGCAGGTCTTGGAGCATGGAGGGCTCGGTGAGCGCGAACTGCTCGCGTGTGGTCCCGAGCATGAAGTCGGCGAACTGCTCGGGGATGACGACACCCTCGGCACGCGCGACGGCGATGACCTCGAGCATGGCCCGTTTGATCAGAGGCTCCATCAGCTCGACGCAGGCCCCCGCGGGCCGCCTCGCAAGCGCGCAGATGCCGTTGAATGGCGCATTCCAGACCATTTTTTGCCAAAGCATGGTCATGTAGTCGGGCTGCTGCTGCACCGGGATGGACGCCCTGGACAACAACGCGCCGACGCGCTCGAGGTCGGCGTCTTGGCCTGGTCGATAGGCGGCGAGGCCGACACGCGTGTTGCCCGTCTCGTAGATGGCACCGGGCTCGAGGATGCCGGCAGACATGTACGCGACGCCGGCGAGCGTGCGCTGCGCGCCGACGTAGCGAGCGACCACGTCCTCGGAAGTAAGCCCATTGAGCAGGGGCACCACCACACCGTACGGGGCGAGCAAGTTGGGCAGCGGATCGAGGGCTTGTTCGAGCCCACTCCACTTCACCGCCACCAGCACCAGGTCGAACTGCTCGCGCAGCGAGTCGACACTCGCCACCACGCGCGGCAGGACGATGTGCTCGCTGCCTTTGCTGGTGTGCAGCGTGAGCCCACGCTCTTGCAGCGCGCGCCCGTGCGCGCCGCGCGCCGCGATGGTCACGTCGTTGTTCGCCTGCGCGAGCCGCGCACTCAAGTAGCCACCGACGCCGCCTGCCCCGATCACCAACGTTCGCATCGCACGAGCGTACTCGCGAAGGCGCACGAAATCACGCGTACACCGCAAGAATGCTTTTCGTCTCCGCCCCGTTTTGTCGGGCTTTCTCCGACGCTACGTATCGATCAAGTAACCAAGTAGTTGCGCCACGGGAGCACTCTGAAAAAGGCGAGCAATCGACCAAAATAAAGCGAGATCTCCGACTGTGATTTGATACGTTGCTCATCAGTTCGGGGGAGCTTCATGGGGATGATGCTGAATCCAGCATCGCGACGACTCGGGCGGTACGAGCTCATCTCGTACCTTGGCTCGGGGGGCATGAGTGATGTCTACGTCGCGCTGCACACGGGTCTCCACAAGCGGGTAGCGCTCAAGCTGCTCCGCCCCACGCTGCGTTTCGACCCCTCGGCCGTCGCGCGCTTTTTGCGCGAGGGGCAGTGCGCCGCGCGCGTGCGGCACCCCAACGTCGTCGACGTGAGCGACGTGGGCATCGAGAACGGCGTGCCGTACCTGGTGATGGAGCTCCTCGAGGGCGAGACGCTCGCCCACAAGCTCGCTCGAGAGGGAGCCCTCGAGGTCGACAACGCGGTCGACGTGCTGCTGCCCATCATCGAAGCCGTGGCGGCCACGCACGACGCGGGGGTGCTTCACCGCGACATCAAGCCGGCCAACATCGTGCTGGCGCGTGCGGCCGACGGCAGCCTGTTGCCCAAGCTGGTCGACTTCGGGATCGCACTCATGCGCGAGGACTCGCGTCGCGCAGAGGCGTCGCTCGGGCCCCTGGGCACGCCCCACTACATGTCGCCCGAGCAAGCGCGCGCCGAGCCGGTCGACGAGCGCAGTGACCTGTACTCCATCGCCAGCGTGCTGTTCGAGATGCTGACGGGGCGCGAACCGTTCGGGGGCGGCAGCGTCGAAGCCGTGCTGGCCGAGGTGGCTCGCGGCAAGTTTCCGCGCCTGTGCAGCGCAAACAAGGGTGCCCCGGTCGAGCTCGACGCCGTGCTCGCGCGCGCCACCAGCTTCAGGCCCGCGCAGCGGCACGCCTCCGTGAGCGACTTTGCACAGGCGCTCGTCCCGTTTGCGAGCGAGCGGACACAGCGCCTGTACGTCGCGCGCGAAGACCGGGCCGGGCTGTACAACGCGCAGCTGTTCTCGTCGTCGCTGCGCGCGGCCGACGCAACGCGCCCCGACGTGCGGCACGAGGCCGTGTCGGTGGCGGCCAGCGTCGTTCCGCGCTCGCGTTCAGGGCGC
>JBEGTL010000049.1:0-25618 GCA_041179425.1 Pseudomonadota bacterium | reverse complement strand
TGCAGGGGCCGACCACGACACCAGCGACCTGTGCCCGCCCGACTGGACGCGCCTGTGATCGAAGCGCCCCGCCCGCGCCGCATCCTGATCGTGCGCTCGGCCATCGAAGACTTTTACGAGCCGTCGTGGCTACGAGCGCTCTCTGACAACGGACATGAGGTCGAGCTGTTCGACACGTTCTCGTACCTGACCCGGACACCGCCGCTGCAGGGCAGCGAGAGCACGGCGATGCGCTCGCCCGATCGTCTGGGGTGGTGGCAACATCGACTGCTTTGGGGCCCACGCATCGCAGCGGCCAATCGGGCACTGATCGCGCGCACGCGTCAGGCTGCGCCCGACGTGGTGCTCATGTACCTGGGCCATCACTACACCGCCGACACCATCCGCACGCTCGGGCGACTAAGCTTCGTGAGTCTGTTCCACAGCGACGACCCTTTTGGACCGCGCCGTAGCCACCCTCGCTACCGCTTGCTGCACGCCGCGCTGCCGTACTATCAGGGTGGGCATTTCTATCGTCAGGCCACCACCGACGACGCGCTGGCGGAGGGGATAAGACGGTCCGAGCTCTTGCTCGATTTTTACCGGCCGTGGGTCGACTATCCGCGGTCTGGCTCGGCGGAGCACGAGGCCGTGTTCATCGGCCACAACGAACCTGGCTTTCGTATCGAGTGCATCGCGCGTGGGCTACGCGCCGGGCTGCCCATCCAGGTGTACTCGCACGAGTCGGCGTGGCAAAACAGCCTGCCGCGCGACGTGGCCAGGGTGGCTGCGGTGCGACCAGGCCTCTACGGCGATGCCTACCGTGAAAAGCTCAGCCGCGCCAAAGTCAGCCTGTGCTTTCTCAGCCGCTGGAATCGCGACGTGTACACCCGGCGCGTGTTCGAGATCCCCGCTTGTGGAGGTCTGTTGTTTTGCGAGCGCAGCGCGTTCATGCAGACGCTCTACGAAGACCAGAAAGAGGCGGTGTTCTTCAGCTCGAGCGACGAGTTCGTCGACAAGCTGCACTACTACCTCACACACGAGTCGGAGCGACAGGCGATCGCGGCTCTGGGGCGCGAGCGCCTCTTGCGCAGCGGGCACGACATCCACACGCGCCTCCGGCACTGGGCCGCGACGCTGGAGCGCTGGATGCGCGAGCGTGAGAGCGAGCTGTGCGCGTCCTGATCCTACACAACGCCTACGCGCAGCGCGGCGGCGAAGACGTGGTGGTGGCGGCCGAAGCAGACGCGCTGCGGACGCGCGGTCACGACGTGCACACGCTGATCAAAGACAGCGCCGAGCTGCACCGTTCCCCGGCGCGTGGTGCGGTCGAGACGCTCCTGACGGTGCACAACCCCGCGGCGGCGAGCGAGCTCGTGGGCGTCGTTCGCACGCTGCGCCCCGACGTGGTGCACGTGCACAACCTGTTTCCGCGCTGGGGATTGTCGGCACTGCGCACGCTTCAGCAGCAAGTCGTACCCACGGTGCAGACCTTACACAACTTTCGCTGGCTGTGTGCGCCGGCCACCTTGTTGCGCGACGGCGTCGACTGCCGGCTGTGCACCCGTGGCAACTTTGTCCACGCCGTGCGCTACGCGTGTGTGCACCAGCAGCGTGTCGTCTCCGCCGCGTACGCAGCGGCGTTGACTGTCAACCGCGCGACTCACCTGGCAGAGCACGCGGTGCACCGCTTTGTGTGCGTCTCGCAGTTCGTTCGCCAGCAGTATCTCGACGCAGGCTTCGCGGCGCACAAGCTGTCGGTGAAGGGGCACTTCGTCGACAGCGCACCGGGCGCGGAGGGGCCGGGCGACGGCAGCATCCTGTACGCAGGCCGGATGTCCGCCGAGAAGGGTCTACCCGTGTTGTTGCGCGCGCTGACGCTGCTGCCAGGCGTCACCCTCAAGGTCCTGGGTGACGGTCCCGAGCGAGCGGGCATCGAGGCAGCGCTGGGCAACGAGCGGACGCGCGTCAGGTTCTTGGGCAGACTCTCGCGCGAGTCTTTGCTGATGGAGCTGAGGCGTAGCAGCGTGTGCGTGGTGCCTTCGGTCGGCAGCGAGACGTTTGGCCTGACTGCCCTCGAGGCCTTTGCGTGCGGCCGACCCGTGGTGGCCAGCGCGACCGGAGGGCTGCCCGAGTTGGTCCACAACGGCGTCAACGGCTGGCTGGTGCCGCGTGCAGACGCGGAGGCGCTCGCCGACCGTGTGGGCTGGCTGCTCGAACATCCCGAGGCTGCGCGCGCGTTCGGAGCGGCGGGGCAAACCATGGTGCAGCGAGCGCACCTGCCCGCGTCCAACATGGAGATCTTGGAGTCGATCTATCAAGAGGCGATCGTGGACGCGAGAGGCCAGAGCACGCGCGAGGTCTCGTAGACGCGATCACGGAGAAGCGGGCGGCACCGCAGTCAGCGTCGCGGCCGACTCCGCGCGCTGCAGCAGCGCCACCGTGGTCTGTCGCTCGCGCGCGCTGGCCGGCAGCCTGCTCAGGGCCAGACGAAACGAGTTCGCGGCTTTGCTCGCCTGTCCGAGCGCGAGGTAGGTCTTGCCGCTGTTGATGCGGTAGCCGACTTGATCGGGCGCGAGCATCGCGGCCCGTTCGAAGGCATCGCCGGCCGCACGCAGGCTCTCGCTGCGCGGCTCGCCGCTCTGCTCGCGCGACAACGCGAGCAAACTCTCGGCCAGCAATGCGTGGATGGCAGCGTTCTTGGGGTCGAGTGGCAGCGCCCGTCGCGCGCTCGTGAGTGCGCCGCGCGGGTCGCGCAGCAGCGTGACCTGCACGCTGCCCCACATACGCCAGAGGTTGGGGTCGAAGGGGTGGAGCCGCAGCGCGCGCGCGTACAGCTCGATGGCGACGAGGCGCAACGCCGGCGCACCTTGTAGCGCACGCTGTCCGCCGAGCACGGCGAGGTTGGTGGCGTTCTCACTCGCGGCAGGGTTCTGTGCCATGGCCTCGCGCATGGTGGTATCGGCGCGCTCGAGCCACGCGGAGGCGTGAGGCACGTCGAGGCGTGCGTGCCGGCCGTACGCCTTGGCGAGCGCGGAGCGGTACACGTCGTCGTCAGGCAGCAGCGTCGTCGCGTGGCCGAGCGCGTGCTCGGCGAGCGGGAGACGATTGTTGGCCTTGAGCGCCTCGCCAAGTGCGACTGCCGCCTCGGCGTGGGCAGGGCGCAGGCTGATGCGCTCGATGAGCGGCAACGCGAGCAGCAGACAGGCGGCGGCGGCGGCCCCGCGCCACCACGGGAGCGCGCGCTCGGTGTGTGGGATGCGCCGTGCTGCCCCTGTGCTCGCCAGCGCGAACAAGACGCCGAGCAGCAGACAGGCCAGGTAGAACGTAGTGGTGCTGCTGCTGCGCGCGCTGAGGTCGCGGGTCACGTCCTCGATGGTGCCGAGCGCTCCGCGCGCGCGACTCGCGAGAGCGCTGGCTTGCTGTACCCAGAACACGAGTGCGACGAACCCGGCGACGACCAGCGTGCGCCCGAAGGCCGTGAAGCGTGTTGCCAGCGGACGGTCCAAACGAAGCAGCAGCGCACCCCCGAGCCAAGTCGCGAGCACCAGCGCTGCGACGACGGGGGCACGCTCGCCACCGGGTCGTGCGAGCAGGGTGAGCCCATCCCACAGCACCGCGCCGACGCGCACAGGCTGCGACGATGCGCCGAGGAAGACGAACCCGATCGCCATCAGGGGCCAGCCGAGCACCGTGGCATCGCGCAGCGCTTCGCGCACTGGCGACAGCGTGACGAGCGCCGTGTCTGGTTGCGTCGACGAGGTGTCTGACGGTCTTCGCGCGGACACGACCAGTAGTGCGCACACCACCCAGAACAGGGTGCCGGTGGAGATGGTGACGAACGAAAACGAGGTCTCGATCAGGTGACCCACGGCCGCCGCGAAGGCTGCAATGGCGAGCCCTTCATGCGTCGCGGCACCCTCGCTCGTTTCGCCCGCGCGAGGTGCGGCCTCGGAGGTCGACCAGCTGGCCGCGCTCAAAAACAGCGCGACCCCGAGCACGGCTCCAAGCTGGAGACCGAGAAAGCAGAACGGGAGACCACGCAACAAGCTGGCGGCCGCGGCGCCGAGCAGTGCACAACCGCCGTACAGACTCCAAAACAGCAGACTCTTTGCAGGTGTCTCGAGCAGGCCGAGCGTGCGCACCGAGAGCCAGATCAACATCGCTTCGAAGGCGAGCCACGCCGACAGTCCGAACATGCCGGTGGTCAGCAGCGTGTCCCAGAGCAAGTTGTGAAACCGATCGATCAAGAAGTAGCCAAACAGCGTGGGCAGCTCGCTGTCGTAGAACGGCGGCGAGATGGCGTACTGCAGCTCCGGCCCGTAGCCGACCAGCGCGCGTAGCCCAGGGTGCGCGTCGAGGCTCCCATCGGCGAGCTCGAGCGGAGCGCCGTTGGCGAGCACGCGCTTGGCGACCTTCCAGGTGGTGGTGCGAAACTGTCCGCCGCTGCCGCTGGTGGAGAATGTCTCGCCGGCACGGGTGGCCACGCGCGCATCGAGCGCCTCGTTGGCGACGCGCTGCACCGGCGCAGGTGCGCCCACCGTGGCCAGCGCGGTTGCGCTCAAGGCCAGCACCCAGAGTGCGATCACGCGGCGTCGCGCGCCACGCCGTGCAGCGTGCGCCAAGAAGCCGACGGCGCCCGCGACCGCGAGGCCCAGCAGCGGCCCACGGCTCTCGGTGAACAAGAGTGCGGTCAGCTGCAACAGCAAGAGGAGCCCGTAGCTGCCGACGCCGAGTAGCCGTCGTGGCAGAGGCAGGGCGCTGGCGCGCGCGGCCTCGAGCGTTCGGAGTGCGGCGAGTGGACAGACCATGGCCAGGTACGCGCCGAGGTACACCGGCTGCCCAAAGAAGGAGGTCGCGCGTTGCACCTCGGTGTCGGTGCTCAGGAGGAGCGGCTCGAGCTCCATCCGCTGACAGACGGCGTAGAGCGCGATGGGGAGGGGATGCTGGGCAAGAGCAGGCTGGTCACCAGCCGACGCCGTTGATCTGACGATCGGAGGTTTGCGGCGGTGGCCGCACAGATGAGGAGCTGTGCCAGCAGCGTGATGACGCCCGCGGCACGCCCGCGGTGCCCCCACACGCTCTCCGCTGGGGACAACGAGAACATCGTCGCGACAAGCGTGAAGGTAAGGAACACCGCGACCGGTAGGAGCAGTGGCGACCTGAGTGTTGCCCTGAGTCTTGCGGAGACTGCAATCGGCGTTGCGTAGTGGGCGGGCGAGCTCAGGCGAAGAGTCACCCACGCCACCGCCATGAGCACGGCGATGGCCGACAAGACCCCTGCTTTTGCAGGCTCAAACGCTTGTGCGCTGGTTTTGTCGACGACGAGCGGGACGAGCGCCACCGTCGACAGCCAGCCCGCCTCGAGCACGCCCTCGGCGAATCGTCCGAGTGTTCTCATCGTGTCGCATCATAGAATGAGTACGGCCGATCGCATCATGCAGAGCGCATCCATCCCGCCCGTCGCCAGTTCTCACGAGCGTCCTCTGCGCGTCATCGTGCTGTGCCTCGACGGCATCAGCGTCGTCGTCTCGATGGGCTTCAGCTGGCTTTTGCACAGGCAGCTGTTGATGGTGCCTTCGGTGCGCACCACGCTCGGTCTGCAAGCGCCGCCGGCGTTTCAGGACTACGCGCTGCTGCTGTACCTGACCCTGCCGCTGTTCTTGATGATGACGGCATGGTTTGGTCTGCATCGCTGGTTCGAGCGCGCCTTCACGCGTCTGTCGCTCGTGGCCGGTGTGCTGAAGGTCCACCTCGCGGTCTTGCTTGGGCTCGCGTTGTTGTCGTTCCTCACCCAGACCGCGATCAACCGCAGCATCGTCGGCTTGTTCTTGATCTGTACCTTCGTCTTGCAGCTGGCCGAGCGCTGGTTGCTCGAGCGCTGGCAACACTTTCAGCACACGCGTGGCCACGCCCGCGCGCGTATCGTGTTGGTGGGCGACGCTGGCAAGAGCATGCGCGACTGGGTCGAGCGCAGCCAGCGCGCGCCGTTTCCGCCCGAGATCGTCGGCTCGCTCAACGAGCTGACGCCGTGCGAGACGCTCGGCGTACCGGCAGGGCTCGCCATCGACATGGCGCCGCACTCGGTGGCGCGACCACGCGTGGAGTTCGTGTTCGGGCACCCGTTCGTGGAGTTCGAGCTCGCGCCGCGGGCGCCGGGGCCGCTGCTGATCAAGCACGCCATCGACGTGATCGCTGCGGCGCTCGGGCTCGTGTTGCTGTCGCCGCTGCTGGTGTTGGTTGGTCTGACCATCTTGCTCACCATGGGCCGCCCGATCTTGTTCATCCAAGAGCGCGCCGGTCGACGGGGCCGACCGTTTCGAATGTTCAAGTTCAGGACCATGGTGACCGACGCCGAGGCGCAGAAGGCGAGCCTCGCAGAGCACAACATCATGGGTGGCCCGGTCTTCAAGGTGAAGGACGACCCGCGCGTGACCAGACTCGGCCGGCTCTTGCGCTCGAGCAGCATCGACGAGCTGCCGCAGCTGCTCAACGTGGTGCTCGGACAGATGAGCTTGATCGGGCCGCGCCCTCTCCCGCGCGCCGAGCAGGAGAACATCGTGGGCTGGCATCGCCGCCGTCTGTCGATGAAGCCGGGCATGACCGGCCTGTGGCAAGTCAGCGGCCGCAGCAACGTCGACTTCGATCAGTGGATGAAGCTCGACTTGTTGTACGTCGACACCTGGTCGCTGCGTGCAGACGCCCGCATCTTACTGAAGACCGTCCCGGTGCTCTTGCATCGACGGGGAGCGCACTGACGGAACGAGAGCTCAGCCCTTGAAGCCCAGACCGATCACGAAGATCTCGTAGCTCTCTTTGCGAGACGCCTCGGGCTTCATGACGCGGGTCTTGGTGAACAGCTGCTCGGTCTTCTTTTTGGCGTCGTCGAAGTCCGGGCCCTGAAAGATCTTGCCGATGAAGTGACCGTCTCTGCGCAGCGTGCCCTCGGCGATCGCGAGGGCGTGCATGTACAGGTCCCAGCTTCGGCACTGATCGACAAAACGTGTGCCCGTGGTCCACGGCGCCATGTCGCTCATCACCACGTCGAAGCTCGCCATGCCGCCGAGCTCGCGCGGCGTCAGCGCGAGCACGTCGCACTGACGTGTCTCGACGTGCGGCGGGAAGCCTCCGCGCCACTCTTGCTGATCGACGGCGACGACGTGGCCCTCGCTGCCGACTTTGGTAGCCGCGTACTGCGTCCACGAGCCGGGAAAGGCACCCATGTCGAGCACCCGCATACCCCGCTTGAACAGCTGGTTGCGGCGATCGATCTCTTCGAGCTTGTAGACCGAGCGAGCGGCGAACCCTTCCTTCTTTGCTTTCGCGCCGAAGGCATCCTGGGGCCTACCGCTTTTGCTCACGGCTCTCCTACGCTCAGGCTTGGACGCGCTTGGCCTTGACGGCGCCGCGGACGGTCACGAACGTGTTGCGCGAGCCAGGAACGCCACCCTCGACGAGGACGATGTTCTGCTCGTCGAGCACCTTGGCCACGCGCAGGTTGAGCACGGTGGTGCGGGCGTTGCCGCTCTGGCCGGGCATCTTGAGGCCGGGGAAGACGCGACCGGGGGTCATGTTGGTACCGATGGCACCGCCGTGACGCTGGTACTCGTGCGAGCCGTGCGTGGCCGTACGTGCACCTTTGAAGTTGTGACGCTTCATGACGCCGGTAAAGCCGCGACCCTTGCTGTCGCCGCACACGTCGACCAGCTGGCCCTCGGCAAACAGCTCGGAAGGCTTGAGCTGTGCGCCCACCGCGTACTTGGCGACCGTCTCGGCCGGGAGACGGAACTCGCGCAGCTCGAGGGCCGGCTTCTGGTCGATCTTCTTGAACAGGCCTGCTTCGGGCTTGTTGACGCTCTTCTCACGCTTCTGACCGATGCCGAGGACGAGGGCGCTGTAGCCGTCGCGCTCGACCGTACGGATGCCGACCACGGTGTTGGGTCCGCACTCGATGGCCGTGACGCGGTGAACGAGTCCCTCCGCGTTGAAGATTTGCGTGTTTCCGAGCTTCTTGCCGATGAGGCCGAGATTGGTATTCATGAACAGGCTTCCCTAACGCGGCGGAGGGCGCGAAATGTACGGTCGAATGGCTCGCCGTCAAGGCACGCTGGCGCGTTCTTTCGTGTGAGTTCCCTGGGCTGACGGGGTTGGCCCGCTAGCCCATCTGTTTGTCGGCGACCCTACTGGCCAGACTCCGTCGGGCTGCTTCGCCCACCTCGTCGGCCCGCTGTCCCAGCTCGGACAACGCCGTGCTCGCCGCAGGCGAGCGTTGGCTGAACGCGGCCAAAGCCTCGATCAGCGTGAAGTAGTCGACCCCGCGCGGACGCTTGGTCAAGCGCACGAGGTCGGGCACGACGGCCTCGGCCTCGACCTCACGGGCCAGCTCGACCGCGTAGCTGCGCGCGTCCGAGCGGAGCCCAGATAGCACGCGCTTGAGCAGCGGTCCGCCGCGCTCGTCGTGAAGCAGCACCAATGCCGCCCCGAGCTCGGCCCGCAGGTGGGGGGGCGTGAACCACGATTTGCCAATCTCTGCGATGGTATCGTTGCCTTTTTGCGAGCCGAGGTCGGACAGCGCCCGCGCGACCTCGGCCACCCGACGGCGATCGTGGAGGGCCTCGAGCAGGGGCGCCTCGGCGCGCGGGTCCCCGAAGTGACCCAGGGCGATGGCCGCCTCGAGCCGCACGTTGGGGTGGTCGTCGTCGAGCACCCCGGCGAGGTGGCCCACCAGGTGCGGCTCGGCGAGCACGCCCAGCGAGCCCACCACTTGGGCGCGCACCTCGGCGTCGGGGTCGGCCAGCAGCGGGACCAGATCACCCACGGCCTCGTCGGGCACCAGCTCGGCCAGGCCGGCGGCGGCCTGAAAGCGCACCTCGGGCAGACGGTGGGTGAGCGCGCGCCGCAAGCCGGCGATGGCCTGGTCGCCGCCGATCTGCGCGATCGCCAGCGCCGCGAACTCGGCCACCTCGGCGGCCGCGTCGTCCAGGCCGGTCAACGCCAGGGGCAGCTCCGGCTCGCCGCCGATGGCACCCAGTGCCGCGAGCGCGGTAGCGCGCACACTCGCGTGCACATCGCTGGCAAGCACACGCAAGCCCTCGAGCGCGGGCGCCACTTCGTCGGCTTCGGCGCGACCGAGCCGCTCGGCTGCGGCGACGCGCGACTCGGGACGCACCGCCTTCACGTCGCGCAGTGCGGCGCTGAACTTGGGCGGCAGCGGCGGGAGACCCCAGTCCATCAGGCGATCGTGCTGCCGAGCGGCACGTCGTTGGCAGGCGAGAGCACGGACAGCACGTCGCCGTCGCCTGCAGCCAGCACCATGCCCTGCGACATGAGGCCCATCATCTTGCGCGGCGGCAAGTTGGCCAGCACGGCGATGCGTTTGCCGACGAGCGCCTCGGGTGCGTAGTGTTTGCCGATGCCCGCCAAGATCTGACGGGTGCCGAGCGGACCGAGATCGACCTCGAGGCGCAGCAGCTTGTCGCTCTTGGGCACGCGCTCGGCGAGCTTGATTTCGCCTACGCGCAGGTCGATCTGGCCGAACACGTCGATGGTGGTGCTGGGCTTCTCGCCCAGGTCGCGCGGCGCGGAGGGCTTGCTCGCGGCCACGGGCGCACTCGCCGTGGGTTGGCTCGCACTGGGCGGCGTGGGCTCGCTGGGCGCGACCGGCTTGGGGGCGAGCTGCGCGAGGATGGCCGCCTCTTGGTCTTTGTCGAAGCGCGGAAACAGCGGCTTGCCCGGGCGCGTCTCGATGCCGCCCGGCAGCTTGCCCCAGTCGCTGGGCCACAGGTCGACGCCCTCGACCGGCGTCAGCTGGTCGAAGCCGAGCTGGTGCAGGAGCTCGGACGCCTTTTGCGGCATGAACGGCCAGAGCATGAGGCCGAGGAAGCGCAGCGCCTCGAGCGAGGTGTAGACCACCTGCGCGAGCCGCGGCCCGTTGTTGTTCTTCACCAGCTTCCACGGCTCGGTCTGGTCGACGTACTTGTTGGCCGCGTTGACCAGCTCCCAGATGGCCTCGAGCGCGCGGTTGGGGTGCACCTCGTCGAGCTGGCGTGCCGCGTTGGCCGCGCTGTTTTGTGCGGTGTCGAGCAGCGCGCGATCGATCGCGAGCAGCTCGCTGCGGTCGACCACCGGCACTCGGCCCTCGAGCGTCTTGCGCACGATGCTGGCCAGGATGCGGTTGAGCAGGTTGCCGAGGCCATTGCCCAGCTCGCCGTGGTAGCGCGCGAACAAGTTCTGGTGGCTGAAGTCGCCGTCTTGTCCGAACGCGATGTCGCGCATGAGGTAGTAGCGCAGCACGTCGGCGCCAACGGCCTCGACGATGGGCCCGGGCGGAATGAAATTGCCCTGGCTCTTGGACATCTTTTGTCCGTCGACCGTGAGCCAGCCGTGGGCCCACACCTGCGTGGGCAGCGAGATGCCCGCGCTCATCAGGAAGGCGGGCCAGTACACGGCGTGCTGGCGCAGGATGTCCTTGCCGACGATGTGCAGCGCGTGCGCGGCCGGTGGCCAGAACGTCTCGAACGGGGCCTCCGGCTCGCCCGGTAGCTTGGGCGCGCCGAGCGCGCTGATGTAGTTCGTCAGCGCGTCGAACCACACGTACATGATGTGTTTGGGGTCGCCGGGCACCTCGATGCCCCAGCTGAACGTGCTGCGCGACAGCGATAGATCGCGCAGTCCCTCACGCACGAAGCTCTTCACTTCGTTGTAGCGACTCTCGGGCTTCACGAAGTCGGGGTGCTGGTCGAAAAAAGCCAGCAGGTTGTCCTGGTATGCACTGAGCCGGAAGAAGTAGGTGCGCTCGTTGAGCACCTCTACCGCGGTCTTGTGGATCGGACACAGGTTGCCGGGCAGCAGGTCTTTTTCGGTGTAGTAGGCCTCGCAGCCAACACAATACAGGCCCTGATAGTCGGCCTCGTAGATGTCGCCGCGCTCGCGGCACCGGTTCCACAGCGCCTGCGCGCGCTGCTTGTGGCGCGGGTCGGTGGTGCGAATGAAGTCGTCGTACTCGCAGTTGAGCTGGCGCCACGCCTCTTGGAACGGCGGCACCATCGAGTCGACGTACGCCTGCGGCGTCTGCCCTACCTGCTCGGCGCGGCGCTGCAGCTTGATGCCGTGCTCGTCGACGCCGGTGAGGAAGCGCGTCGGCTGACCACGCAGCTTGTGGTAGCGCGCGAGCACATCGGCCACGATCGTGGAGTAGGCCGTGCCGATGTGAGGCCGGTCGTTGACGTAGTAGATGGGCGTGGTGACGTAGAACGCGGACATGATGGAAGCGCTACGTTAGCAGGAAAAAACGAGTCGGCAGAGGCCGCCGGCCAGAGCGCAAAAAGTGCGCTCACGACAGCTGGGACAGCTCGATCAGCAGGTGGTCCAGCGCGATCTGGGTGTTGGCGTTGCGCGCCAGCAGCTCGGGCAGCTCGGCCAGCCGGGCCACGCGGGCGGCGGCGTGTCGTGGCTCGAGGTCCTGGGCGCGCTCCTCGATCTGCGCGCGCTCGCGTCGAAAGCGCAGCTTGTCGCTGGCGAGCCCGAGGCCGTGCACGGCGACATCGCGGTAGACCGCGGCCAAGGTCTCGATCACCAGCAGGAGGTCGTCGCTCTTGGCGAGCTCTTCTGACAGCTCGATCAGCCTGCCGGAGTCGCGCAGCGCGAGCGTGCGATCGATGCGCAGCGCGCGCTCGACCAGCTGGGTGGCCGTGCCGTCTTTGGCGAGCAAGAGCGCACGATCGGCGCTGCCTTCAGAGAGGGCGATGGCGGCGGGCCACTCGAGCTGGGGCACGCCCTCACGCTCCAAGACGCGCTCGATGACCAAAGGTGGCAGCGGCCCGAAGCGCACGCGCTGACAGCGCGAGCGGATGGTGGTGAGCAGCTGCGTGGGACGCTCGCACAAGAGCAGGAACGTCACGTGGGCGCGCGGCTCTTCGAGGGTCTTGAGCAGTGCGTTGGCGGACTCGGGGTGCTGTTGGGGAAACGAGACGTCGGCGTCCGGGAAGATCAAAAAAGCGTGCGAGCCCTCGAAAGGGGCGTACTGCGCCACCGGCAAGATCTCGCTGCGCAGCGTCTCGACCTGGATGTTGTGATTGCCCTCTGCGCGCGGCGCGAAGATGCGCGCGTCGGGGTGGTTTTGCGCAAGGATGCGCGTGCACACCGCGCAGCGGCCACAGCCCTTGCCCGGTTGGGCAGGACACAGACAGGCCTGTGCGAGCGCCAGCGCAGCGGCGCGTTTGCCCACGCCGCTTGGACCCTCGAACAGGTAGGCGTTGGGCAGCTTGCCCTTGGCGAGGGCGCGCTCGAGCGTTCGGATCGCCGTGTTTTGACCGCGCAGCTCGGAAAGCAGCATCGCCAGGCCCGGTACCATGCTGCCCGCGGCCTCACAAGCGGGCGCGTGCGTGTCGCGCTTGTGCTGCGCCCCGTGCCTCCGTACTTGTCAATGTCGGGCGCAAAGGCAAGATGGATGCACATGCGTCAATCTGGAGAGAAGCTGCCTCGGCTGGTCGACATCATGCGCCAGCTGCTCGCGCCCGACGGCTGTCCGTGGGATCGCGAGCAGACACTCGAGACCCTGCGCCCGTTCGTGATCGAAGAGGCGCACGAGGTGGTCGACGCGATCGATCGCAACGACCTACCCAACCTGCGCGAAGAGCTGGGCGACTTGTTGCTGCAGATCGTGTTTCAGAGCGTGCTGGTCGAACAAAAGTACGGGGCGGCGTTCGGTATCGACGACGTCATCGTCGGCATCAGCGACAAGATGGTACGCCGGCACCCGCACGTGTTCGGCGACGAGCGCGCCGACGACAGCCGCGCCGTGCTCGAGCGCTGGGAGCAGCTCAAGGCCAAAGAAAAAGAGGGCCGCGGTGTGCTCGACGGTGTGCCGCGCGCCATGCCCGCACTGCTCCGCGCGCAGCGCGTGGGCGAGAAGGCAGCGCACATCGGCCTCGACTGGCCCGACGCACAGGGGCCGCGCGACAAGGTCGACGAAGAGCTCGGCGAGCTCGACGAGGCGATCGGCAACGGCGACAAAGACGCCATCGAGAGCGAGCTCGGCGACGTGTTGTTCTCGCTGGTCAGCGTGGCGCGCAAGCACGGCGTCGACCCGGAGGCAGCGCTGCGGCGTACCATCGACACGTTCACGGCGCGTACCGTCAAGGTGGAGAGCACCCTGCGCGAGCGCGCGCTCGACCCGCGCACGCTGAGCGCAAGCGAGCTCGACGGTGCATGGAAAGAAGCCAAGGAGGCACTCAAACGTGAACGCACTTGAGGCAAAGTGTACACAGTTCGCTCGCGCGTCCGAGGGCGCGCTTCGACGTCTGCTGACGCGCGTGCTGCTCCTCTCGCTGCTCGTCGTGGGCGCGACGGGCTGCGTACCAAGCGTGGTGGTGCGCGCGCCCGTGATGTACCCGGCGCGGGTGCCGGTGCGCGCGTTTCCGTCGATCTTGATCGCGGGCAACAAGCTCCCTGAGGGCGACCTCGCCGAGCGTCTGCGCGCGCACCTCGCCAAAGATGGCCAGCACGACGTCAAGCGCGTCGAGGTCGCCGACCTGGAGAGCATGCGCGAGGTGGGCGCCATCTCCCCGCTCACGTTGGTGGTGCTGGTAGTGCCCGGCATCTACGACGACCCACAAGAAGATTGGGTCACGATGCCTGTGCAGTCGTGCGACTTTTATTACGGCTGCTTCACCCAATATCAGAGCGTGTACACACAGCTGCCGCAGCTGCTCGGCGAGGTCACGCTGACCGTGTACGAGGGGCCCACCGCCAAGACGCTGCAGACCGCGACCTTCGACGCGGCGGTCTACCAACCCGACTCTCCCCAGGCGCGTGCGCAGGTGATCGACCAGCTGGGGAAACAGCTCGAGCGCGCCGTCGATGTGCTGCAGAGCGCCATCAAGGTCGAGCTCGAGTCGGTCGACGAGCACCCCATCGTGCGCGACGCCATCGCCAGCATCCAAAAGGGCAAGTGGGACGAAGGCCGCGCCTTGCTCGAGCAGGCGGCTCTGCAGCTGGGCGGGCTGAAGCACAGCGTGCAGGCGCGCATCCTCTACGACCTGGCCATCGCGCGCTGGTACGCACCGGGTCCCGCGGGCCTCACCCAAGCGGCGTTCGATGCCGCCTCGCGTGCGTTGAACGAGGCGATCCAGCTCGACGGCAGCGCACGCTACCAGCGCACGCAGCAGAGGTTGTTGCAGGCGAGGCAGCGCCAGCAGATCCTCGACGAACAGCGGCGCGCGGCCACCGCCAACTACGCCATGCTCCCGCCCCGCACGATCGGGAGCGAGGGGACGCTCAAAGGCGAGACGCCGGCACGGCCGTGACGTCTTCGATGTGTGCGGCGCCGAGCGCCAGCATGACGAGACGATCGAGACCGAGTGCGTTGCCTCCGCTCGGCGGCACGCCCTGCTCCAGCGCAGCCAAGAACCGCTCGTCGATGGGGTACACCGGCTTGCCCTGACGCGCGCGCTCGGCCTGATCGACGAGCAGGCGCGCGCGTTGCTCCACGGGGTCGGTCAGCTCGCCAAAGCCATTGCACAGCTCGACGCCGCCGACGTACGCCTCGAAGCGCTCAGCGACGCGCGGGTCGTCCGGCTTCTTGCGTGCGAGCGAGGCCATGCTCGCTGGATACTCGCACAAGAACAGTGCGCCGAGCTCGCTGAGCGCAGGCTCGACGCGCTCGACCAGCAGGCGGTAGAACGTGTCTTCGCCGTGCTCTTCGGCGAGCAGCACAAACACGTCGACCTGCGCAAAGCGGGCAAACGCCTCGCGTACCGTGAGCCGCGGCCAAGGGGGCGCAACATCGACGGGACCTTGTGCGGTGTGCAGCACGGGCTCGCCCGAGATGGCGGTCGCGACGGCGGCCACCAGCTGCTCCGTGTCGGCCATCACCTCCTCGACGCCCGCGTAGGCGCGGTACCACTCGAGCATGGTGAACTCGGGCTGGTGACGCTGACCGACCTCGTCGTTGCGAAAACACTTGGCCAGCTGGTAGATGCGCTCGAGGCCTCCCGCGAGCAGCCGCTTCATCTGGTACTCGGGGCTGGTGATCAGGTAGCGCTCGCCGGCCGGGGTGACCACGCGTACGGCGTCGAGGTGCACGTCGAGGCCGGGACTGGGGACCACGAGCGGGGTCTCCACCTCGAGGAACCCGCGTTGATCGAAGAACGTTCGCACCCCGCGCAGCAGCTGTGCGCGCGCGACCAGACGCCGCTGTTTGGCGTTGTCGTCACGCGCGAGCTCGGTCAGCTCGCGCGTCTCGTCGTGTGCACGCTGCAAGATCTCGAAGCTCGCGACCAGCAGCGTGTGCCCGTCCCACACGCCGCGCGCGAGGGCGAGTGCGTTGAGCGCCAGCGGCGCCGCGACGGCGAGCCGAGCGATGCCCGAGTCGTCGCGCAGCAACACGCCCTGTTCGGACTGGGCCACGATGCGGCCGGCGACACGCGCTGCGCTGCCAGGGGGGAGGGCGTCGAGGGCCTGGCACCGCACGCGATCGGCGAACATCGGCGCGCTGCGGCCTTACTTCTTCACGCGCTCGGCGTACTCACCGCTGCGCGTGTCGATGCGCACCAGCTCGCCCTGCTCGATGAACAGCGGGACCTGGATCTCGAGACCCGTGGAGATCTTGGCGTTCTTGGTGGTGCCACCCGAGGTGTCGCCCTTGAAGCCGGGCTCGGTCTCCATGATCTCGAACTCGACGAAGTTGGGCGGCGTGACGCCGATCGGGCGCTCGTTGAAGAGCAGCACATCGCACATGAGGCCGTCGCTCAGGTAAAACTTGTTCTCGCCGAGCTGCTCGGCCGTGAGGCGCAGCTGCTCGTAGTTGCCGGTGTCCATGAATACGTAGAAGTTTTCCTCGGGGTAGAGGTACTGCATCGTGCGCTCTTCCATGTCGGCCTTCTCGAGCTTTTCACCGCTCTTGAAGGTCCGCTCGATGGTGGTGCCGCTGATCATGTTGCGCAGCTTGGTGCGCGTGAAAGCCTGCCCCTTACCGGGCTTGACGAACTGAAAGTACGTGACTTCGAAAGGCACGCCGTCGAACTGGACCTTGGTGCCCTTGCGGATTTCGGAGGTATCTAACATCGCTGTCGTTTCCTTGGCGTGCCTCTGGTGAGGCGCATCGATATCTTCGCTCGCGTGCCCGAGGGCGCGCTTCGATGGAGAGTCAGTTGGTGACCACGCGGCGCTCGGCGAGCAGCACGCCCGTTGGCTCTGCCGCACGCGCGTCACGCTCGCCGGTCACCCGGATGGTAAAGGCGGGAAGGTCGGTCGTCGCGAGCAGGTTACCCGAATGGTTGGCGCGATCGTAGTGCAGCGTGCCCACGTTGACCTCGCCGCCCCGCGGGTCTTCGAGCCAGACCACGAACTCGCGCAGGCCGGGCGCGATGCGCTCGGGTGGGGGGAGCTGTTCGAGCTGTAGGACGACCAGGCGCTGACCGCCTTCGATGAGCTCGACCGAGAGGGAGCCCACCATGCCCGTAGGCAGCGCGTCTGGGCTGCGCGCCGGGTCGCCGGGGGAGCGGGGGGAATTGCCCGCCGACGATGCTGCTGCAGCGCTGCTGGGGGCCGCGTTTTCGGGGTGCAGCACCAGTGCATACGTCTGTGTCGCCTGCATGCAGCCGAAGGCACAGGTCACGGAGGCGCCTACGAGGGCGGCGCGAAGAAACCAATGCCGCAGGAGCAGACGCATGCCGATCCGGCGTTCTTAGCCGGCGGCCGCGTTCGGTCAAGTTGTTGCCACACCTCCCGGCACCGCGGTACGAAAGCGCCAGATGCGCGAGGCCGACGAAGAGATTCGCGAGATCAAAAAAGAGATCATCGAGTCGCGTGGGCTGGTCATCAAGACCAACAATATCGCCAACACCCTCAGCGCCGACATCAAGACCATCGCCAAGCGTCAGGCCGCGCACGAGCGGCGGGCGTGGTGGAACTCGGTGGCGTCGTACGCGCTGCTCGGCGTGGCGTGCTTGTTCGGGTTTCGGTTGTTGCTCGACGCCAGCGTGCGCGAGCTGGAGCTCGAGAAAGAAAACTCCCAGGAAGAGGTCAAGCGCCTGCGCAGTGCGCTCGAGCAAGAGGTGCAGCGCGCCGAAAAGAGGGTGCTCGCCGAGACCAAAGCGGTGCAGTTCCTGGAGCTCGTGCAGACGCAGCGGCGCGCCGAGGCGGTCGAGCGGTTTCGTGAGCTCGACAAGGAGCCGTTGTCGCCCGCCGAGCGCGCGCTGTTTCGTGACATCGTGGCCCGCTTCGACTCCGAGCTCAGTGCCGAGGCGTACCAGGCCGGCCTCGAGCTGATGCGAGCAGGTCGCATCGCTGACTCCGCAGAGCGTTTCGAGGCCGCACTGCGCATGGACGACAGTGCCGCGCACGCGGCCAAAGCGCGTTACCAGCTGGCCGAAGCCGAGCGCCAGCTCGGCAAGTACGCGCAAGCCAAGCTCGAGGTCGAGCGCGTACTCGAGCAAAACAGCGATCGCGACATCCATGCGCCCGCCACGCTGCTGCTGGCCAAGATCTTGGAAGAGCTAGGCGATGTAGACGGAGCCCGGACGCAGCTGCGCAAGCTGTTGTCGAAGTGGCCTCACACGTCGGTGCTGATGGAGTCGAGGCAGCTGCTGCAGAGCCTGAACGAGAAGGCACAGAACGCGAAGTAGCTTACGTCTACGGCTACGAGGACGTCTACGGCTACGAGGACGTCTACGGCTACGAGGACGTCTACGGCTACATCTACGAGGACGGTGACGCGCACGCGCACGCGCAGGAGGACGAGGCGCGTCCGCACTTGCGTCTGGCTCGGCTACGACCCTCTCGTACCTCTGGACGGATCGGTGTCGCAGATTACCCTGACGGGGGCGCTCGGACACCGGCCCTTCGTCCTCCTGCGCGTGCGCGTGCGCGTCGTCCTCCTCGTCGATGTCCTCGTCGATGTCCTCGTCGATGTCCTCGTCGATGTCCTCGTCTACGTCCTCGTCGTCCTCGTCTCCCCGGGGGATAAGGCAGCGTTACGGCCGCCCGACTCGGCCAGCAACCACGCGAGGTACTTGGGGGCTGCCTCCTCCACGTCGAGCGCCAGCACCTCGCAGACCTGGTAGGGGTGCAGCTCGATCAGGCGTCGCTCGACTTCGGCGTAGCGAGCCTGCTGGGTCTTGATGACCAGCAGGAGCTCCCGCTCGTCTTCGAGCTTGCCTTGCCAGCGGTACAACGAGCGCAGGCCCGGCACGATGTTGACGCAAGCTACAAGCGTCTCGTCGAGCAGGGCGCGCGCGATGCGTTCGCCCGTGGCTTCATCCGGGACAGTGCACAACACGAGGAGGGCATCAGTCGTCATGCTCGAGCGTTAGCAGCAGAGCCGCGCGACTGGGGGAGACGTCAGATGTTGTGCGTGACGATTCGTAGGTCGCGCGTGAGCGCAGCCACCGTGCTGTCGTCGAGTGACTTGTAGCCGGCTGGGACGTCGTTGCCGCCAGACACAAGCATGGTGTATTGCAGGGCCGGCGAGCCAGGGCGCGGACGCCCTTCGGCCGGCTCCTCGGGGTTGGGCAAGCCCAGCTGCTCGGTGTAGCCGAACGAGGGACCGCGGCGCAATGCGTACATGGTGCGGCCGTTGCACAGGATCATGTTGAGCGTGCTGCGCGAGCCCGCGTTCTTGGCCAGCTCGTCGATCTGTTTGACGGCGTCGCCGATGGACTCGACGACCGTGGTCTGACTGGGTTCGGCCGCATCGAGCTGGTTGCGCGTGTGCAGACCAGCCAAGACGAGGTGGAAGAACAGCTCGCTGTCCGAGGTGCCGCGGATGTTGCGGCGCAGGAAGTCGGGCAACGAGGCGAGCAGAGGCGCCTTGATCTCGTCGAATGCGCTGATTGTGCCCACGTGGGCGAACAACCATTGTCGCAGTCGGAAGGGATGCGTGTTGTCGACGCTGAAGCCGCCGACCGTGGCCTGCCGCAGATGTGCAATCGCGCAGTCCGTCTGAATCTTGGCGGCGATCACATCCCAGTCGATGGGCTCGCCATCGGGTGCGGGCTGCTTCTTGTGCAGCACCTCGTCACCCTGGTAGAAGCCGATGCCCCATGCACCGCGCTGGTCGACCGGCAGCACCGCGATCGCGAGCCGCTCCTGGAGGAACGCGTCGCGAAGTCGGTCCGCGCGGTTCGCCATATATCCAATCAATCGCGCCACCGTAACCTCCGTGTCGGCGAATAACTCGGTCAACAGCCGAAGCCCGCGGTGTCTCCGCGCGGCGGTACAAGCACGCTGTCGGGCGTGCGAGCGAAGCGAACTGAACTAGTAACCAGAGAACGTGCGGGGCTCATTCCGCGTTGCGCAATCGAGTGGTGCTTGGACCTTACGTTTTCGAGTCGGGCTCTCTCTCTCTGTCTTGATACGTCGGACCGAGCTGGCTTGATTGCGGCGTGCGCGCGCCAGTATCGTCGCTCGCGGTCGAGGCGCGCGGAGGTTCCGCGCGAGCGCGAAGCAGCGAAGACATGATCTCACGATCGGCCGCAACCAAAGAGCGATGAAGCAGATACACGGCTACGCGCAGTGACACGATCGCCAGTGCGCCGCCTAGGAGCACGACGAGCAACGCGTTCGCGTGCAGATGCTCTAGGGCGAGCATGTTCTTAGAGTACCACAACAGGTTGTTGCGGCGCGCCTGGTTCGCAGGCTTTTTTTCGCTGTACGCGCGAGCGTGGCAAGGTTGCCGCGTGACGAACGAGAGCACTTTCGATTCGCTCTCCGAGTACCTCGAGCACCTGCGCGTCGAGCGCGGCCTCGCTCACAATACGGTCGAGGCATACGCGCACGACCTGCGCGAGTTCGCCACGTACTTGGACGAGCACGGTGTGCCGCTCTCCGACGTGGGGACCGAGTGCATCGCCGGCTTCTTGAGCGAGCTCGCGGCGCGCGACATCGGGGCTCGCTCGCAGGCCCGCTACCTGTCCTCGTTGCGTGGCCTCTTCCGGTTTTTGCAGAAGCAGCGGCAGGTGCCCAGCGACCCCACGGCGCTGCTCGATCGGCCCACGGCGATGCCGGGCCTGCCCACCGTGCTGAGTCGGGCCGAGGTCGAGCGCTTGCTCGCCGCACCGGACGTGAATGATCCCGGAGGGCTGCGCGACGCGGCCATGCTCTACACCATGTACGCCAGTGGGCTGCGGGTGTCCGAGCTGGTGGGTCTCGCGCTGGACGACCTGTCCCGTGCCCAAGGCCTGGTCAAAGTGACAGGCAAGGGCGGTAAGCAGCGCCTCGTGCCGATTGGGGACCTGGCGTGTGCGCTGGTCGACCTGTACCTGGCCCGGGTGCGCGGCGGCTGGGCCGGGGAGGGTGAGCAGGCGCTCTTCGTGACGCCCCGCGGCACGGGCATGACCCGTCAGGCGTTCTGGAAGATCGTGCGTCGACGCGCGCTCGAGGCGGGCATTGTCAGACCGGTCAGCCCACACAAGCTGCGTCATTCGTTTGCGACCCACTTGCTCGAGGGCGGCGCAGATCTTCGCGCCGTACAGGTGATGTTGGGCCACTCGGACATCTCGACAACCCAGGTGTACACGCACGTCATGACCGAACGGCTGAAGAGCGTGCACCAGCGTCACCACCCCCGAGGCTGAGCGGGCTGACACACCGGGTCGACGCTGCTATAGGGCCCGGCCATGAGGATGTGTGGGCGCCGACAGCTGCAGCGGTCAGCAAGGCCAGTCGGGCAGCCCAGTTGGGCGCTCGCCCGTGGCGCTCGCCCGCGTGTCGACGCGGTGCGCCGTCTCTGCGGGTCCAAGTGCGCCCCCGGGCGCGCGAGCAAGGGCACGCGGACGTCAGACTCGAAGGTTTTGGAACCTGTGAGGGGTCACTAGATGAACATTCATGAGTATCAGGGCAAAGAGCTCTTTCGGAAGTACGGCATCCCCGTGCCGAAGGGCATTCCTGCAATGGACGTCGCGTCGGCGGTCAAGGCTGCCGAGCAGCTGATCCAAGAGACCGGCAACGAGGTCGTCGTCGTCAAGGCCCAGATCCACGCGGGTGGTCGCGGCAAGGCTGGCGGCGTGAAGGTGGTCAAGGGCGTGGCGGCAGCCAAGGAGGCCGCCGAGAAGATCTACGGCGCCACGCTGGTCACGCACCAGACTGGGCCCGAGGGCAAAAAGGTCCAGCGCCTCCTCGTCGAGCAGGGCCTGCCCATCGCTCGTGAGCTGTACCTGGCGTTGGTCGTCGACCGCGAGACGCGCCGCGTCACGGTCATGGCGTCGACCGAAGGCGGCATGGACATCGAAGAGGTCGCCGAGCACACGCCCGAGAAGATCATCAAGGTGGCCGTCGACCCCGCGATCGGTTTCGCCGCGTACCAGGGTCGCGAGATCGCCTTTGCGCTCGGACTCAAGGGCAAGCAGGCCAGCGAGCTGAGCAAGATCGCCTCGGCGCTGTACGACCTGTTCATCAAAGAAGATGCCTCGCTGGTCGAGGTCAACCCGCTGATCGTCACCAAGGACGACCGCGTGGTCGCGCTCGACGCCAAGCTCAACTTCGACGGCAACGGCGAGTTCCGCCACCAGAAGGAGTGGGACGAGCTGCGCGATCTCAGCGAAGAGAACGCGACCGAGCTCGAGGCCAAGAAGACGGGTCTCAGCTACATCCAGCTCGAGGGCAACATCGGCTGTCTGGTCAACGGCGCGGGCTTGGCGATGGCCACCATGGACATCATCAAGTACTTCGGCGGCGAGCCGGCCAACTTCCTCGACGTGGGCGGCGGCGCCAACAAAGAGCAGGTCACCAAGGCGTTCAAGATCATCCTCTCGTCCAAGGACGTGAAGGGCATCTTCGTGAACATCTTCGGCGGCATCATGAAGTGCGACATCATCGCCGAGGGCGTCATCGCCGCGACCAAAGAGCTCGGCCTGACGGTCCCGCTCGTCGTTCGGCTCGAAGGCACCAACGTCGAGAAGGGGCGCGAGCTCCTCAACAACTCCGGTCTGAAGATCACGGCAGCGACCACCATGAAAGATGGCGCGCAGAAGATCGTCGACCTCGTCAAGAAGGGTGGATGAGCGATGGCGATCCTAGTTGGTAAGCAGACCAAGCTGCTGGTTCAGGGCATCACCGGTAGTCAGGGTGCATTCCACGCCAAGAGCTGCATGGAGTACGGCACCAACGTCGTCGCGGGCGTCACGCCCGGCAAGGGCGGCGAGAAGTTCGAAGGCAAGGTTGGCATCTTCAACACCGTGCGCGACGCGGTGAAGCAGACCGGCGCCAACGCATCCATGGTGTTCGTGCCGCCGCCCTTCGCCGCCGACGCCATCCTCGAGGCGATCGACGCCGAGGTCGAGCTGGTCGTCTGCATCACCGAGGGCATCCCGGTTGCGGACATGCTCAAGGTGCGTCGCGTGCTCGACTCGCAGAGCCGCACCCGCCTGATCGGACCCAACTGCCCTGGCATCATCACGCCCGGCGCTTGCAAGATCGGCATCATGCCCGGCCACATCCACAAGGAAGGCCGCATCGGCGTCGTCTCCAAGAGCGGCACGCTCACCTACGAAGCGGTCGGTCAGCTGACCGGTCTCGGCATTGGCCAGAGCACGTGTATCGGTATCGGCGGCGACCCCATCAACGGGACCGACTTCATCGACGCACTCAAGCTGTTCAACGCCGACAAGGACACCGACGGCGTCATCCTGATCGGCGAGATCGGCGGCAACGCCGAGATCGAGGCGGCCGAGTGGATCAAGGCCAACTTCAAGAAGCCGGTCGCCGGCTTCATCGCGGGCGTCACGGCACCTCCCGGCAAGCGGATGGGTCACGCGGGCGCCATCATCAGCGGAGGCAAGGGCACGGCGGCAGAGAAGATCGCTGCGCTCGAGGCGGCCGGCGTGAAGGTTGCGCAGACGCCGAGTGACATGGGCGAAGCCCTCAAGAGCCTCCTCAAGTAATTCTTGGGGGGTTCTCGAAAAGGCCGTCCGCCCTCTGGGTGGGCGGCCTTTTTCTTCGGGAATTCGAGTACGAGTACGAGTACGAGCACGAGCACGAGAGACAACGAGCGCGAGCACGTGGACGAACACGCACGGCGCGTCCGTCGGGGCTAGGGGCGCCGGGCCAGCTGTAGCCCGCGTGTTCGTGAGACGTGCTCGGGCTCGTTGCCTCTCGTGTTCGTGCTCGTGCACGTCCACGTGCACGTGATCGTGTCGATCTCCGCGAGAGGCGTTCGCCGAGTACTTTCTTCCGCGGTGCTCCCGGCCAAGAATGCCCCTCGTGGGTACTCTCGTTTGGCTTAAAATCTTGGCGTGGGGTCTCCTTGGCCTCGCTCTCCTCATCGTCAGCCGCTTCGTCTACAAGCGGGCCAAAAAGATTCGGTTCTGGCGCGGGGGCTGTCTGGTTCACCTGGTCGCACTGGCCGTGCTGCTGGCGGGTGTCTCCACGGCGTGGACCAAGATTGCCGAGATCGTTCGGGGGAAGAGGATCGAGAAGAGTCTGCGTGCGAGCGTGGCGGAGTACGGAGCGTCTTCGAGGGTGATGGAGCGCTTCATCGCGACCAACCTTGCCCTCATCGTCAGCCCGCTGTTCGTGAACTATCGAGAACGACACGCCCCGCTCGATGGAAGTGCGGCCGAGCCGGAGGTGGTCGTGCTCCAGACGCTGGCCGAGCTGGGTGCGGCGCGTCTCGATGCGGCTTCGTTGCGGCGGAGCGCCGAGCTGAGACAGCAGCTCGCGCGCCTGTCGCCCGAGGCATGCCGAGGGCTGTGGACCAACCAGCTCGACCCCGCACAGCGTCTGATTGCGCTGAACGTGCTGGCCGATCCGGAGCTCGACAGCTGGTTTGCGCTCGAGAGTCGGGCGGCCAAGCTGGAGCTGGCCGGCACGGTGCGCGGGGACTCGGTCTCGTTCGAACGACTCGAACAGGCCGTGGAGGCGCTGGTCGAGCGGCTGCCCGCAGGTCAGGCGAGCTGGTTACGGCAGGTGTGGCGCACCGGACCCGACGGTGACCCGCACAACGCTTGCCTCGCCTACCTCGCCATTGCCGACAACAAAGACCGCGTCCGCAGCGACGACTACGCGGTGCTGACGCGTTACCTTGCCGCACCCAACTCCATCGTGCGCCCCAGTCGCACGAACAAGTAGGCGCGGCACGAGGGTCGCCTCGGATACGCCGGCGTCTGCCTGCCGAAACAGCCGATTTACCCGGGAGGGCCAAAGGCAGCTCTCCACTCTCAATCGCTGCTTGGTTGAGGAGGCGATTTTTTCGTGAGCTCACACTTGTTGGCGTCCCCGTTCAGGCAACCCGGCTTGCCGAACACTCCCCCGAGCCGGGACGCACACGAGGTAGCCATGAGCGCTCTAGACGTGTTGGAAACCGGTTTTCGATGGATGGCCGAGCACGGCATCTGGGACTTGGTCACCGCGCTGGCCGTCATCGGCATTGCGTTGGCACTGAAGACCTGGAGTCGACGCCCCATGCGCGAGGTGTCGATCCACGTCACGCATAGCTTCGACAACGACGGCGGTCTGTCTCCCAACACGCTCGGGTTCGAGGTTCGCAACCTGCTCGACGCACCCATCATCATCACGCGGCCCAACTTTCGTTTCTCCAGGCACCTGAGTGCCGGGTCTGCCGCACACGGCAACACCGCGACCGGCGACGTGGAGATCAAGTTCCGCATCCTCATGCCCGATGGGCACGCACCGTCGCAGCTGAGCCACGTGACCGCCATGCTGCGCCACCGTGAAGGAGCCATCGCCCACGTGCCCATCCAGGACTCGTTGAGCGAAGACGAATTCCTGAAGATTGCCAGCAGTAAGACGCTGGGCACGCTGGAGCTGCAGGTGGTGTTGTTGGGCGAGTCGCCGCCGCGGTCGGTGTCGCTCAAGCTACCCATTCAACGGACGCAGCGAGCCGTCACCGAGCCGACCTTTGGCTACGACGGGGTACGTAGCGGCACGCACCGGCTGAGCGCAAGCCCGCCCCCGCTCCCCACGCTAGCCCCCGCAGGCGCCGTCACAGAATTGACCTGACGCGCTGCGGCAGCTGCGCACGAACGACCGTGCCGGCCCCAGGTGTTACCGCTTTATGCCTCGGCGAACCAAGGCGCGGTCTCTGGGATGCGCGCGCGGAGGTTGGGGCCGACCGGGATGCGCGCGCCGATCTTGCGTAGCGTGGCGTAGTGCCCGACCAGCGCACGGTTGAAGAACACCAGCTCGCGGGACGGCTGAAACGACGCCATGTTTTTGAGCACGGCGGGCGCGAGCTTGGTCAGTACCTCTTGCTCGAACTTGGCCTGGCCAAAGTCGAACGGACTCTGGGCGAGGATGGGCAGCGCCAGCCAGTCGCGCCACAGCTTGTAGAAGTCTGCAGACACCGTTGGCCCCGACGGCCGGCGGATGCCTAACTCACAGAGGGCCAGGTCGATCTGACCGTAGTCTTCGCGCAGCCCCTCGACGATGAGCTTTCGGTAGCCGTCGGCGATGCCGTCGGCCAGCTTCTTGACGCAGCCGAAGTCGTACATGACGACGGTGCCATCTTTGCGAAACGCAAAGTTGGCCGGGTTGGGGTCGGCGTGGATGGTGCCGTAGTCGAAGATCTGACTCTCCATCGCCAGCCACAAGTGGCGCCCGCAGCGGTCGCGCTCCTCGCGCGTGTAGCCGAGCGCATCGAAGTCGCGGATGTGATCGCCCGGCTCGTAGGCGAGCGTCAGCA
>JBEGTL010000048.1:0-25682 GCA_041179425.1 Pseudomonadota bacterium | reverse complement strand
CGCCTGTCTGTCCACACGTCCCGTTGCCCCAGGTGATGACCGGATACTTCTCGCCCTCCTTGGTGCACGCCGGCCGAAACACCGTGTAGAGGGCCAGGTCTTGACCACGCAGGTCGAGGATGTCTTTGGTGGTGGCCTCGGGTTCCCCGAACGAGGCCGCCAGGACGTCGCACGTGCCTTCGGCGAAGCTGGTGGGGTTCTTGAACGCCGCTCCTTCGTTCCACTCCACGTACGCGCCGTAGGGTCCGCCCTTGATCTCATTGCCTCCCCAGCTGCCGCCCGCAGTCAGCGGGACCTTTTGCGTCGTCAGACTCGCGCAGCTGGTCTCCTTGACATCGTATGCGCACGGCGCCTTGAGCGCCTTGGTGCACGCTTCGAAGGCGCTCTCGGGAATGGAGGTCGTTGGCGTCGAGGCATCGACGCCACTATCGCTCTTGGCACCGTCACTCACCGGCACGGTGCCTTTGCCGCCGTCGTTGGGGGTGCGGACCGAACCGGCGTCGACCATCCGCGAAGGGCCAGCGTCCATCAGTCTGCTACCCGCGTCGGTGGTCTTCGCAGGCTCCGAGGTTTGACCCTTGTCGTCGTCTGGGTCGTCTTCTGCGGTGCCGCCGGTCCCTGGGCGCGTTGGGGCCGAGGGGTCTGCACTGCAGGCCAGGACCGATACGAAGAGTAAGGTGATTGCTACGCGGCGATGATTTCTCATAAGCGTCTCCTGCCGAGTCCGACTCGCCCGTGAGTTATTGCTCGCCGGAGCGCACACCAGCCACAGGATTTCGACAAAAAGTAAGGGCGTCTTCTCACTTGTGACCGGCGCGTCGCCCCGCTCGACGAGCGGCTAAGTCCGATGCTGCACGCGAACACAAGCGCTGAAAAAGTGCGCGTGTCGAGCGACACCTGTCGCCCACGGCGAGTCGTTCGTCGCGCAAAGGGCTAGCCAAGGCAAGCCCGCTGCGCTCTGCTCGAGGCGCATCGCGTGTTTCGATCTGGATCGAGCCTTACTTGAGCGCGATCGGATCGCAGCGGTCGCGCAAGGTCAACCCTTGGGCTGGGTCGCTGACAGCGAGCTCGACCCGTCTGTGGTCTGCGCGCGCGGCCCGACTCCGTGCCCTCCGGTCTCCATTTTGCTCGACGTAGCGCCGACCGCACGCCATCAGCTCGAGCCGCTCGGCCGCGACGCCATTGGCGATCAGCCAACGCACGACGTTGCGTACGCGTCGCTTGGACACCTCGAGGTTGAAGCAGGGGTCACCCGAGTCGTCTGCATGTCCCTCGACGCGGAGCAGCCGCGCCTCCGGGTGGGCCGCCAACATGCGCTCTACGCTGCGCAAGGTGCGGATGCTCCCGGGCAGGGCCCGTTCTTGGCCGTCGTCGTATCGAACCGTGCTGGTGGCATCGAGCAGCGCAGGCTCGGGGGGCGGGTGGCGCCGCGGCGTGTGGCTTGGCTCCCCGCTCGCTGCGTGCTCTCCCGACGACTCTGCTCGCTCGGGCACGGCGCGCGCGAAGCCGATCGACGGCGCCTCGAGCGCGAGGAGCGCGGACAGCAGCAAACCGTGCACGATGGGTCTGACAGGCGAACGCATGAGCTTTGCCCGCACGGCCGATCACGGCTCGCGACCTCCGTGCGACCTCCCACAAAGATCATCCACGCGAGAGTGCGCGCTAGGAAGTGCAAGGTTGCTGGCGGACCCACGATCTGTGCCGCTAGCGCGCGAAGTCCCAGACGAAGGTGGCGTCGCCCGTGCGCTGGTCGGGCGGCGTGAGGGCCAGACCGTTCAGCGCGCTGAGCACACATTGTTGGAGCGCCTCGTTGGCCGTGGTGCCAGCCGGCACGACCTCGGGCTTGACCAGCTTGCCGGTCTTGGGTTCGACCTGGAACTTGGCGACCACCCTGCCCTGCGAGGCGGCGTCTGCATCGTAGCTAGCCTTGTAACAAGACTGCACGTCGGGACGCTTCTGCTCCAAGAGCTCGCGCACGGCCGTGCGGTAGGCGTCGGGACCACGCGCGAAGAACGAACAACCGCCCAGGCAGAGCGCGGCGAGAGTCAGACCGAAGCGGCGGCTCATTGCGCACCTCCCTGCTTGACGATCAAGAACTCGACCCTGCGATTTTGCTCGCGACCCGTGACGGTCGCATTGTCGGCGATGGGCTTGGTCTCGCCAAAGCCCTTCGACTCGAGGCGCGCTGCCGCCACGCCGTGCGCCACCAGCCAGTCGAGTACGGCCTTGGCGCGCCGCTGCGACAGGCTCTGGTTGTACTTCTCGTCGCCGTCGTTGTCGGTGTGACCGTGGATGCCGATCTTCTGTAGCTCGGCATGAGCTTGCAGCGCGGCGACCACCTCGTTGAGCAGACCGTCCGACACCGGCAGGATGTCTGCTTTGTCGATCGCGAACTGCTTCTTTTCGTTGATCTCGATGTGGTCTGCCTTCACCTCGACCCGAGGCGGAGGCGGCTCAGGTGGCGGCACCGGGCTCGAGAGTACGATCGGCGTCGTGTCCTCGAACTTGATGACACCGCCGCATGCAGCCGCGGTAGTCGCGAGCAGCGCCACACACGCCAGCCCGGCGCGATGTCTCGAACGTCGTCTCATGAGCTCTCCCCCGAGGGCCGCCGCGGCAGGCGCGTGCCCGGTGGCGAGAGGATACCGCAAGCAGACTTGGTGTAGCGCCGTAGCATCGCGCGAGACAACCGCCTGGGGCGTTGCCTGTACACACAGCAGCGCCGCAGGCGTGCTTGCGTAATGAACTCAGCGCAGCTGTGGCCGTGAGCAAGCTCCGGTCGGACTTCAATGTTGTGCGTCTCATCGATCGCACCGTTGCGATTGTTCTCCTCGCTTATAGTGACTTGGATGGGACAGCCCGTGCCCCCCACAGGACCGAGTGTCGAGGACGACGCGTTGGGGACGCGCGCGGATACGAGCTATGTGCGCCACAGCTCCTCCGAGTACATCCCTGGCCCTGCGCGCGTGCCGTCCGAGGCGCTATCCCTCGCGCGGCGCACGGCTTCGTCGAGGCCGCCGAGCGAGCACGAGCTGGTCCTCGAGTCGGAGCGTGCGGCCGCCAAGGCTCCTTCGCTTCCGCCGCGCATCGCTCGGTTTGCGCACTTCGAGGTGCTCGGACGCATCGCCGTGGGCGGTATGGCGGAGATCTACCTCGGCCGAGACTCGGTCGAAGGCGGTGGACTCCGTCAGCTCGCGATCAAAGTTCTGCGGCGTCAGACCGGGACCCAAGACGAGGCGTACTTCGAAGAGCTCTTTTTGCGCGAGGGACGCACCGCAGCGCAGCTGGTGCACCCCAACATCTGCCACATCTACTCGTTCGGCAAGTGGCGCGGCCACCTGTACATCGCGATGGAGTGGATCGACGGCGTGTCGCTCGCTCAGGTGCTGCGCTCTCTACACGACCAGGGCCGACCGCTCGACCCGCTGATCGCGGCCAGTATCGCGGCACAAGTCGCTGGAGCATTGGACTACGCCCACCACGTGCGCGATGCGCGTCGGCGCGCGCTCGCCATCGTCCATCGCGACGTCAACCCGCAGAACATCATGATTCGCCACGACGGCATGGTGAAGCTGCTCGACTTTGGCGTGGCGCAAGTCGCGGACATCGAGACCGACTCACGCACGGACACGGTCAAGGGCAAGTTCGCCTACATGGCTCCCGAGCAAGCCCAGCGTAAGGCCATCGACGGGCGCGCCGACGTGTTTGCGCTGGGCGTGTGTCTGTACGAGATGCTGACGGGCAAGCGGCTGTACAAACGAGGCTCGCTGCGCGAGACCATCGAGGCGCTCATGTCCGAGCCTCCTCCCTCGTTGCGCATGAGCGCTCCAGAGCTGCCCGCCGAGCTCGACGAGATCGTTCGCCTCGCGCTCGCCAAAGACCCGAACGATCGGTTTGCCAGCGCAGCAGACATGCAGGCGGCACTCGAGACCTTTCTTGCACGCTCGGGCGAAGTCGTCAGCGCACGACGTATCAGCTCGATGATGGACACCATCTACCCCGAGGCGCGGCTCGCCTCGCCGTCGCTGTTCACGGGTCCCGAGATCGTCGAGAGGCTCGCCGCACTCGAAGATGAAGCCGAGCCACACGGCATCGCGCCCAGTGATACGCCCGTCGACCTGCCCCTGTCGCGCATCGGTGTACGCAGTCTCGCGGCAGTCGCCGTAGGGCTGCTCTTGCTCGTGCTGGTCTGGAGCCTCTCGGCGCGCGAGCCCGCACCGAGCAGGGTGTCTCCGCTCGGGGCGCGCACCCGCGAGCAGACCTCCGCGCTCGTTCCGCCTGCGCCTTTGCCAGCGGCCGCGGCGAAGCAGGAGGAGCCGGTGATTGCACCTTCCGCGCCGGTTGCTCCTTCGAGCGCCAACGACGCAGATCTCAAGTCCGAAAAGCGTAAGGCCGGTGCAGCGCGGCGCCGTCGTCGCGCACCGGACTTCGTCGCCACCCCTGGCTTCTGACCCTCACCCCTGGCCCGACCTCCTTGTTCACCTCCGCCCATCGAATACGTCTGTCCACGTCACGGGGGTTCGCCCTGGTGCTCGCCCTGTTCGGCCTGTGTGTTGGCAGCGCACGCGCAGAGGAGACGCCGACACCGGTCGCCGCCGGTGCCAGCGCCCAAGGAGACGCCAGCGCCGGGCTCTCACCTCCAAGCGGCACGCCCGCCAGCAGCGAGCTCGCGCGAGCACGCGCCTTGTTTCAGCGCGGCGTGGAGCTCGCCAACCATCAGGACTACACGGGTGCTGCCAAACGGTTTCGGGAGGCCCTCGCCATCCACCACGCGCCGGCCGTCGCGTACAACCTCGCGTCTGCACTGTCAGAGACCGGCGAACACGCCGAGGCCTACGAGCTGGTGCAGAAAGTCCTGCACGATGGCACCACGCCCGAGCCACTGCGGGTGCGCGCGCAGAATCTCGAAGAGTCGCTCCAGCGATTCGTCGCACGCCTGACGGTCATCGTCAGCAGCGAACAGGCCGACGTCACCGTCTACGTCGACGGCGTTCGACTCGCACCTGTGCTGGTGGGCGAGACGCGCGCCGTCGCGCCTGGCGATCACGTCGTGCGCGCCGAGCGCGCGGGGGTTGTCATCTCGGAGCGCAGCGTGCGCATTGCCAACGGCTCCGCGGCGGTCGTCGACGTCAGTCTGGTGATGACGCCACGTGCCGCCGCCGAAGCCGCAGGCCAGGTCGCGCCGGGCCCCGCTGTTTTGCCCACGCTGACTGCGCCCAGCGAGTCGAGACACGACGACGGCGCGACGCACGACCACAAGCGGCGCCGCCGGTTCTGGATCATCGGTGCCGCGAGTGTGGTCGCAGTCGGCGCCGGCGTGACGCTGGCCTTGCTGCTCGCCAAGCCCGACGCGCGCACACAAGCCCCCGTCGCTGGCGACGCAATGCCCGGAGTGCTGGTATGGAAATGACGACCGGACGGCTCTTGTTCGCGCTGCTGTGTCTGTGCGCGTGTCAGAGCGACACCGTGGCGCGCACGGAGCTGCTACTCGTGGTGGACAGCGATCTGCGCGTACCCGAGCAGCTCGATCGTCTCGAGGTGCACGTCGAAGGACCCGCCGGTGTGGCACAGGACGCGAGCGCGGACCTCAACGATGTCGAAAACCCGCTGCCGCGCAGCGTGGCGCTCGTGCACGAGGGAGGTCCGCTGGGTCCCGTGCACGCCATCGTCCGCGGAACCCGGGCTGGCGCTGTCGTGCTGACCCGAGAGGCTCGTCTCTCGTTCGTCGCCGGCAAGACCCTGATCCTTCCCATGCACCTGGCCAGCGGCTGTGTTGGCGTCTCGTGTGGCGACCTTACGTGTAGCGAAGGGGGCTGCACCAGCATCGACATCGACATCGACTCGCTGCTGCCGTACGCGGGACAAGAGCCGAGGTTGTCTACCACCGACGGCGGCAGCGGCGACGTGGACGCTGCAGTCATCGTCGTCGACGCGGCCACGCCGGATGCTTCGGTCGTCGTCGACGCGGGCGGCTCCGACGCGGGTCAACCCGACACGGGTGTGACGGCTCCGCGGGATGCGGGGAGCGACGCCGGCATCAAGACCGACGCAGGCACCAGGCCCGACGCAGCCGTCTGCAATCCGACGCCCGAGCTCTGCAATGCACTCGACGACGACTGCGACGGACGCGTCGACAACGGCTTCGACTTGATGACCGATGCCAACCACTGCGGATCGTGCCCGACGCGATGTGGCGGGTCGACGCGCCGCTGCTGCGCAGGTGTCTGCCGCTCCAACTGCCCCTAGCTCGGCGAACCGACCTATGCCGAACCCGCCGCCGTACGTCGCCTGCGGGAATCTCGGCCAATGATCTACAAACAGGTTGATTATCAATCTGATCATTGAGTAATGCTGCGAGACATGGATTGTCTCTTCTTTGATCGCGTCCGGCTCGGGCGAGTCGCGTGGGTCCTGCTCTCGGCCGTGTTCCCCGCAGGCTGCGAGTCTGGCGCCAGCCAACACGCAGAGCGCGACCTCGACGCCGGCTTCGTCGATACCGGACCAGCGCCGCGCAACGGGGAGCCAATCACGGCATTGTTACCGGCATTTTGTAGGCGCGACGGGGACGACGTGGTGCGCGACCTGTTCTGTGTCGACACCCCCCCGGCCATCACCAACATGGCGCAGCTGCAGCTTCGTTTGGGGCTCGAGCCCACGCGCGTGGGTAGCCGCGCCCACGCCGAACCGATGGACGGCGGCGTGACGGGTCAACCCAGCGCGGCGGCCGACGGCGGTGTCGTGCTGAACCTCAACGTCGCTCTGCTATCGGCTGAAACATCGCCGGTCGAAACGCGATGCCGAAGACATGCCCCTCTCCGTCGAGTCGCTTGGACAGGCGCGCCGTGTGCACGCCGCGGATCGATGCGCAGGTCGTTGCCGCCGATCTCTCCACGAGCAGACTCACTGCCGGATGAGGCAGCGTCTCGCCCACGTGCGGCTGCCGCAGCGACCAGCGCAGCGACCAAAAGTGATGCACAAAAGCAGACAGCGCGGGCGACGGCAAGATGCGGTGCGGAGCAAACCAACCATCGGCGGCAAGCGTGCTGAGTGCTCCCCTGCCGGGGCCCGCGAAGCGCAGCTGTCTCGTCTCTCCTGGCACGGCGCACGAAGATGCGGGATCTGTCGCGTTTGTTCAATCCCGTTGGCGGCGGGGCGGCTAGGTCTACGCGTATGCCAATCCACGCTCACGAAGTGACCGTCGCGCTCCTGCTACGGGGTCTCCACAACCTGAAGACTTTGCTCGACAAGGGAGAGGCGTACGCGGCGCAGCACAAGCTCGACCCGAGGGAGCTGGTGGGAGCCCGCCTGGCCGCGGACATGTACGACCTGGGCGGGCAAGCCCACTGGGCGGCCGAAGGAGCCCGGCTCGCGGGCGCTCGACTCGTCGGCACCCTCACCTCGCCGGTCGCTGCCGAGCCCACGACGTTTGCTGCGCTGCACCAAGAGATCGACGCCACCGTCGCGTACCTCGGCGCCCTCGACAGAGACGAGGTCGAAGCCGGGCTCGAGCGACCCATCACGCTCGACCACCGCGGCGGCTCCACCTCGATGGACGGCTCGCACTACGTTCTGCAGATGGTGTTGCCGAGCTTCTTTTTTCACACGACCACCGCCTACGCCATCCTGCGCCACAAGGGCGTTCCGCTGACCAAAGGCGACTTCATGGGCGCGCTGGGTTGAACGAAGTGGGGAAAGATTCGAGGCCAAACGGTAAGCTTTTGCGGGGACAAACCGTGGTACCGGTGTCGTCATGTCTCGTGCGCGGCTGTCTTGTGCCCTTGGTTTTTCGCTCGCCTTCGTAGGATGTGTCGCAGATTCGGCCGCCCCTCCCGAGGCCCACGCGCCTGACTCCATCGACGAGATCTCCCAGTCCGTCATCGGCGGCACGGCGGCCATGCCCTGTCAGTGGCCAAGTACCGTGAGAGTCGAGAGCGGGGGCTACTGCACCGGAACGCTCATTCACTCGCGCATCGTCACCACCGCCGCGCACTGTCTCGACGGCACGTCCGCCAACATCTCCTTCGGCGAGCTCAACAGCCCCGGTACGTTCACCGTGAAGGCGCGCTGTGTCGGCGGCGCACGCGGCGCGGCAGGTGCCAACACCGCCAAAGACTGGGGCTACTGCGTCTTGCCCGAAGACCCACGCATCCAGGCCATTCCGGTGACGCCTCCGCTGGTCGGCTGCGAGGCCAAGCTCATCGGCGCCGGGTCGGACGCCTGGGTCGTCGGCTACGGCGCGACCAGCGCGCGAGGCGGCGTGAGCTCCAAACGTCAGGTCGAGGTCAAGATCAACGCGCTCGACAAGCTCGCCCCCGGCACGCTCGACGTGGGCGACCGGAGTGTCGGCGCTTGCCACGGAGACTCTGGCGGTCCGCTCTACGTGCACCTGCGCAAAGACGGCAAAGACTTCGGCGTACGGGTGGCCGGGTCCACGTCAGGCGCGGGCTCGGCTTTGTTTTGCGACTGCACGTGCAGCACCACGTACATCGCCATCGAGAACCACGTGCGCGCGATCGAGACCAACGAAAAGATCGACGTGACGCCGTGCACCGACGCCGATGGCTCGTGGAATCCGGGCCCCCTCTGCCGCGACTTCCAGAGCGCCCCGGAGAGCGGCACCGGGACCTATCCGGCGTCGTGCACCGTGGCCAAGACCTCCGCGCCCATCGAGAGCTGTGGCGCCAACGCGCAGACAGGAGGCGCCGACGCCGGTAGCCAAGACGGCGGCCCGTCGACGAGCGGCTCCGCGGACGCCGGGCCAGCGCGCGACGGAGGGCGAGCAGACGCGGGTGAAGCCGGGTCCGATGCGGACGCCGGCACCAAGCCCGATGCCGCAACGGCGTCCGATGCCGGGCGCCCGCGGTCCGACGCTTCGACACCCGGGCCGACCGACGCAGGGCGGCAAGCTCGCGATGCGGGTCACAGCGAAGACGACGAAGACGAGGACAAAGCGTCCGAAGACGAAGACTCCGAAGACGACGACACCAAAGCCGGCGGGTACACCAAGCCGTCGAGCGGATGTGCGACTGCCTCCCCGGGCGCTTCGTCCACGGGCATCTCGTTCGCCCTCTGCTTGGCAGGTCTCGGCGTGCTGGCGCGCCGCCGACGACGCATGGGCCTACGCGCGAAGCCGTCCGCGCAAAGCTGAGACGAGTGGCAGTAGGCCTGTGTGCGGCGCTGGCTTAGAAGGTGAGCTCGCCCGCCACGGAGAAGGCCCGGTCACCCGGACGCACGAGCAGATCGCCGAGCACCAACAGCTCGCTCTCGGCCGAGTCACCCAGCCAGCGCACGTCGGCCTCGAACTGCAGCAACGAAGCGCCTCGGACAGGCGTGCGCAGTCGTTTGCCCTGGACCTTGAGAGGCTTGGGAAACGCGCCGGCGGTGCTTTGCAGGGCAAACAGCTCCCCGCTCTGTCGGTCGAGGAGCACCAGCCGCCGGTACATGTAGTCGCCCTCTTCGGGGTCGCCTCCGAGCAGCAGCCAGCGTCCGGACGGCGAGGCAAGCTCGACCTCGTAGCCCTCGACCGTGACCTTGCCCGCGGGTTTGCCCAAGGCGTCGAGCTGCGTGACGCGCTCGTCGTCGAAGCCGAATGGGAAAGATGTCTCCGCCGACTTGGCGGGGTCAGGGTGCGCAGAGCCCTCACGCCCCTCGAGCGGTTGGAGCGCACCCTCGGGCGAGGGATCGAACGAAGATGGCGCGCCCGCCAGCACCGTGTTGCAGACGTCGTCGTCGGCCGGCACGCCGGGGAGCACGTCTCCCGGCAGCGGGCAGTCTTCGGCGCCGAGCGTCATCCAGCGCATCACCTTGCCGGTCGACAGGTCGACCCGCACGCGCATGCCTAGCGTGGCCATGTTGGTGTTGCGGTCCATCAGATCGAGACAAGCGACCTGCTTGAGGGCGTCGACCTTGAACTCGGACGTGGTCTGCACGCCGAGCGAGACGGGCTCGCCCGCGCCCGGCCTTGCCTCGCCTGTGGGTTGCGCCGGCCCAACGCAGGTAAACGGCGGGAGCTGAGCGAGGACGCGGCGCGTGCCATCGACCAGCGAGATGCGCTCGAGACGCGCGCCACGGGCCAGATCGCGACTGCTGCGCGCAGGTGTCGCGGTTGCCCCGGGCGCGGCCGGCGCGTCGACCGCGAGCGCGACGACACCGTTGGTATCGAACCAACGCGGGTGCAGCGTCGACCCGGCACTCAGGGTCCGCTTGGCGGAGCCGTCCCAGAGGTACGCGCTCAGGCCCGCCTCGTCGGCGACGATCAGCTCTTTCGGCGCCGGAGCCACGACCAGTGCGACCGGCTCGCTCTTGGGTCCGTCGCTTGCGAACGCGCTCGCACCTGCGTGCGAGACGCTGGCCGTGACGACCGGAGGCTGCGCGGCGGAGGGGGCAGGCGCCGCACGCGGCCAGAGGGAACACGCGCCGAGCGTCGCCATCAACGGCACGCAGCACGCTACCAAGAGCGCGCGCTTGGGGCGCGCTCGCTGCGCGGTCGAGGCAAAGAACCGAAGATCGGCACCGTGCGCCGCGCGCACGAGCGAAGATTGGGGGGATTGAATTTTCACCAGACCGCACTTCCAACTCGCCTGTGAACCTGCCGGCCTGGCAGACACGTGTGAGTTGTGCCAATCCCATGACTACATCAGTTGTTCCGTCACGCCAACGAGTTCCCGAAAACTTTCGCTCGCGCCGCCCGAGGGCGCGCTTGGACAGGCGTCATGACAAGAACACTGTGGCGCGGCTTCGCCCTGCTGGCGCTCTGTGCGTCGGCGGCTTGTTCCAAGACCGCAAACGACGACAGCACGCTCGACTTCCAGCGCTTCGGTGCAGCAGCTGCCTCGCTCAAGATCAGCGAGCTCGCCCGCGACGCAGAAGTGATGACCACGTTTGATGCCTTCTACGACAAGCGGAAGCGCTTTCGTGCGCTGCCCGTGGTGCCCTTGCTCGAGCGCGCGTTCAGCGAACCCGCCGAGGCACTGCAAAAACGCTCGTTCCTCGTGCGCGCCAGCGACGGGTACAGGGTCCCGATCGAAGGTGCTCTGTTACTCTCGGGGGACGCCTACCTGGCCATCGACGACGTCGACGTCCCCGGCTTCGAGGGGATCGGCACCAGCGGAGTCTCGCCGGCGCCCGCCTACCTCATCTGGAAGCAGGATGGCAAGGCCGAGCGCAAGACGCGCCCGCAGCCGTGGCAGGTGGTGGGTATCGACATGGTGGACCTCGACGCGCTCTACGGACATACCCTACCCAAGGGCGAGTCCGCAGACGGCGCCGCCATGCTCGGCTTCGCGCTGTTTCGGGCGCGCTGTGGCAACTGTCACGCCATCAACCGCGAAGGCGGGCGCGTGGGCCCCGACCTCAACGTGCCGCAGAGCATCGTGGAGTACCGACCCGAGGCGCAGATCCGGGCGTACATCAAAGACCCGGCGACTTTTCGGTACGGCATCATGCCCGCGCACCCCGACCTGACGAACGACGATCTCGATCATCTGCTCTCGTACTTTCGCGCGATGGCGACACGAAAGTACGACCGCGCGTCGGCTCAGTGAAACAGCGTCGCGACGTACAGCGTGTCGAAGTACTCGCGAACGGCGGCGATCTTCCCCTCACGAATGGTGACCGCGAGGTGGTACTCGTTCTGATAGACACGACCGTCTTTGAGCGGACCGTGGCTCTCCACCTCCACCGCGACCTTGTCTGCTTCGGCGATCATGTTCCGCACGGTCATCCGCATACCGGCCTCGAACAGGGAGAACATCCCGTCGAACAGCTCGGTGAGCTGCAGCTTGGTGAGCAAGCCATGGACGCCCGGCGCGTCGGGCTTGCCTGCGATCCACCAGGTCGCGTCGTCGGCCAGCATGGCGAGTCCGCCGGCGATGTCGTTGGCGCTGAAGCGCTCGAAGAAGTTCACGATCAGCTGTTTGTTGTCTGCAGTGGTCATCTGCGCCCCCCGGCGTGATGACACTACCCTCGCAAGAATGCCCCAGGACCTCTAGTCCTTTCCCATTTCATCCCCTAGACAGGTACGCAGCCGACCACATCGCCTATTAAGCGGCGAAGGGCGCCCACTCTCGCCGAGGGGCACCCTTCAGGTGGCGCACGAGCTGTGCTCTTCAGCCGCGTATCACCAGCTCTTGTTCTTGCAGATCCAGGGCGTCTTGCAGTACTCGCCGCCGTCGAAGAACTTGTCCTTCCACTTCTCTTCGCCACCCAAGTGCCAGCGCATTCTTGTCGTCGTCGTCCTCCGTCGAGGGCTCCGCCGTCTTGCCGTCGTCCCCGTCGTCAGGGGTCGTCGGGCTCCGGGGCGCGTCGCTGCCGCAGCCCGAGCCGCTCACAAAGGCCAGTGCGCTCAGTAGCAGCAGCCAGCGCGGGGTTCGCATCGCCATCATCTCACTCCTCCGCCAGGTCAAGCCGCCGGGTCTGCAGCGACGACGGGTGTCGAAACCATCGACACGCGCCGGGCTCACCGAGCGGCGTAAGGGGCTCTCGCAGCGGACGTCATGGCGGGACAAAGATCCTGTCGCGTTTCTATCTTCTGGAGCTTATTTTCCCGGCAAATACGGCGACACTGCCTTCTTCCGTTCGGCGTGCGCGACAGACGCGTAGGCGCGGTCGGACCTCCCGAGTAGGGGGGCCAGCGCACGTGTGTGGCGCGCGCTGCGACTTCCCCGCCTAACTTGCTCCGCAGGGCCGCTTGCGATTCTCAGCAGGCTGTCGTGCTCCCTACCATCCGAGCCATGCCCATCGCACTGCCGCGTGCAGCGCAGCGTGCGCGCGCTGCTCTGGTTCGTTTCGCCCTCTCGCCACGCACAGGCGCTGCGCCTGCGATCGACCCTGCGCGCCTGTGCAACATCGCGACGGCGATCGTACTCGGCGCCGTGCTCGTGGGCCTGACGGCAAGCGCGCGTGCGCAGACGTGGAGCTTGGCCCGCAGCGGCCCGGTCCTGTGGCAGATCACCTCCCTGGATCGCAGCGGCGAGCCGGGCTGGCCTTACGGTGCCGAAGACATCGCGGGCGACGGCGTCGCGGCGTTCGGCGCGGACGAAGCCGCGGCCGATCTGCGCAGCGCGTACGCCGACGCCGACGGCGAGCGGCTCTGGCTGCGCGCCTACGTGGCCGCGACCACGGGCCCCACGACGAGCCTGGTCACGTTCTTTTTTATCGACACCGACGGCCGCGTCGACACCGGCGGACCCGCGGACGGCGACGCACTCGAGCCCTCCCTCGGCGACGATCCGACACGGCGAGGCTACGAGCGCGCGCTCGGCGTACGCGGCGATGGGACCGCTCTCGGCGCGTGGGACTGGAGTGTGCAACAGCGCGTCTGGCTGCCGCTGACCCTCAAGCCCACCGACCTTCGAGCCGAGGCGGGCCGCGCACGCGATCCGCTCGCGATTGGCGCGGCGGAGCATGGCTACGTGCAGGTCGATGCACAGCACACGGTCTCGGGACTCGACGCGAGCTGTGGCGGCACGATCTTCGTGCGCACGCGCAACCTGGCCGCGGCCCCGCGCGCGTTTGGCGACGACGACCGCGCCGCGCAGTGTCGCCTGCCCGCGGATGTCTACGGCGACCCGGTCGTCCTGCGCGACTTCACCTGCCGGAGCGATGTCGAGTGCCCTGCGAGCGGACGCTGTCGCGGAGGCGTGTGTCTGTTTGCCTACGAGTGCACCGCGGCGACGGACTGCCCTGTCGGCACGCACTGCACCGTCAACCGTTGTGTGCGCGTCGTCGACCAGGGCTGCACGACGAGTCGCGACTGCAACGGTCTGTTGTGTGAGGGCGGCGCCTGCGTCGCCTGCGCCGACGTGGGGCAGCGCGCTTGTGGCGCAGGCCTCTCGTGCTCGCCCAACGGTGCCTGCATCGATCCCGACTCGTTCGAGCCCGGCGCGGCGGGCAACGGCGGACCGGGCAAGGTCCAAGGTGGAGCGTTCAGCTGCTCCACGCGCACAGGCGGGTATGCGCCCTGGAGTCTCGTGTGGACGGCGCTCGCTCTGGGTTTGTGGTGGAGGCGTAAGGACAGACAACGAACCTCACCCTCCAGCCTCGCGCAGCGCGAAGGGAGGTCGTCGCGATGACACGCGCCCTTCTATCCCGGTCGACGAACCATGGTCCACGCTCGCGGCTCGCGGGGCGAGCACGCCCAAGGACGAGTCTGTTCGTTGCCCTCTCGTGCCTCGCGATCGCCAGCGTTTTGCCGACGACCACCCGCGGCGAAGACATCGACACGCAGCGCTTTTTGCCGCGCGCCACCACAGGCGGGTTTTTGCAGACCGAGGGCACGGAGGTCCGGTACCCCATCGATCCACTCAGTCTAGGGCTGTGGCTGTCGTACGGACACAACGCGTTGGTGCGCGTCGATCGAGGTGACGTACGCGAGCGCATCGTGGGCACTCAGCTTGGGCTCGACCTGACGGGCTCGTACGCGTTCGCCACCTGGTTCGAGCTGGGCGCGCATCTTCCGCTCGGTTATCTCGCGGGCGATGACCTGTCGGCGGCTGCGGTGGGCGATCTGCGACTCTTGCCGAAGTTTCGGTTGCTCGACGATCGCCGGCAGGCGGTGGGACTCGCCATCCTGGCCGACACGCGACTGCCCACACACAGTAACCGGTTCTACGGCGGCGCGCGCTTCCCTGCCTTCGCGCCTCGACTCTTGCTCGACCACCGTTTTGGACTGTCAGGTTTTCGCGCGGGTATCGACGTCGGCGTGCTGCTCCGCAAAGAGACGGAATATCGCAACATCAGCGCGGGCAGTGAGCTCCTGGCCGGCATCGGTCTCGGGTACCGCTTCGACGGGGGCCGCGGCCCGGTAGAGCTGATGCTCGACCTGCGCAGCGCCGTAGGCCTCGTGGAGACAGACAGCGAAGAAGTCGCGCTCGAGGGTCTGCTCGGCGTCGAAGTCGACGTGACGCCGGAGTGGAAGTTGCACGCCGGCGGCGGTCTCGGACTCCTAGAAGGTTTTGGTGTCCCCACCGGTCGCGCGCTGCTCGGCGTGCGTTGGGAGCCCTCGCCCAACGACCCTGACCACGACGGTGTACGCAGCCAAGAACGCAACGACGCAGCAACCTCTGCCGAGAAGAACGAGACGAGCACGGACGAGCCGGCCCAAGACGCCGACGACAGCTCCGCCGCCAGTGTGGATGCCGTGGACGACGCAGCACGCGAGGCCGCGATCCGCGGCGGTTACGACGCGTGCCCCGATCTGCCAGAAGACTACGACGGCATCGAGGACGAAGATGGCTGCCCCGAAGGGGATCGGGACCGCGACGGCGTGCTCGACTACCTCGATCGCTGCCCCGACGAAGCGGAGACCATCAACGGCTTCGAGGACGACGATGGCTGCAAGGACGAGGGTCCGGCACAGATCATCATCGAGGAGGGGCGCATCACCATCCTCGAGACCATCCGCTTCGAGCCCAACTCCTCCAAGCTGGAGCGCAGCTCGTCCGGCATCCTCGACCAGATCACTCTGACCATGCGCAAAAACGACCACATCAAGCGCATCGAGATCGGAGGCCACACCGACAGCACGGGCTCGCGCGAGCTCAACATGCGGCTGTCGCGCGAGCGCGCCCGCGCGGTGCGCCAGTACCTGATAACGCGCGGCATCTCGCCCGCACGCCTGAGCGCTCGCGGCTACGGACCTGACAGTCCGATCGCTGACAACGCGAGCGACGCGGGCCGCACACAAAATCGGCGGGTCGAGTTTTTGGTGCGCTGAAAGAGGCCGGCCGGGCAGGTGTGCGTGCCACCGACCTGACGCGCGTCAGGCCTCGGCCCAGTGCGCCCAACGACCGTGGAAGTCGCCGCGTCCTACCTCTTTTTCCTCGCCGGAAGGCCACGTGGTGAGCGTCAGCGCCGCGCCACGGTTCTGGCTCCCGGTGGGCGCGCCGTCGGCTTCCATCCGAAACCAGGCGACGGGCGCGCGCTCGCTCGCCGCTGCCCCGGCTCGCGCGAGCACCTGACGAACGGCGTCGCGTTCACTCTTGGGGAGGTATTGCCAGACGATGCTGTGCACCAGCACGCGGACCACGCCCGCTTCGGCCGGCGCCGCGAAGTGTCGTTCTACGAACGTGGAGGCCGGCTCTCGTTGCACACGCGTGCTCGCGGCGCCTGCCAGCTCGAGCGCCGCCTTGGTGCGCGACAGGCGCTCGGTCTGGTCGGGCCACACGTACGACAGGATGCGCTCGCGCGCGCTCGCCGTACTCGGGTCGAGCGGGGCGACGTCACAGCCTTCACGCGAGACGATGGACAGCGGAACCGTCAGGTCGGGCGCACGACCGGTCCAGGGCGAACGAATGACGACCGGCGATGTTGGGTCGCCCCAGGACCGACCATCGAGCTCGTAGCGGTAACGGTCGAGCTGCAGGTTGAGACCCGCGCTCGCCCCGATCTCGTGCCAGCGAAGCGGTAGCCCAAAGCGCGCGGCGATGAGCAAGGCACCACCCAGTAAGATCGACGAGCGCCCCACCTCGTTGGTCTGCGGCGGGCTATCGAGAAAGTCGTACAAAAAGTCGTCGTGCGTCTGCAGCACCCGCAACACCTCGGGCCACAGCTCGCTGGTCGTCGGTACCGTAGGCGGATACAGGCGAGCGAGCTCGGGAGCGCGCCCGGCACGAACCAGGGCGTGCAGCCCACCGACGAGACGCAGCGCGAGGGCGTCTGCAACCGCGCGGTCGGACCAGCTCGCGACGCGCTGCACCACGCGTGTTGCTTGCGGCTCGGGGTCGCCCAGTCGATCGGCGAGCAGCTCGAGCAACAAGGCGTGAAACGGAGAGCCGAGGTTCGTGCTCGACTGCGCCTGCCAGCGAAAGGCCGTGACGATGTCTTCTCGCATGACCTCGCTGTGACCCGTCGCCGCGCAGCTGTCCACACGAGAAGACGCCGGACGTCGCTACAGGATGGTTCGCCTGCGCGGTCCGAGACGCTCGACCGAACGACGACTCACGGCACGCCGCCGTCGCCCCCCAGCTCGCCGCCATCGGGCGCGACGCCACTGTCGGTGCCCGCATCGCTGACCGGCCGCGGCGGTGCATTCTTGAAGGCCTTGGTGAGCGCACGAAAGAACTCGTTGCCGCCTTCGGTGGGGTCGCCCTTGGTCATGACCCAGAGGTTGCCTTCGGGCGCGGCCACCATGGTCAGACCCTCCATCAGCACGCGTCGCTGGTACGACTTCACGAAGCTCGGCAACATCACGGTCACCGCGGGCGAGCCGTCGGAGTCGTAGTTCTCTTTGTAGTAGCCCGCGCCGAGCAGCAGGTCGCGTAGCGCGGTGTCCGGGAACTCGGCCGTCATGCGCGCCTCGGGCGTGTACGGCACGTCGAGTGTGCTCGGGAAGAGGAACACGCGGAAGCTGCTCATGACCAGCTGCGTCGCCCAGCGATCGGAGCCGCCGTTGCCGTCGTCGAGGCTCTCTGCCGACAGCCCCGCCAAGGCGGCGATCACCACACGTTTGCTGATCGAGGGATCGCTGAGGTACGCGTCGGCGATAGTCGTCAGCCCGGTGCCGACGACCAGCAAGAGCGGTCGCTCGGGCGTGGCCAGCTTGGCTTCTCTGACTATCAGGTCGGTTCCGGCGGACCCGATGCGCACCGTGTCGCCCGGCTTGTGAGAGGGCGGCTCTTCGAGCGTGGGGCCCTGCGTGCCGTTGGTGTTGTCGGGGATGTTCTGAAAGCCTGCCTCACGCGCGGCGCGGATCCACTCGGTACGGGTGGCCGGCGTGTTGGACACCGGGTAGTTGTCGCCGTTGTTGCACTTGCAGTCGTTGCCGCTCGAGATGACGCCACGCAGCTGAATCTCTCGGTTGGCCGCCAGCGCGTAGATGTACGCGTCGGTGTAGACCGAGCGTGGGTAGTCGTTGAGGTAGATGACGGGGTTCTGCGCACCAAAGAACGGCGGCTCGAGCACCCCGGCATCGGCGGGCTTGGGGAGCGGCGGCAAGCTGTCGACGGGCGGCATGCCGATGCTCCACGGGTCGGCCTGGGCATCGCGCGCTTGTGCGTCGCCCACAGAGGTGGATGCGCGGGCATCGACGGCGATGGCAGCATCGCGCGCAGAGCCGGCGGCAGGGTCTGAACCGCATGCGGCGGTAAGCCAGATCGACGAGAGCGCGCAACGTCGCAACCCACGCCCGACGGCGTGGCGCAGCAAACCGACAACAGCAGATGACATGAGCAACTCCAGGCCATGATCTGCCGAGATCGGGGCTCCCGATCAAGGCATCTGTGCGCGCAGTCTTGCACGCATTTGGGCGCTCTGGCTCCTCGGGCAGCGGGGCTGGGTGGGCCTGGCGGTGCGTCCCAGGGCAAGCACGCTTCCCTTGCCAAGAGACCACTGTCTACTATACGAGACCCAAACATATCGTCTCCCAGCAACGTCTTGGTGGAAACCCGATGGCATTGTTCAGCCCCCTTCGCGCCGGCGCGCTGGAGCTTCCGAATCGTGTGGTGATGGCCCCACTCGGACGCGCACGCGGCGATCACGAGCAGCGCACCCCGACAGCGTCGGTCTCGACCTACTACGCGCAGCGCGCGTCGGCGGGCCTGATCGTGTCCGAAGCGACGCACGTCTCTGCAGACAGCGTCAGCCGCCCGGGTACGGCGGCGATCCACAGCGAGGAGCAGGTGGCTGCTTGGCGTCGAGTCACCGACGCCGTGCACGCAGCGGGCGGCCGCATCGTGCAGCAGCTCTTTCATCTCGGCCGCAAGGCGGACCCTGCGCGCCTGCCGGGCGGAGGCCTACCGCCCGCGCCCTCGGCGGTGGCTGCGGTGGGTACGTTCGCCACGCCCGAGGGGCCGCGTGCCTTTCCGGGTGCCGCGCGTGCTCGCCCACGACGAGATCCCCAACGTCGTGCGCGCGTTCGGCATTGCCGCGACGAACGCGCGACGTGCGGGCTTCGACGGCGTGGAGATCCACGGCGCCAACGGCTTCTTGGTCGATCAGTTCCTGCGCGACGGAGCCAACCTGCGCACGGACGAGCACGGCGGGTCCGCGGAGAACCGCGCGCGCTTTCTGCTCGCCGTGGTCGACGCCGCGAGCGATGCGTTCGGCGCCGACCGCGTGGGGATTCGTGTGTCGCCGCACGCCACGGCCGATGGCACGACAGACTCGGCACCACAGACCACCTACCGCTACGTCGCGGAGCAGCTGAGCGCGCGGCAGGTTGCCTACCTTCACCTGATCGAGCCGGTCGACACGCCCGCGCCGAGCCGCGTGGCGCCGCTGTTGCGCAGCGCCTTCAGCGGCCCTCTCATCCTGTGCGGCGGGTTCGATCAGACGTCGGCCACAGAAGCCGTGCGCGAGGGTCGCGCCGACGCCATCGCGTTTGGCGTGGGGTACATCGCGAACCCCGACCTGGTCGAGCGCCTGCGCCGTGGCGCCGCCTGGAACACGCCCGACCCGACGACCTTCTACACCGGCGGAGACCAGGGCTACATCGACTACCCGTTTCTGTCGTCCGCCTCGCTCCGCGCAGAACCGGCCTGAGCAAACACATGGCCAACACCGCCGTCAAACGCCCCAACGTCCTGTTCGTCTTGGCCGACGACCTCGGCTGGGCCGACCTGAGTGTTCGTACCCGAGCGCTTGCTGCGCGAGGCCGTGCTGCCGCGAAAGTAAGAGGAGAAGACCATGGCGAAAAGACAACTGAGGCTCGGCGCGATCTTGTCGGGCGTCGGCACCACCCAAAATGGCTGGCGCGACCCAGACCTGCCCGGCGACGCGAGCGTGAACATCGACTGGTACATCGACAACGCACGAAAAGCCGAGGCCGCCAAGTTCGACCTCGTGTTCATCGTCGACAGTCCGTACATCACCCCCGACACGGCGCCGCACTTCCTCAACCGTCTCGAGCCACTGACATTGCTGTCTGCGCTCGCCGTCTCCACCTCGCGGATCGGCCTGGTGGCGACACTCACCGCGTCGTTCACCGAGCCGTTCAACGTCGCGCGCCAGTTCGGCTCGCTCGACTTGATCAGCAAGGGGCGCGCGGCCTGGAACGTGGTGACCACCGGGCTCGAGGGCGCGGCCGGCAACTTCGGCCGTGAAGAACACTTCGATCACACGCTGCGCTATCGCCGCGCCAAGGAGCACCTGCAAGTCGTGCAGGGGCTGTGGAACTCCTACGAAGAAGACGCGTTCCCGCGCGACAAAGAGCGCGGCGTGTTCCTCGACAGATGCGCCGTTCCCGGAGCTCGGCACACTCGGCCAGAACGGCTACCGCGGCGCGGCCGAGCGCATCAAGAACGTGGCGCGTACCGAGGGTCTCACCCTGCGCGAGACGGCGTGGCGCTTTGCGGCGCGAAGGTCGCCGTTCGTGGGCTCGCCACTGACGGTCGCCAACGAGATCGAGCGCTGGTTCAACGAGGGCGCTGCCGACGGCTTCAACTACCGTGTGTCGAGCCCCCGCGAGTTTGCCGTGTTCCTCGACGAGGTGGTGCCCATCCTTCGCGAGCGCGGCCTGGTTCGCAGCGAGTACGAGCAAGAGACGCTGCGCGGTCACCTGGGCTTGCCCATCCCCACCAATCGCCGCGCACGCGCCATCGCGGCGGAGTAACTGCTATCGCCTGCGCTTGCGCTTGAGGAACGCCGGCGTGGAGTCCGGAGCCATCAGGTGCGCCGCGCGCAGCCCTGTCTTGAGCACGTCTTTGACGGGCTGCGGCAGTCTTGCCTTGAGCAGCCTGAACAACGGCCCTCGCGCTTTTTGCACGGGGTTGGGCTCTACGTTTTCGCGCTCGGGCCTGCGCTCCTCGATCACTCAGGTTGCGGACGTCGTCCTGAATGAACTTGATGTTGTCGAGGCCCAGCTCCTGCTGCGCGTAGCGCGCCTTGGCGAGGTTGGCCTCGCGGATCTCCAGGCCCACGACCTGGGCGCCGTGCAGCGCAAACTCGATGCCGTACTGACCTTCGAGGCAGGCCAGGTCGAGCACGCGCGCCTCGGACAGCGGCTTACCTAAGAGGTCCTCGCAGATCTGCACGATCCTGCGCAGACGCCAGTCGACGACTGGATCGCGCGTGTAGATGCCACGTCCGAGATGGATGGACATCGCAGTCCAGTCTCCGTGCTCGGAGACGATGCGACCACGGTCGAGGCGAGTTCGAGGGGTTGGTTCGATGATGGGCATGGCTCTCCATGGGTGAAACCGCGGAAGACGGCCGACGAACGTTGATTTCGAGCGCCCGACTCTACACCCACACGACATCACGTCCGTGCTTTTGGCGCGCGCACAAAAGCGACGGCGGCGCGACTGTTCCCATGTCGTCGCGCAACGAACGTTGTTGTTGGTCCCTACCTCAGGGCGCGCTGGCTTGCACGATCCCGCGTCACCGCGTCACTTTGCGAGCCCGCGTCTTGGCGGCACTTGAGGTACGCACTAGCGCGGGTTACCGTGCCCTCGATGTCTCTCTCGGGCTTCTCTGCGCGCTTTTTTGGTGCAGCACGGCTGTTGGCCACAGTCGGTCTGTGGGCCGTGGCGCTGTCTTTTTTTGATGCGAGCCACGCTCGAGCAGACGCACCTCGCGCCAGCCTCGAGCTCGGGTTCACGCCGACAGACCGAGCGCAGATCGTGGTCTGGGTCGAGCGAGACGACGGACTGTTCATGGGCACCCTCGCACTCACCCACGCGGTCGCAGTCGCGGGCATTGGCAATCGGCCCGGAGCACTGCAGATGAACAGCGGCTATCGCTGGCCCTACGGTCGACGTGAAGGCGTGTTGCCCGTGTGGGCACATCGCCGTGCGGCGGCCCCGGGTGCCAGACAGTTCAACCGCGTCATCTTTCAAAACCGCACCTCCGAGGGTGCGGCATCGCGCACCACCACCCTGCTCGATCAGAGTGTCGACGACTACTACTGTCTGTCGTTCACGCTCGACACCACCAACCGCGACGCGCTCGACGCGGTGACCTGCGCGAGCGTGTTCTCCAGCGACAAGGGCCGCTACCTTACCGATGCCGACGTGTTGGCCGGCTACGTCGAGCCTGTGCAGACAGAGAAGGGCTTTGGCACCACGCGCGCGCTGCATGTCGAGTCGCTCTATCCACCGCGGCGCGACCTCACGCGCTGCGTCGGAGACAACTGCTTCGATCACGAAGACGTGGCCAACTTCGCGCAGCACGCACGCGACGTGATGCCTGAGCTCGACGCGATCGCGCGCGCCACACCGCAGGGCGAGCGCCGCGTCAACTGGAGCTTTCAGCTCCCGAGCGAGTGGGACGAGAAACACGAGTACGTGCTTCTGCTCGAGGTCAACGTCGAAGGTGACTACAACGCGGACTGGGGGCCGTCGCGCTTTCCCACGCCGCGTCTGCCTGGTGAGCTGTGGGACGACTGGGCAAAACGATTTGGCTACCCGTACCGTGGCCAGCCCTCGGTCGTGTACTCGCTGCCGTTTCGCCTCGACTCGTCCGATGCCATCGAGGCCGACGTGCCGGCGGGCTACGGCTCGATCTCGGGCGAGGACGGTGACCTCCGTCCCATCGATGCCACCATCAGCAACGACCCGCGCCAGGCCAAGGGAAGCGGCGCCGATCGCATCCTCGCGATGGGCGGCTCGCGCGTCTCGCTCAGGGTGCAGCGGGCCGATCCGTGTACGAGCCCCAATCCGCCCGCCGAGTGCGGCATGGCGTGCACGGCGGACCCGAGTGTGTGCCGTTCACTCGTCTGCGGCACTCGGTCCGGCACGTGTATGTCTTACTGTGCCGCCACTGCGGCGCCGGGCGCGATCACCGAACTGCGCGTCACACCCTACCCCGATCCGCAGCGCGCTCATATGTGGGCGCGGATGACGTTTCTCGCGTCCAGCAGTGAACGACCCATCGGCGACTACGAGGTGCGGCTCAAAGCCGACGGTGGCGAGTGGGGCTCCGCGTTCACGCACGACTCGGTGCAAGAGCTGCTACCCGTCGCACTCGACGTCTGTAGCGACCCGTCCGACGCCACACTCAATCGCTGCCTCGCGATGCAGGCCGGCACGCCCATCGAAGTCGACTTGGCAGGGCTCAAGCAGCTGACCCACTACAGCGTGTCGGTGACGCCGCGCGACGCGACGTGTAGCGAAGCGGGCCCCGCCATGCTCACTGACTTCACCACCGAGGCGCGCGTGTTTACCACGGTCTCTCCGTGCTTTGTCGCCACTGCCGCCTACGGCTCGCCACTCGCTGCCGAGATCTCCGTGCTGCGCAGGGTGCGCGATCGCTACCTTGCTTCGCATGGGCCTGGTCGACGGTTCGTCGCTGCCTACTACGACGTGGGCCCCAAGCTCGCGAACGTGGTGCGTGAGCGCGCGTGGCTGCGGACGCTGTCTCGCGCGGCGCTCTGGCCGGTGGTCGCACTGGCGCGCTGGTGGAGCGAGTGAGGGCCCCTTCACAAAGGGTGAGCGCCAACGAAGGACGTGACCACGCAAGCCCTTGCGCGCACGAGCAATACACGACTTGGAACAACCGCCTGCCCTCCGATGTTGTTGCCCTCACCACGCACCTTGTTCGGCTTACCCTACACTCCGCCATTGGATGCACGCTCACGAGAAGCTTGCGCGCCGTAACGTACTGCCGCGCGCGGGGGACTCTGCTGCGTGTGGACGAAGCGACGCGCCCACTCCCACTTTTCCGCGGCACCTGAGAGTTCCGCGCAGCCTCGGAGTTGTTCGACGATGGACCAGAGCCCAGACCTTTGTCCCCTGCCTGGCCCAGTCCAATCGGACGTGTCCACGCTTCTGGACTCGCACGAACGAGCCTCGCGCACGTCGGGCAGCGTCGATAAATTCAGCTTCGTCGCGCTGCCGCCGACCGTGCGGCTCAGGGCGACGACGAGCCCACGACGCCTCGACGTGTGGGCGCTCGCTCTCACCTCCAAGGGGTTCTCTCCGCTGGTCTACTGGCTCGACGGATCGTTCGAGCTGCACCTGGCACACGACGAAGACGCCATCGTCGCCAGGGCCGAGCTCGACGCCATCGATGCAGAGGAGCACGAACACCAACGCGCCACGCTCGCCGATCGGGCCGTCGATGTGCGCCCCGTGGCCAAGCATGCCGCGCTCGGGGCGGTGCTCGTCTCTCTGCTCTTGCTCGGCTTCTTTGCCGTCACGGGCCCTCGCGCTGGCGGCTCGGCATGGTTCGCGGCCGGCGCTTCCGACGCAGAGCGAGTATTGCACGGCGAGTGGTGGCGCACCGTCACCGCCCTCACGCTCCACGCAGACAGCGGACACGTCCTCTCCAACGTCGGCATCGGCACGCTGGTCGTGGGCGCGGTGATGCGCTCCGAGGGCATCGGCTGGGGTGCAGCGCTCGTGCTCGCGGCGGGCAGCGCCGGCAACTGGGTCAACGCCTGGACCCACCAGTCGCTCCACAGCTCGGTGGGCTTTTCGACGGCCGTGTTTGGCGCCATCGGCATCCTCGGCGGTCTCGCGTACGTGCACAGTCGACGACGCAGCAGCACGCAGCGGCCCGCCTGGACCGCGCTCGCGGGCACCATCGCTCTGCTCGCCCTCTTGGGCACGAGCGAGAAGGCCAACGTCGACATGCTCGCGCACTTGTTTGGTGGGCTCGCTGGGCTCGGCCTCGGGCTGCTCGCCGCGTGGACGAGGTTTCGTCCCACCAGCGCCGCGGGGCAGTGGCTCGCTGGGCTGGGCGCGACCGCGGCCGTGTGCGCCGCGTGGATGACGGCGCTGGCTGCTCCCTAACGCAGTCGAAGCGCTAGCCGGGCATCACACACTCAGACCAGGCACGACGCGCTCCAAGAGCGCCGTGCGCGCCTCGGGCGAGATGTCTAACGACTTGCGCGTCGTCAGGTCGAACGACACCGCGACGGCCTCGGACGTGGCCGCGCAACGGCCGGTCTCGACGTTGAAGATCCAGTGACACAAGTGCGTAGTCTTGCGGCCCACACCCTTGAGCCCCGAGCGCACCTCGATCACGTCGCCGAGCCGTGGCCGCTCGTGAAATACGTACCGATACTCGAGCGCCGCACCGCCCACACCCGAGTGGCGCGTGCTGCGCAGCGAGTTGAACAGGTGCCCCATGCCATCCGAGACGCGCGCCATGAACGCGCCCTCGGTCATGACGCCGAACGCATCACAGTCTTCTGGCAAGACAGGCCCTAAAAACGCACCGACGAGCCCTCGCTCGAGCGCCTCGTCGCGCATGGGTGGCACCCGCGGCGTGATGCGCTCGACGCCGCGCGGCGCGCTCTCGGTGGGGATGTCAGTCGTCAGCGCGCGCGCGTGAGCGAGCACGGCGTCTGAGAACGGGAGCTCGTCGCCGGTGGCGACTTCTTCCAGGCTCACTTCGCTGAGCATGCTCGCGGCGACCGCGGGCTCGTGCACGAGCCGCATCTCTTCGAACACGAACAAACGCTGCGCGCTGGCGCTCACCACGCCGGCATGCACGGAGAAGGATGTGCCGGGCCGCAGCTCGCGCAAAAAACGCACGTGCTGGTCGCGCGTGCGCAACGCGAGGCCCTGGGCACGCATCTGCGAGGGCAACAGGCCGAGCTGCAGCAGAAGCGTGACGAGCCCCTGGTTGGCGCGGGCGAGATAGTGCCGCACGTTCAGATGTCCCATCTGATCGCACTCCCACGTGTTCACGCCCGAACGCAGCACTTCGATTGTCGCCACCGCCACACCTCGCCTTCGCGGCAAGCTTAGTTTCTCCACGAGAAACGCGCTCTCCCCAGGTGGCAACGCACGCGCGTGACA
>JBEGTL010000047.1:0-26345 GCA_041179425.1 Pseudomonadota bacterium | reverse complement strand
TTGCTGTGGACCGCGATCGCCACCCTCGCGTGGGGGCTCGCGAGCGGCGCGCGCGCACAAGAAGACGCGCGCTTCATGGGGCTGCCACCCGGCGGCCCTGGGCGAGAGCCCATCGACACCACACGCCTCGACGTCGACCGTCTGCCCAACGACGTGGCGCCGGTCACGCGCGATCTGTACGACCGCGGGCTCTTCCTCGAGGCGCACCTGGGTGGACTGACGTTTGCCGGGGACGCGCGCAAGGTCAGTCGTGCGGGTCCACGCCTCGCCATCGCGCTCGGCTACGAGCTCACACGCTGGTTTGCGGTGCTGGGGCAGGTCGAAGGCTCGCTCCATCAGACCGACAACCGCACGCCGCCCGCACGCACCGCCTATCAGCTCGCGGGCGCCGTCGGCGGCATCCGTTTTAGTGTTCCCATCAACGCCAGCTACGCGCTCTGGGTGTCAGGTCTGGTCGGCTGCGTGTGGTCCAGCGGCGACGTGCTGCGCGCGCTCGACTTTCGTGATGCGTTCAAGCTCAGCCTCAACTACGGCGGCGAGCTCGGCTTCGACTGGCACCTGCGCGCACGTCACCACTCGTTGGGTTTGCTGGCCGGAGCCCGCCACTTGCCGTCCCTCGAGCGCGACGGCTTCACGGTAGGCGCATACGGCGCGGGCTACCTACGCTACGTCTTCTGAGCGTTCGAGCTGTCAGAGGCCGTAGCGCCTGCGAACGGAAGCGAAGCGCGTGTGCAGCTACGCGACGCGCTCGTTCGCGGTGACCCCCGGGCATCGAGGTTGACGACGTCCGCAACAACCTATTTCGCGGGTGCTGCGTGGGTCAAGGCAGGGGACGGCCACAGTGAGGGAGGTGCTGGTCACTTCGGCAAGTGCGGAGCGCTCCGAGACCCGTCAATACGCAAAACCCACGTTGACGTTGATCCAGCGCTGCCAGCGCCCCGTCGGCGCACCCTCGCCGAGCGCAGACCCGTAGTGCGGTCCAATCCACGGATGATGCTGGCCGAGCGCGTAGTCCACACTCAGGTGGACAGGGCCGGCGAGCAAGTACGAGCCGAGCACCAGCTGACGCGTGGTGCGAAAGCCGTCTGCGGACTTCCACAGCTGGCCCGAGTCGAAGTACACGCGGACCAGCTCGATGGGCCCCCACGCGACCTGGTGACCGTAGCCGAGGTTAGCAACCAGCAAGTGACCCTGACTCGCCACTGCGTAGGGCGCATCGAACGCGCCCATTGCAACCAGCCGCGCGTCGTCGCCCACACCGACGTGGGGCCTAAAACGATAGGAGATCAGCTCGAGCTGCAGCTCCAACAGACCGTACGCAAGGCGTGCGTGCGGGGCGACGGCCCAGTGCACGCTGTGCTGATCGGAGACCAGGTCGTGCAGCATCCCCACCCTTCCCGATGCGCCTAGCTCCGCCGACATGCCCCGGCCCGACCAGCTGTGCGCCACACGTCCGACGGCGGTATTGGTCTCGCGGTCGTTGCGTGCTCCCGTGATCCCACTGCCCGCGAGCTCGGTCGCGGTCGCCTGCACGGCGTCGTACGAGAAGCGCGCGCTGTCGAGGGAGTGTCCGAGGTAGCTGCCCTCGGAGTTTTTGTAGAACGAGAGCCAGAGGTCCCACGCGGCCGGCTGATAGTGCACGCGCAGACCGAAGTCGGCGTCGTCTTCCAAACCGACATAGTAAGGCAGACCAAAGAACCAGCTGTTGGACGCGAACGGCAACAGACCAAAGGGCGCGCGGCTCACGCCGATGTCGACCGACAGCTCGTCGCTGAGGTCGGCGCCGATCACGGCGTGCCGCAAGAACTGATAGAGCGGGTAGATGCGGTACTCGAAGTCGAGGCGCAGCATGCCGTAGCGAGCGCGCGCACCGAGCCGCAGCACCGAAAAGCGTAGATCGCCGTCACGCGCACCCGACGCGGTGGGCCGGTCCCAGTCGACGAAGGCCGCCGACAGCGCCACGCCGCCCGCGAAGGCCACCTCGAGCTTGGGCCGCGGCGCCTCTTGGCTGGGCGTCGCGGCCGCCTCGACCAGACGCGCCCCGCCCTCCACGGGCTCGCCGGTGACCCGCTCGGTGGCGTCCGTGACCGGGTCCGCACGGACCGTGAGCGTCGTAAGCGAGAGCGCGATGGAAAGGGCCCAGGCTCGAAGCGGAGGCAGCTGCATCGCCGCCGAAGATGCGCTGAATCTGCCCGCGCGCCAGACGATCCACCTTTGTGGCGGACCGGCGGTCACAACCCCGCGTAGGTTGGCGTCCAGCCCTCGTAGGCGATGTCTTGATCGGTGAAGTGTTCGTGCTCGTGCACCACGGTCAGCTCACTGAGCCAGCCCGGTTGTGCGCTCAGGCCCAGCCGCTCGTATTCCGCCGCAATGGCCTCGGGCGTGGTGGCCACGCGGTCGTTCACCTGAACGATCGCGTGCGGGGAGAAGGTCGCCATGATGGCGTCGAGGTCGTGGGTGTTCTCGGCCGCCACGTGTGCAGTAGCGAGCCGCCGTCGGCGGTCGCGCTCTCGTTCGTCGATGATCAAGGTCCCTCCAGTGCAAGGTAAGCAGGCGCCACGGCGGGCCCCTGTGCGTGTGCACTGGATATCTCAACGCTACGATTGATAGTCAATTAATTTGTTGATCGACTCACGTAGGCAGCACGCGGTAGCCGACACGCGGGAAGTGCACCACGACCTCCCCTGTCTCCGGCGTGGCGCGTCGCACCGAGACGTGATCGCGGCCGATGGAGACCAGCTCGCCGACGACCGACCCGGACCTCAAGGCAGCGTTCGGCAGCGACGTCGCAGCTGCACAGCAGCACTGGCTCCGCAACGGCATCGCCGAAGGTCGCGACGCGAGCGCGCAGTTCAGCATCGGTGGCTACGTGGCCCGCTACGCGGACGTGCAGAAGGCCTACAGCACCGACTACGCTGCCGTCTTGAACCACTGGTTTACCGTGGGTCAGGTCGAAAAGCCCGACCCGAAGGCCGCTGGCACCTACATGGCCGACCCACGCGCCGACGTCCTCGACCCCGTGTACTACTCGAAAAAGTATCCGGACCTGAACAAGGCGTTTGGCTACAAGGTGCCGCTCTTGGTCCGTCACTGGCTGGACTGGGGCGCGCGCGAGGGTCGTTCTCCCAACGCGCAGACGCCTGCGAAGTAAGTAGTCAGCTCGCTCAGCTCTCGGTGGGATCAGGCACGCCGACGATACGAATGCCCGCGGCGGGCGCCTTGTAGCGACGGTTGATGCCGATGAGCACCGAGGTGAGGCCCTCGAGGACGACCGAGTTGGCGAGCGGCCCCGCATACCAGCCGCGCAGGCCGGCATCCCTGGCCAGACCGATGGCCACGTCGCCGGCCGCTACGTCATCACTACAGACCAGCACGTCGCACTCGATGGGCTGGTCGAGCTGCTTGAGGTGGTGTGCCGAGATGTTTTGAAAAGCCGACACGACGCGCACGCCTTGGCCCAGCGCTTGTTGCAGCGCGGCGACGACCGAGCCGCCTGCTGGCAGCTGGACGACGCTCACCTTGGGCGGCACCAAGGGCACCGTGACGTCGATCAGGACCTTGCCCTGCAGTGCAGCAGCCACGCCGAGTGCGGTCGCCTGCTGGGCCGCGTAGGGAACACTCAGCACGACCACGTCACCGCCAGCAGCTGCCGCGTGGTTGTCGGTACCGCTGACCTTGTCTGCACCCAAGAGGGCGTTGAGCTTGGACGCCGCTTCGGCGGCGCGCGCGGGATCACGAGAGCCGATGACCACTCGATGTCCAGCGGCTGCCCAGCGGAAGGCAAGTCCGCTGCCTTCGGCACCCGTCCCACCCAACACCGCGATGTTCAGCTGCTGCTTGGTCACTCTTCTGCTCCTGTCGAGGCGTCCGCTTTGGCGCCTACCTTAGTAGCAGAAGCGCGGCGACGCAGCGGCGTGAGCTCCAGTGCGGCCAGCGGTAGCGCGTCTTTCCAAGCCACTAGCGCGGGCGGCACCCGCGCATAGAGCGTGGTGCGCTGTGCAGGCTCCCGCCCGGTAAATCGAATCAGTGCCGCCATCGCCGCGGGCGGAAACTCCTGGCCGTGCTCGGTGGTGGCAAACATCGCAGGCATCACCGATGCCGGGGTCGTCGCCGAGGTGACCATGGAGCAGTACGACCGCATGATGGACGTCGATCTGCGCGGTTCGTTCCTCGTCACCAAGTATGCCGTTCGCGCGATGGAGGAGAAAGGCGGCTACATCGCCAACACCAACATGTCCAACGGCGCCGAAGAGTTCATGCCCGAGATCGTCAACAAGGCCGCGCTACAACGTGGCGGCAAGCCCAGCGAGGTCGCCGAAGTGGCGGCCTTCTTGGCCTCCGATCGCGCCTCCTACGTGAGTGGCGCCATCATCCCCGTCGACGGCGGCTGGAGCTCCAAGCTCGCGTGAGCTGCGTCTGTCCCCGCGCGCCCAGACGGACGCGCGGGCGCGCAAACATCCAGAGCAGCGCGCAACAAAGGACGGCGATGCCCACCCGGCCCACCGCCGGAACCGGAGTCGCCGACGCTGCCTGCCAACCGAGGTCGCGTAGCAACGCTGCCGCGAGGCGCGGGTTGTGGTTGGCTCCCGTGTAGAACGGCTCCATCAGGTCGTTGGGCGACGCGCTGTTGCTGATGTGCGCGAGCGACGAGCCGGCCTGCAGCGGGTTGGGACCGTGCATACGCAGGTGACCGCGATCGATGCCTGCTGTCAACGTGGGCGCCGCTGCTGCGTTGGCCAGCGGGCCCACCCAGTGCAAGCTGGGGTCTGCGATGGTCGCGCTCACGCGCTGGGCGTCAGTCATCGTTGCGAGGCTCGCCGGAAAGGCGCTGTGCTGCTCGAGCCTGGTCGTGAAGATGTCCTGCCTGCCGCTGAACTCCGCACCGGTGCTTGGATTGAAGAGCGGAAGCAAACCCAATCCGTGCGCCAGCTCGTGCACGACCACCGTCATGAAGTCGATGGTCTGCGGTAAGGGTGCGCCATCGAGCCCGTAGTACCAGCTCGTGGCACCGAGACAGGTCAGGTCGTCGAGCACGCTGCTGAAGGTCGCGGTGATGTCTGCAGTCTGTGGATCGAGATCGACCTCGCGACCGTACACGTCGGAGGCAAGAGCGTTGGCAAGCGCCTGCGTGAACCACGTGTTGCTGGTGGTGGCGCCCGGAAAGTCCACGTGCACCGTGGTCGGTCCCGCCTCGCCGAGGATGCCGCTCGTCGGCGAGCACGTGAGGGGTTCCATGCGCGCTGCGATCTGGATGGTCGCGCGGCTGGACAGCTCGCTCGCCCACACCGCAGCGCCTCGACTGAAGGCGATGCGCCGCGCCTCGCCCAACGTGGTCGCGCTGCTGCCGGGGGGCGGCACGATGGGAGACGTGTCGAAGAAGCCCGTCCCTTGGGCATCTAGATAGTTGACCACGACGTTGGCCGCGAGCGCGCGCGCTGGACACACGAAGGCGAGCCACGCGGTGAGCGCGATGTTGGCGCGTCGTCGTCCGATCATGGCGCGCGCTGGTCGCATTGCACGTTCAGCGCCGCATCCATGGCGTGCGCCACCACGTAGTGACGTTGGCGCCCATCGAGCCGGACCATCCGTCCACCCTGTGGGCTCTCGAGCTCGACGGGTTGTGCGCTCGCGGCCGACGCCCGGCCTGCGGTGGTGGGCGCATACGTGGGCTCGACGATGGTGCCGGGCGCGGGTTCGACGAACTCCCCGCTCTCCGGGGCGACGAAGACACGCATGCCCGCAGCGCTGCCCCCCGTGCGCGAACTCGAGGCGCCCGTCGAGGGCGTGCTCGCTGCGGGACCTATCGTTTGCCGCACCGACGCAGCGCGCTCTGCACGCCCGGTCTGCGAGCAGGCCGCCGCTGCCACGACGAGCCCCAAAACCAGGAACCATCTCCTGAACATGCCACCTCGAAGCGCTCTCACGCGCTACCAGGTGGCCCGTCTAACCTCGCTGTGTGACAAACGGATTCGGGTTGCGCCACGATCCTTGTCGGGCGACCTGCTTCAGCACGCGACCGCGGCCCCGTCGTTGGCGCACGGGCTCGCATCGAGGATCTCCATGCCGCTCACATCGGTGCGCTCGGCGCTGATGACCCCCAGCGAGACTAGCTCGGCGGCGGCAAAGCTGGTTAGGGCCAACACAAAGGCCAGGAGCCGCGTGTGGGTGCGCTGATCATGAAGCGCGATGCTGGGCTGTAGGTTCTTCATGACGAGCTCCTTTCCAGCGCCCGCGCAACCGGGACCCGGTCACGCTGCGTGCTGTCAGAGGGGAGTCGCGACAACCCCCAAAAACGTTTCCACTCGATCGCACCGAGCCGCCGTTTGTTGCCCGCGTAGCCAAACCTCGCGTGTGTCCTCGGTGGGGAGCGTTTGTTCTGGTGGTGACCTCGCGCGATCCGTAGTGTGTAGAGACCCGTTCGATGAGTCACGATGTCGCGCCCCTCAGCCTGTCGAGAGCAGCTCTCGCGCTCGTCCTTTCGGCTGTCGGTCTGACGGTCTCGTGCACCGACAGCGTGCTGCTCGGCAGTGCCTGTCCGTTCGGCGAGCGTGTCTGCCTGCTGGCCGAGTCGGACGCACAAGTCGCGTTCGAGCCGCCCGTCACCGGCACGGGTCCACGCCCGATGGACATGCCGCTCACACCGATGGACGCGGGTTTCGACAGCGCGGTCGTGCGTGTGAACCCGACCCCCTCGGACGCGGGCGACGACGGCGCGCTGCCCGAAAACTTCACGCCCATCTCGCTCTACAACCTGTCCTTCGAGCGACGGGGCGGCGTGGGTGGCGACGTGGTGCTGTCCAACACGGTCAGCGTGTTGGTGCCCATTCCCCCGGTCGACACGGTGTTCGCGCAGCTGCCCAACTGGTACGCCTGTATCCCGCTCGCGGTAAGCTCGTTGACGTGGATGGACCGGGTCGACGCAGGCGCGGAGAAGTCCGAGTACGGCGACTACCTGTCCTTCGTCATCAACGGCACCACGGTTCGGCAGGCTCTCGGTGTACCGCTCACGCGCGGCACCAGCTACGCGTTCGAAGCCTTGGTCGCAACCGTGGGCGCGGGAACCGACAACCTCCACCTCGACGTGCAGGGCTCGACGAGCGTATGTGGAGCGGGAGCCAGCCTCGGTCGCTCGGCCATCGTGCCGCAGTCTCAGCGTTGGTCACGCGTGTGTGTGACGTTCACCGCCGACAAGCCTTACACCTATCTGTTGCTCGCTCCGAGCTACGACGGCGCGGCTCCGCCAGGCAATGCGCGCCTGTATCTCGACGAGCTGCGTCAGGTCGCGAGCTGCGACGGCGCTCCGTAGCGGGTCCGACTGGTCAGGTCGCAAAGGTCGCAGCCCAGGGCTCGAGCGGCATGCGTAGCCCCACCGTCAGGATGCTGACCATCCGATACAGACCGTTGAGCATCAAGAGCTCCAGCACGGCGTCCTCCGAAAAGGTGGCGCGCAGCTCGTGCCACAGCTCGTCGGGGATGTCGCAGCTCTGGTGCAGGGTGTCGCAGAGACGGATCAACAGACGATCGGGCGCGGTCCAGCAGGTCGCCTCGGACGTGGGTGCGCGGGTTGCTGCGACCTGCTCGGGTGTGAAGCCAGCTTTGACCGCGAAGCCCGACACGTGCACGCCCCACTCGTACTCCGAGTCGTTGTTGGCACAGACGCGCAAGATCGTGAGCTCGCGCTGGCGCAGCGTCAGGTGGCCGCGGTCGAGCAGGGTTGCCCCAAAAAAGCGCTCCATCAGCCGACTGTCGCGCGCCACCGTGCGGAACAAGGTGAGCGGTGGCACGCCGCTGGGCATGATGCGGTCGAAAGCCTGCTGCACGTGGGCTGGGTACGGCGGCTGTGCGGGATCGATACGAGTTGAGCCAGTGGACATGGATGACCTCCCAGGCACGGCGGACGAGCAGCACGACGCCTGCCGTCACGTGCTATGAAATGCGTAGCACCAGGAGTGACGACTTGCTATGAAAACTGAAGCACCCAAACCGGGCCGAGAGGTCCGCGGTTCGAAGACGGGTCGCCCGATCATGGCGGCACTCGATCTGCTCGGCCGGCGTGGCGCCCTGCGCATCATGTGGGAGCTGCGCGGCACGGAGCCGCTCACGTTTCGTGTGCTCGCCAGCGCGGCCGAGCTCTCGCCAGCCACCCTCAACACGCGCCTGCGCGAGCTACGCGAGACGGGCATCATCGAGCTGAGCGATGGCTACCAGCTGACCGCACTGGGACGAGAGCTGATGGCCGCGCTCGAGCCGCTACAGCGCTGGGCCACACGCTGGGCGCGCCGCACGTAGGAGCGCTAGCTTTCTCGAGTCCGACAAGGATAGGCACGATCGAGCGCGCGCCGGCAGCCCTACACACTCGCTCACAAAGCAGCAAAGTTCAAAAGCTTGGCTGCAATCTGTACGGCGGTCAGCGTTCTCGATCAGGTGCGCTGACCGACGCGAGCGCGATGCGCACCGCCTCGAAGCCGTAGCGGGAGCGCGCCTTGTCGACGGCGCGATGCAGCGGGGAGTGGACATCGAACAGCGAGAGCTGTGACTGCTCGGGGCGAAGGTTCGACAGACAGATGCCCAACAGACGGATGGCGATGCGGCGCTGCCGTGCGCGCTCGAACAATTCGCGTACGACCGGGTAAAGCTCGAGCTCGGAGGCGGTGGCCAGAACGGTGCGCGAGCGGCTGAGTGTCTCGAAGTCTGCGTAGCGCAGCTTGAGGGAGACCGTACGCGCCTTGACCCCGCGCTTGCGCGCACGCCAACAGACGCGCTCGGTGAGGGAGCAGAGCAAGGCGTCGATGGTGTGCGTGTCGCGGACATCGACCATGAACGTTCGCTCGTTGGAGATGCTGCCGACGCTCTCGCCCGCCCGATCGTGCTCTTGAAACGCGGGCCGCTCGCGCCCTAGCTCGTGGTTGCCCTGCCCGCGTGCCGCGGCTTGCATGCGCTCCGCGAAGGCGCCGAAGATGTGACGCAGCGTGGGCTCCGATGCGGACGCGACGTCGGCCAACGTGAGCAACCCGATGGCCGACAACTTCTGCTCGGCGACTGGGCCGATGCCCGGAAACTTTCGTACGGGCAACGGGCCGAGGAAGCTCGCTTCGCTGCCGGCGCGCACGAGCCGTACGCCGCGTGGTTTGGCAGCGCCACACGCCACCTTGGCCACCGAGCGAGTCGTCGCGATGCCGGCGCTGGACGGCAAGCCTACGCGCGTCTGAATGTCGTCGGTCAGCGTGCGCACGACACGCTCGATGGTGGCGTCGGCATCGATGTCGTGAGGGCGCTGATAGAGCCGCTCGCAGCCGGAGAAGTCGAGGTACATCTCGTCGATGCTGGCGACCTGCGAGAGCGGTGTGTAGCCCTCGGCGATCTCGCGCACGCGCGCTGCGTAGTCGCCGTAGACGCCGTGCCGCGTGGGCAGGTAGATGGCGTGCGGCGCAAGCTCGAACGCGCGCTTGAGCGGCATGCCGCTGCGCACGCCGAGCGCACGAACCTCGTAGCTCGCGGACGTGACCACGCCGCGCTGCCCAAGCTGCCCACCCACCACGACCGGCTTGTCTGCGAGGCTGGGATCGAGCAGCCGCTCGACCGACACAAAAAAGGTGTCGAGGTCCAGGCAGCAGATACGCGGCGCCAGCAAGGTCATGGTCGTCGTCCGTTCTGACACTGATCATAAGATCAGTCAACAACTGTCAGACGTCGGCGGCGCGCGCTTGGTTTTGTCGCTACCGTAGGCGATGGATGTCGAGCGAGAGCGCGCGCTGATGGTGGTCGAGCTCAACCGTGCGCGAGGGCTCGGCTGCACGTGTGGCGCCGCGTTTTTTGGCGCGGCCGCACCGCTCGCACGGGACACACGCCTCGACAATGCCGCTTTTTGGCACAGCCAGGAGCTGGCGCGACGCAACTTACTCGACCACACGAGCCTCGACGGCCGCGACCCTTTCCGGCGCATACGCGCGGCGGGCTACGCGTTCCGAGCGGCAGCCGAGAACATCGCCTCCGGCAACGCCGACATCGTGCGCACGGTTCGTCAGCTGCTCGACAGCCCCGGCCACTGCCAAAACATCATGAGCGCGCTGTACACCCACGTGGGCGTCGGCCACGCCATCTCGCAAAGTGGAGAGCACTACTGGACCCTCGACCTCGCCGCGTGAGCGGAGTCGTTATCTTGCACGGCTGCCAACGCGTCGAGCTCATTGTGTGCGCGCACCTCGTGCAAGAAGGCATGTCGCAGGGCTGGATCCGAAATGCCGGCGGCCACATCGCGGAGGAGCGCTTGTGCACCGTCGATCGCGACTCTGGCTTGGGTCGCACGCCCAAGCTGACCTAGTGCGCGCGCTTCTGTCACACGCAGGTCGATCTCGAACTCGAGGTTGGCCGCGACGTTTCCGTCGCTCGACGACGCGTGCACAGCCTCGAGCGCTCGCGTCGGATCGCCCAGCGTCAGCCGTGCGCGCGCAACGGTCGTCCAAGCCATGCGCCGATAGGGCACCGCGGGTCCGCTCGTCGCCCTCAAGCCTTGGCTGAGTGCGTCTTGGATGCGGCCCGCGCAGAAAAACATCTCCGCCTCTACAGCTTGTGCACCGTGAACGATGTTGGGATCCCAAGACTGAGCCAGCGGGCGAAGTAAGGTGATTGTCTCCTCGATGCGTCCACGTCGCAGCACGGACCAAGCGAGCACGAGCTGCGAGTAGTGCTCTACGAGCAGGTTGCCCTTGAGGCGAGCGTGGCCGAGGCTCTTGCGCAAAGTCGCCTCGGCCTGCTCGTAGGCACCGACGAACAGCCAAGCACAGCCCAAGATGAACAGGGCCGTCATCTCTCCCGAAGCCGAGCCTGCCGTGTCCATCTCGGCGGTGCTCTCACGGGCCCAGTCGAGCGCAGTCTGAAGCTGCCACTTCCCGTCGACCTGCGAGTAGACCGCGAGATGACTGCGCGCGATCTTCAGCCGTGCGGCAAACAGCGGGTCACAGCGTGGGTCGTCGAGGTGCTTCTGCTCGAAGCGCTCGAGCAGCGACCAGCCGATGTCGGGCCGGCCGATCAAGATGGTGCCTGAGGCAAGACTCTGCAGCGCCAAGCCGCGAAAACCCGTCAGGTCAGATCCCGGGTCGGTGGTCAGAGCGAGCTCCAAGAACGGCTCTGCGACCTGCGCATCGCCTGCCGATGACGCAGCAAAGATGGAGGTCGCGATGCCAAGCCACCAATGAGCACTGGCTTTTGGCAGGAGATCGATGGCTTCGCGGAGTCGCTCAGGGTCGGAGCGGCGGTTCCAAGCCGCCATATACTCATCGATGAGTAAGAGCATCCCCCGATCGGAGCCGGTGGCACCGAGCGACAAGCCATGCTCGGAAAGCTCGCACGCGCCTTCGATGTCGCCAGCATCCACTGCCGCGAGAGCAGCGCGCGCGAACCACGATACTGCCAGTTCAGGCATGCCGCCGCGCTCGTAGTGCCCGGCGAGCAGGCGAGCGTCTGTCTCCCCTACTTGCTCGAGCCAAGCGCCGGCCATGCCGTGCGCGACTTGTTTGTCAGCTTCGGAGAGCATCGCATAGGCAGCATCTCGCAGGAGCGCGTGGCGGAAGCCAAACTCGCGCTCCCCCTGAAAACGAGCCTGCGAGTGCGGTACGAGGAGCTCGAGATCGACCAACGAATCGAGCCAGTCGGCCGCGTCCGTGGTGCCCAACAAGACATCGACACAGCCCGCCCAGAAGGTCTCGCCCAACACGCTGGCGGCTCTCAGGATACGACGCTCTTCTGCGGCCAACGCCTCGATACGCGACTGCACCATGGTCAGCACAGTCTCTGGGAAGTCTGTGCGTCCCTCGGCTGCGCAGCGTATGAGCTCCTCCAAGTAGAATGCATTTCCGTCGGCGAGCTCGACGATGCGACGCGTACTTGCGAGCCTTTCGGGGCTGAGCACGGCCCGCACGAGTCGCTCTCCAGCGCGCAGAGTGAGGCCTTTCATGCCGATTTCTTGCAGTGCCGTCTTTTGCCAGAGCCTGGGAAAACGTTCGTGAACCTCGGGACGCGCGAAGCCGAGCACCAGGATGCGGCGATTGGGCCAAGCACTCAAAAGCTCCTCGACATACGCGACACTCGGGGCATCGGCCCAGTGGAGATCGTCGAAAAAGAGGACCAGGGGCCGTCGTGCAGACTCGGCATCGAGCCACGCCTCGAAAGCGCGCTTCGTCTGCTCCCGCAGCACCTCGGGGTCCGTCCGTGCCGCCCGCAGCAGCGGACTCGCTTCGTCGACCGGCACGCCCACCAGCTCGCCCAAGAACTCCACCACACGTTCCAACGCCACCGCTGGCACCAATGCAGCGAGGTAGTCGCGGAACCGACCTTGCTGCACCGGCAACAAGTCACCGTCTTGGAGGCTGGCGGCCGAACGCAAGAGGCGGCGGATCACGCGTAGCGTCGAGCCCATCGAGTCCGGCTCGGCGCGCGCAATCAGCACGCGCGCAGCACCTTTGGCCCGGACCCGCTCGATGTACACGTGACCGAGCCTCGACTTTCCGAAACCGGCCGGGCCTGTCACGAGCACGGCCTGCGCCACCTCGTCACTCACGCACTCCGCCAGCGTCGCCTCGAGGATGGCGAGCTCCTTTTCGCGTCCCACGAAGGGAGTACGTTTTCCCAACAAGAGACGGGGTTGTTCGATCGGGTCGACCTCAGCGACCAGGGTCAGGTCGTCTCCGACCCGCTGCACATCGAAGCGCGTGCCGAGCAAGCCGGCGGTGAGCGGATCGAGAGCGATCTGTCTTCCCGACTCCTTTGCTCTCTGAAGGATTGCGGCAGCACGGTCAGCTGCGAGACCCACCGGAACCCGCTTGTTGGCATCCATCGACCCGGTCGCGACCGCGATCGTCAGCTCGCGCCGCAGCTCTGCGAGTCGAAGAGCACAACGCGCGGCCTGGGCGGCACGGTCCGAAGCCGTCGTACCGGTCCCGGCCTTGAGCACGAGCACGATACGACCCCCCTGCGCCGGAACTCGCTCGGCCTTGAAGAGCCACGACAGCTGGTCGAGGTTGACGTGCTGGGAACGGGTCTGCTCGAGAGGCAAGGTCTCGAGGTCCATGCGCGCGGGCTCTGCCACGATCACCGTGACGATCCGTTGTTCGGACCCGATCAGGGATCTGCGGGTGGACCCCACGCTCATCGGAGCGTCACCTTTTAGGTCTTGGAGCGCCTCGAGCTCGTGGATCACGGCGGCCGCGTCGGCGGGGCGCTGTTCGCGGTCTTTGGCGAGAAGACGACCGATGAGCTGGTCGAGTGCGGGTCCGAGACCAGGTCTCAGCTCGCTGACCTTGGGGGGATCTTCACTCAGCACCTTCGCGAGGACCGCGACCTCATGTTGCGCAGCAAATGCTGCGCAACCGGTCAGACACTCGAACAGCACGCACCCGATCGCGAATACGTCGGCGCGACTGTCCACGTCCGAGAGCCCCATCGCTTGTTCGGGCGCCATGTACCCGATGGTGCCGAGGACGGCCCCGGCGCGCGTGAGCGGGCGTGTCGCCGCCGCCTGGTGGGCCACTCCGAAGTCGATCACCTTGGCCCGCTCGGCGAGACAGTCGACGAGGAAGATATTGCTGGGCTTGATGTCTCGGTGAATGACGGACTGCGCATGCGCTGCGGCAAGACCAGTGCACAAGCGTCGCACCAAAGTAAGACTCTCCGCCACGCCGAGGCCTACCTTGGCAAGTCGCACGGCGAGGTCTTCTCCTTCGAGCCACTCCATGGCGAGGAAGGATGTCCCCGAGCTGGAGACACCATGCGTCAGATAGCGGACGACGGCGGGATGGGACAGCCCAGCGAGAACACGGGCTTCTCGCGAAAAGCGCCCTCCCGATGAGCTCCGCGGCGTCCCGATGGTCTTCAGCGCGGCGTAGCGGTCGGTCTGCAGGTCGCGCGCGCGGTACACCACGCCCATTCCGCCCATGCCAACCAGCGATTCGATGACGAATCGGTCTGCAACGACCTCCCCCTCTGCGAGTGGCACCGCGAGCATGGTGGTTCCTTGCGCCTGAAATGGAAGCGGCAAGCCGTCTTCCCAAGGTTAAAATCTAGCTCGTGCCCATCAACCCCTCGGAGTTGGGCGCGTGAGCGACGAGTTATCCCTTCTCCTCGCGAAAGGCAAGCTGTCGCGCCACCTCGATGCGCGCGCGTGCGACGGGCGAGCGTACCGCTGCGCAGCGACCGCGCGAAGCGCCGCGCGAGAGAGGCACCACGCGTGCGGCAGAGCAATCAGCGAAGCCTGGGGGGAGAATCGTTCCGCTGGTCCGTAGAAGTCCGCGAGAACCACGACGCGGCGCGAATGATCATTCGAGCGTTGCGGGGGGCGGCTCTGCTGTAGCCACGCTGCGCGCTCTCCGCGTGAAAGGTAAGGTCGCCATGAGTCTTCACGACAACGAGCAAGGTGCCGATGCAGACCAGCGCCGCGCCGATGCCATCTACAAGTCCGCCGAGACGATCGTGCGTCGCGAGCTCGCCGTCGCTCCTCCCGCGCGCCGAGACCAGCACGCGAAGCACCACGGCAGTCTGTGGGCCTACTTCGACGTGTTGCCCGACGCGCCAGCGCACCTTCGTCACGGGCTGTTCGCACAGCCAGGACACTACCGTGCCTGGGTCCGCTTCTCGAACAGCAACACAGGATCGAAGCCAGACACCACGCTCGATGGTCGCGGCGTAGCCATCAAGCTCTTGGACGTGCCGGGCAGGCGCCGGGATTCGCAAGACGTCGGCGATCGAGGCCCACAAGACTTCATCCTGCTCAATCATTCCGCGTTCTTCGCGAGAGACCTCGAGGATATGCAGCAGATCTTTGCATGGCAGGCAGCCGGCAAGTTCTTACCCTTCTATTTCTTCCGCCACTTCCGGCGCCACGGCCTGTGGGCCATCGCCAAGCTGGCGACCCGCCCTGACAGTCCGCTCGATCTCACGTACTACAGTCAGCTCCCGTTCGCGTACGACGCCGAGCGTGCGATCAAGTATCGGCTACGCCCGTTGACCGGCGTCGAGCGCCTGAAGCCGACCCCCGCCGAAAAGCGCAGCAAGGACCACCTGAGGCACGTCCTGCGCAGACAGCTGCGCCCCAACGAACAAGATCGCAGTGCGGCACAGCAGAGCATCGAGAGGACCGACGACAGCCAACCGGGCGACGCGGTCTTTGCCTTCGAGGTGCAACCCCAAACAGCGGGAGACGATCTCGAACGCGGCGACGTGTCCTGGACCGGTCCCTTCACGCCGGTCGCCCTGCTGCGCATTCCACGGCAAGACTTCGACCACCCGGAACGGATGGCGTTCGCCGAGAACATGTCGTTCAGCGTTTGGAACAGCCTGCAGGCTCATACGCCGCTCGGCAGGTTGAACTGGGCGCGTGGCCCGGTGTACGCAAGGGTCCAAGCCCTGCGCAACGTGCTCAACCGCGTGCAGCCACCCGTGTACAGCGCCGAGGAGTGGCTGCGGCTGCGCGCGCTGCCCCCCGGGCCGGAGCCCGCGCTCGACGAGCTGGCAGACGTCATGGCTACGCTCACTCCGCCAGTCCTAGGGCTGCCCACCAGGCTGTTGCGGTCGCGCTTGGGGCCTTACGTACCCGCCTTGCTGTTGGTGATGATCCTCTCTTGCGTCGTCATGTTCTCGAACTCGGTCGGAAAGCCTCTGTCGCTCGACTTCCTCACGCTGCCCTCGGAGCGACTGATCCCCACAGCCACGTACTCGACGCGCTACCTCGACAAGCTGCGCAAAAAGCGACCGGGATACGACCCTGAAGGTCAGGCAGACGACGCGGTGTGGCTCTTTCGGTACGGGAGCATGGGGGCAGAGTTCTCGGCGGGCATCCCCTACTGGATCTACCGAGCTCTACCGCGGATCGCGCCGGACAAATTCGACGACAAAGGAGACTGGTCGACCTTCGGGCTCACACACGCACGCGACGACGACGAGTACTACGCGGACTACCACGGACTACCCCGCGGGCTGGTGCTGAGTGACACCATCGTGCGCTTTGGCAATCACGACCTGGGTGTGCCTCTCAAGCGCGTAGCGCTCAACTGCTCGAGCTGTCATCGCGGCGAGTTCATCGATCGCGAAGGGAAGAGTCAGTTCATCGATGGCATGCCGAACCTCGCCTTCGATGCCGCCGCCTTCAAGCGCCAGACCGTCGCCGCGTTCACCGATGCACGGTTTACCGTTGCACGAGTCCTGGGCGCCATCGACGAAGTACTCGCCGAGGAGCACCACAAACAAAACCGCAGCGGGGAGCCGCCTCGGCTCACGGCCAGCGAACGCCTCATCTACACCAGGATGGTTCAGTTCATTCAGGCCGGGTCCCAAAAAAAAGAGGAGCTGCTCGGCTGGCAAGATCGTAGACCCGACAATGGTCCGGGTCGGCTCGACGCCTTTGGCGCCCTGCGTTTCGAGAGCCTGGGCTTTGTCGATCCTCTGCCCTCAGACGGCGCCGCCCCCCAGGGCACGCCGCAGCTCATCGCCACGGTAGACCTCCCCTCGATCTGGAATCAGAGCCCGCGCGACCGGCCGAGACATCACTACGACGGGAACACCGCCGACGCTCGAGCTCGCAACGTGGGCGCGATCGTCGGGGTGGGTGGTCATCCTCTTTCTGTACGCTACGAAAACGTCAAACGCATCGGCGAGTGGATCGACAACGAGCTGAAGCCCGCGCCCTACCCGTTCGGATCCGTCGACCGGCAATCAGCCGCCGTTGGTCAGCAGATCTACGAGGCACAGTGCGCGGGGTGCCATGGTCGCTACGATCGTGCAGGACAGCTGGTCTCTCCCACGAAGTGCATGAGCGTCGCAACCGAAGATCTCGCGCGGACGGACAGTGAACGCGCGCGCGCCGTCGATCAGCCGTTCGTCGAGAAGCTGAACCAGTTCGGCGTACGCAACGGGCTCTGGGAGACGACCTCTTTCAGCGCCAGCCGCGGCTATCTCTGCCCACCTCTCGATGGAATCTGGGCGCGGGCCCCCTACTTACACAACGGCTCGGTGCCGACGCTCGACCACCTTCTCCGCAAGCCAGAAGAGCGGCCTGCGAAATTTCTGCGCGGCAATCCCCGGTACGACACGGAGCACGGCGGCTTCGTTTTTGACGAGGCATCGGTCGCTGGCCGCTCACTCTTTACGTTCGACACCAGCGCCCCGGGAAACTCGAACCAAGGACACGACCGTCCCGAGCAGCTCGTTCTCGACGCGACACAACGTCGCTTTCTGATCGCGTACCTCTATTCGCTCTAGGCAAAAACCTCAGCGAGCCATCTGGAGACACCATGCAAATGCTCAGTTCGACCCTCAATCTGCTGATCGGCTTCGCGGTCGTCATGGCCGCGGTGAGCATGATCGTCTCCATGCTCGTCAATGCGCTGTTTCGGCTCGACAATCGTCGCAGCCGTCAGCTCGCGGAGATGCTCGCGGCAACCAGCTACGCCTTCCGGACCCATCACGGAGACTACGGGGCACCCAACGATGCCGCCACAGCGGCGTTCGTGCGGGACGTGATGTCCGACGCCGTGCTGCAGTCGGCGAATGACCAGCAACGTCCGCCAGCAGCGCGCCCGCGCCGGCCCATCGAGTGGATCGCGAAGAACGACCTGATCAAGGTCATCGAGCAGAACTCGGTGAACGGTCAGCTGCCCGCCCGGTGGTATGTAAAGCTCAGGCCGGAGGACGCGACGGATGAGACGTTCGTCTCCTGGCTGCACAAGTGGTTCACCACGATCGAGGGCAGCGCGACCGATCGCTTCCGCAAAGAGTCGGGTCGCTTGGTGATGGTCGTGTCGGCGATCGCCGTAGTGTTGCTCAACCTCGACGCTGTGCAGCTGACGTACGATCTGTTCGCTGAGGGCGCGCTCGCCAATGCCCTGGGCGAGCACGCGGTCGGACTCCAGCAGATTGCAGACCGGTCCGACGTCGACTTGCCGAGCGGCCAGACAGACGAGCTAGGTCAAGACTTGATCCAGCTCAACGCCGTGCTCAACCTCCCAGAGCTCCGGCTGGGCTGGCAACGAAGCACGTTCATCGAGCGCTACTGCAGCTACACCAAGAAGTGCGCGACGCCCGTCTCCATCACCAAGAGCGAGTCGAGCGATGGCACAGCCGACTTCTGGCTCTATGTCGTTCGCTGGTTCGCCGGTCTGACGGTCTCCGTGATGCTCTTGTTCTTGGGGGCCCCATTTTGGGCAGATCGGCTGCGCGACCTGCTGCGACTGCGCAGTACCGTCGAACAGAACAAAAAAGCCGGCGCGACGTAAGCCGCGCAGCGATGCGCGTATCGGCCACAGCACCGCGCGCTGACCGTGCGTGCGGGGTAGGCGCGCGCGGCGTGTCAGACCACCTTCGCGACCCTGTAGGCGATGCCGCCCTCGACGAAGTAACCGGAGCCCACGCACACGACGTCGTTGAGCCACGCGTACGCTGCCGCACCTGTCTCGAACAACGGATTGGAGCGGAAGTAGTAGTTCTTGGGGTCTACCGTGTGGCGTGTGCGCCGATCCGTGAGCTGCGTGCTCAGCTCGGCAGGAGACGTGTAGCGCCCACCGTACGTCATCGAGATGAGCGCTCCGTCGTGCGTGCGCAGCGTGAGTCGCACGTCGATTGCGGTGGAGCCGTCGGCTCGAACCAGCGCCCAGTCTCCGCCACTCGCCAACACCTCGCCGCGCAGTAGGGGGCCTTCGAAGCTGCCGCCACCAGCGTGAAACACGATACGGCGGCCGAGCGGCCCAACGCCAACGTGGAGGGGTGGGGCGAGGTCGACGACCATGTCGAACAGACGGGTCGTCTCGACCGGGCCGATGTCTCTGATCCGTGGGTCTAGGGCCATGTTGTCCTCTCGAGCGGGAGTCGTAGCCTCTACTCCGCCATGTTCTGCGACAGCCTGCCCGCTTCTTCACCCGCAGGTTGCTCGGCGCGCTCGTCTACCCGCGCGTCTTTGTGGCCCGCGATCTTCTCGAAGAACACGAACAGCGACGGGATAAAAAAGATACCGACCACCGTCGCCGCGAGCATGCCCGCGACCACGGTGATGCCCATGACCTGACGACCGCCGGCACCGGCACCACTGGCGACCACCAGCGGCAAGCAGCCGAAGATGAACGCGAGTGAGGTCATGATGATGGGGCGTAGGCGCAGCTTGGCGCCCTCGAGCGCGGCGTCCATGAGCGGCATCCCCTCTTCGAGCTTTGCCTTCGCGAACTCGACGATGAGGATGGCGTTCTTGGCCGTGAGCCCGACCAACATGATGAGGCCGATCTGCGCGAACACGTTGTTGTCGAACTTCTGCGAGAGCAGCCCCAGGTACGCACCCAAGATGGCAACCGGCGTGCTCAGCAAGACGCTGAACGGCAACGACCAGCTCTCGTAGAGCGCGGCCAGGATCAAGAACACGAACACCAGCGACAGACCGAGGATCTTGGCCTGTCCGCCCTGGGAGACCTTCTCCTGGTACGACAGACCGTTCCACGCGTAGCCCATCCCTGGCGGCAGCACTTGTTGTGCGACCTCCTCGAGTGCGGCCAGCGCTTGACCCGAGCTGTAGCCCGGTGCCGCGGCGCCCATGATCTCGGCCGAGCGGAACAGGTTGAAGCGCGTGGTGTACTCGGGACCCGAGGTGGTGCGCGCATGGACCAAGGTGGACAGCGGCACCATCTCGTTTTTGTTGTTGCGCACGTAGAACTCGCGCAGGTCGTCCGCACTCTTGCGAAACGCGGGCGCAGCTTGTGCAAACACGCGCCACTGGCGACCGAAGCGCGTGAAGTCGTTGACGTACGCTCCACCGAGAAAGGTCTGGAGCGCGGTGTAGATCTCGGGCAGCGGCACGCCCTGCTTGAGCGCCTTTTCTTTGTCGACCTCGGCGAAGATCTGCGGCACGGCGGGCGAGAAGTTGGGGCGCACGCCGAGCAGCTCGGGGCGCTTGCTGGCCGCCGCCAAGAACTTGCCGACGTTTTGGGCGAGGAACTCGACCGAGTCGCCACTGCGATCTTGCAGCATCATGCTGAAGCCGCCGGCGGAGCTGATGCCCGGGATGGCAGGCGGCATCAACGCGAACACCTTGGCGCCGGGGATGGTGGCGAAGCCCTGGTTGAGCTTCATGACGATGTCCTTGGCGTGCTGCCCCTCACCGCGCTCATCCCACGGCTTGAGCGACACGAAGCCGGTGCCCACGTAGCTTGCCGCCGTGCGCGTAAAGAAGCTGAAGCCTGCGACCGTGGTGCGGTAGTTGACGCCCTCCACGCTGGCCATGATTTTGTCGACCTTGTCGGTGATCTCGCGGGTGCGCTGGAGCGAGGCAGCGTCGGGCAGCTGAATGCCGATGATGGCGTAGCCCTGGTCTTCTTCGGGCACGAAGCCCGACGGCAGCTTGTTGCCGAGCACGTAGGCGCCGCCGCTGATGCCGAGCAGCAAGATGAGCGGGATGGCGAGCTTGCGAATCAGCTGGCGATTGATGCTGACGTAGTTGTCGGTGCGGCGCGAAAACCAACGATTGAAGCCGCGAAAGCCGCGCCCCACGAACGTCTTGGGTTCGCCCTTGGGCTTGAGCAAGAGCGCGGCGAGCGCCGGACTCAAGGTGAGTGCGTTGAACGCCGAGATGAGCACGCTGATGGCGATGGTGAGCGCAAACTGCTGGTACAGTCGGCCCGTGATGCCGCCCATGAAGGCGACCGGGATGAACACCGCCGCCAAGATCAGCGCGATGCCGACGACCGGACCAGACACCTCTTGCATGGCCTTGAGCGTGGCGTCGCGCGGACTCATGCCTTCTTCGATGTGGTGCTCCACCGCCTCGACCACGACGATGGCGTCGTCGACGACCAGACCGATGGCGAGCACCAACCCAAACAACGACAGCGTGTTGATGGAGAAGCCGAGCAGCGGGAAGACCGCGAACGCGCCGATCAGGGAGACGGGCACCGTGAGCAGCGGGATGAGCGTGGCGCGCCAGCTCTGCAAGAACAAGAACACCACCACGACCACCAGCAGGATGGCTTCGATGAGCGTGTGCACGATCTCGTTGATGCCGCTCTTCACCGGGGCAGTGGTGTCGAGCGAGACCTGATACTCGAGCCCGGGCGGGAAACGTGTCTTGAGCTCGGCCAGCGTGCTGCGAATGTTGGCAGCGACGTCGAGCGCGTTGGAGCCGGGCGACTGAAACGCCGCCATGACCGCGGCAGGCTTGCCGTTGAAGCTGCCGAACTGCGAGTAGTTGAGGGCGCCGAGCTCGACACCGCCGATGTCGCTGATGCGGATCACCGAGCCGTCCGGGTTCTCGCGCACGATCACGTTGGCAAACTCTTCGGGCGTCTGCAGACGGCCCTGGGCACGCACCGTGTACGTCATCTCGGTGCCGGGCGGCGCGGGCTCTGCGCCCACCTTGCCCGCAGGGTTGACCACGTTCTGGGAACGGATGGAGTTCTGCACGTCGGTGGCGGTGACGCTCAGGCGCGCCATGACGTCGGGCTTGAGCCAGATGCGCATCGCGTAGTCGGACGAGCCGAGGTTACGGATGTCGCCCACACCCTTCACGCGCAGCACGGCGTCGTTGATGTTGATGGTGGCGTAGTTGGCGAGGAAGTTGGCGTCGTAGCGCCCGTCGGGCGAGTAGAACGCGACCACCATCAGCGGGAACGCGAGTGACTTTTTGATCGTGACGCCGAAGTTTTTGACGTCTTGCGGCAACGACGTCTCGGCCTGCGAGTAGCGGTTTTGCACCAGCACGTTGTCGGTGTCGACGTTAGTGCCGACCTCGAACGTGACGACCTGGTTCATCGACCCGTCGTTGGCGTTGGTGGACTGGATGTACAGCATGTTGTCCACGCCGTTCATCTGCTGCTCGATCGGCGTCGCCACCGACTGCTCGATGGTGAGCGCGTCCGCGCCGGTGTACGTGGTGGTCAGGTTGATCTGCGGCGGCAAGATCTGCGGGAACTGCGAGATGGGCAGCCCCAGCAACGCCACCAGGCCGAGCAACACCGTGACGATGGCGATGACCATCGCGACGATCGGGCGCCGAATGAAGAATGCGGAGATCATGGCGGAGCTCTCCTGAGCGAAAGGCCGCACGCCCGAGACGGAGCTCGTGTGCCGGCCGAAAACAGAACGGCGATTAGTGCGTGAGAGAAGCTGCTTTGACGGCAGACGGCTTTTCTGGAGCGTCTTCGGGGACCACAGTCGCCCCGTCGGCGACCTTCTGCACGCCCTCGACCACGACGCGCTCACCGGCGGTCAGACCCTTGGTGATGATGCGTTCGTCGCCGGTGGCAGCGCCCACCTCCACGCGCCGCAGCTCGACCTTGTTGTCTTGTTTGACGACGGCGACCGAGTAGGTGCCTTGCACCTCGAGCAGGGACTTTTGCGAGACCACCAGCGCGTCGCCGCCCGTGTTGGCGCGTCGCGTGCGGACGCGTGCGTACTGGCCGGGGCGCAGGATGCCTTCGGGGTTGGGAAACAAGGCCTCGACCTGGATGGTGCCGGTGCTCGGGTTGATCTCGCGATCAGTCGACACGATGAGTCCGCGCCTGGGGTAGACGCTGTCGTCGACCAGCACCAGCTCGACGCCTTCGTCACCGCTGTCGGTACGGCCCCTCTCGAGCTCTGCCATCTGCGCCTTGGCCCACTTGAGGTCGTGCGTGCCCAGCTCTTTGAGCTTTTGCGCGTTCTTGAGGTAGTCGCGCTCGCTGATGGGGAAGCGCACACGCATGGGGTCGAGCGTGGAGACCGTGGTGAGCAGCGTGGGGCCGTCTTGGCCTACCAAGTTGCCCACCCGGACGCGGGCCAGACCGGCGATGCCGTCGAGCGGCGAGTGCAGCTGCGTGTAGGAGAGGTTGAGCTCGGCCTGGCGCACGGCGGCTTGCGCTGCGCGCTCTTGGCCCTTGGCGTCTTCGGCTGCGGCCGTTGCGTCTTCGAGCGAGCGCTGCGTGACGGTGCCTGTCTTGAGCAGGCCCTGGGTGCGCGTCAGCTGTTGCTGCGCCAGCTGCACCGCGGCGTGTGCACGGGCGAGCGTGCCGCGCGCCGAGTCGAGCGCGGCCTGATACTCCACCGGGTCGACGGTGAACAGCAGCTGCCCTGCCTTGACCTGACTGCCATCTCGGTACGCCTGCTGCTTGAGGTAGCCGCGCACACGCGCGCGGATCTCCGCGTTTACGTACCCGTCGAGCTGCCCGACGTTGTCGTCGAACAAGTTGACCTGCGCTTGTTTGACGGCTGCCACGAGCACCTTGGGCGGTGGGGGAGCCGGAGGCGGTGCAACCGCCTTGCTACAGGCCTGTGTGCCGAGTGCAGCAGCGAGCGTGAGCACGATCGCAAACGAACGATGGCGCGTCGGTGTCGAGGCGCGCCCTCGGGGACGCGAGCGGAGAATCGAAGAGGAGAACCACATGACAACTCCCACGGGGAATGCGCGCTTGGTCTCGCAGAGTCGGCGCACCTACGAGTTGCGTTAGCATGAATGTGGGAATGAAAAGTCTTCCCGGCAAACCGAGGCGCAACACCTCGGCCCCGACAAAACAGACCTTTCCACGCGGCGCCCGGTGTCTAGTCACGAGTCTGCCCACAGGTGAGCAGACACGGACCGGGCTGTTACAAATCGATGCCGAGGGCGATCAGGTGCTGGAGATCGTCGGCGTCGGTGAAGCGCTTGGCGAGCTGATAGCGGAGCGCGAGCACCCGCATCCACGCGAGCTTGATCGCGACCGAACCGCCCACGGCGAGGTGGCCAAACGTCCCGATCTGTTTGACCACGTCGGAGGCGCCCGTCGCGAACAGCTCGAGGTCGATCTGTCGCAAAAAGAACGAAGGCAGGATGCTGAACGAAGTGGCCGTGCCGCGGTCGATGACAATCGGGTAACGGTAGGCGAGGTCGACGATGCCAACTTGGTTGACATTGAAGTTGGCCGTCTCGAAGCCGCGCAGGGTCTCCCGAAAGCGGCGCTTGGGGGCCAGCCCAATGTACGGGTCGTGGGTGCGTTGGTCGGGGTGGTCGTACAGGTTGAGCCACGGCGAGCCGCCCAGCTCGAGCAGCGGCTGAGGCTCGTCGCTGACGATGGCGCGGGCACGGAGGTCGAGCCGCAGCGTGTGTCGGCGCGAGAAGGGCAGCGGCGCGTACAACGCGAGCTCGCCGCGCACGTCGGCCACGTTGGAGTCCAGCGTACCCAGTGACTGTGGATAGTAAGATCCGGCCAGGCTCGTCGCGTAGCCGCGGCGCGGCCCGGACATGGGCGTGCTCTCCACCGCGTAGTGCACAAACCCCAAGCTCGCGCCGCTCAGGGTGCGGTTCTTGTAGAACTTCGTCAGGCGCACCCGCTCTGCCGCGTCGCCGTCATCCTCGTCCAGGTCGGGGTTTTGTTCTTGGTCGTTGGTTGCGTGCACGGAGAGCGCGAGCTGGCTCGTCCGCAGCGTCAACGAAGCAGTGACATCGAGATCGCGCTGACGACGGTGATCGTGCACCCAGTACTGCTCGCGATCGCCATCCCCGTCTCGGTCGCCGCGCTTTGCCCTCGCGGCGTCGAACGAGGCCTGTGAGCCGACGAATTGGAGGAGCAGCGGCGACAGCTGGGCGTTGATGTAGCCGAACGAGCCGCTCCACAAGTTCTCGATCGGTTGCACACCCACGGAGGCGCCCCAACGATGTTTGCCCAGCGCATCGGTGCCGCCCAGGTACGCGCCCAGGTACGCTGCGCCCGTGGAGCCGGCGGAGAACTGCGGCGCGCGCACCGAGGGCACGAGCAGCCGGGGGAACACGGCGTAGGGCTCGTCATCGCTCTGTGTGAGCACCAGGGAGGGTGGCGGAGGCAACGTGAGCCAGCGATCTTCGACCAACGACAGGCCACTCGCTGCCGAGGGCACAGGCGTTACGACGGGAGGAACGGGCGCTCCCGTCGCAGCAGCCGCGTCTGCGGGGACCCCTGCCTCGGGAACCGGTGCGGGCTCGCTGGGCACCACCTCGGCAGGCACAGCGCTCGGCACGGCCGGTGCGGGCGCTGGTGGCGTAGCGGTGACCACGCCCTGAAACTCGAGCGTTTGATCGCTCGGCATGGGTGGCGGCGCGCTGAGCTGCGCGGCGCCCCCGTCGGGACCCACGTCGGCGAGCAGACGCGGCGCAAAAGTGAGGCTGTTGACGGCCTGTGCACCCGGCGTGGGAAGGGCGACCTCGTCGAGCGTGTACCTCAGACCTTCGCGGTTGAAGAACCTGACGGTGCCGTGCGCGGCGCGCGGCTGCAGCACCAAGTAAGGTGCGTTGGTGAGCTGGGCGAGCGAAGACGTCGACAACGTGTAGCTGAACGCCTGAAACCGCCGCTCGTGCGCGCCCAAAAAGAGCAGCCTGTCGTCGTCGATGAAGCTGACGTCGTAGACCGGGCCCGCGGTCGGCGAGAGCGTGCGCAGGCGTGCTCCGCTCTGTGCGTCGAACAACGCCAACGCGTAGCCGCCGGCAAACACGCTGACGGCGATCTTGCTGCCGTCGGGCGAGTAGTTGGGGCTGGAGAAGTAGACGCCCGCAGGGGGCCGATGGAGCTCGTGCACCTGGCCCGTGACCAAGTCGTACGTGGCGAGGGCATGCCCGGTCGCGTCCACGCGCACGAACAAGTAAGATCGACCATCGGGACTGATGTCGCCGCCGAGTCCGCCGATGTCCTTCGCGACGCGGGTCAGGTCGCGCTTTTGGAGGTCGAGGTGCATCAGCCTGGTCTCTTGAAAGACCAGCGCGGGGTCGACCGCCACGAAGTACAGGTGCTGCCCGTCGCGGGAAAAACGCAGCCCCGATACGCTGCGGCTGTCCGGGCTCACCAGGTTGCGGCGCGGCGCCACATCGGTGAGCCGCTCGCGGTAGCGCACCGTTCCATCGGGTGCGTAGACCGTCAGGGTCGCGGGCGCGTCCATGGCGTCGCTCACCACGGCCTCGCTACCGTCGGCGGCGCGCGCGTAGCGTCCGTTCATGCCCACGTCGCGCAGCGCACGCTGTGTTTGAGGGCGCTCGCGAGGCGGGTACCTGACGAGCATCGCGCGACTGAACTCTTCGATCAGCAGAGACAGTCGTTTGCCGTACACCTTGGAGAAGCGCTGATTGACGATGAAGGGAAAAAAGAACGACTGGCCCTGACGCTCGACCAGCTTCCACAGTCGCGCTTCGCCGTAGGTCTCGACCAGGTACGCGATGAAGTGGCTGCCGTAGACGTAGTGGTTACCCCAGTGCAGGCGTCGGTTGAGCTCACTGAGGTCGCCGCCGTCGAGCCGTTTGGTGGCCACCGCGGCGCGGAAGAGTCCATCCCACACCGGCCACGCAGGGCGACCGATTCCGGGCTGCAGCCGCTCTTCGTAGTAGGTGGCCAGACCTTCCCAGAACCACA
>JBEGTL010000046.1:0-26464 GCA_041179425.1 Pseudomonadota bacterium | reverse complement strand
AGAGCGACGCGCTGTAAGATCGCGCCCTCGTAACAGGCGGCCAGCGCCGACGTGTCCTCTGCCAGCGCATCGGGCGCATCGGGCTCGAGCAGACCACGCTGCTCGAGCAAGCGCATCACGCGCGCGTGCACGGCCACCAGTAGACCTTCGACGTCGCTCTGCCTCGGCGTCGCAGCGCGCTCGAACGTAAGCTGTCCATCGGACGCCCTGTGAAACCAGCCGTCGAGGCTGAGCAGGTGAAAGTGGACGTTGAGGTTGAGGCCGCCGCCGTAGCGCTGCACGAAGGTGACCGAGCCGGTCTGCGCGTCTCGGTGTCCACACGCGCGCGCAAGCCGTCTAAGGTGCTGGCGTAGCGCATACGCCAGAGCACGATGGACGGCAGTACAGAGCGACTGGTCGTACGCGAGTCTGTAGTAGCGCAGAGGGTAAGGCAGACTCAGCACCCACTGGCGTGCAGGGACGTGCGGCAGCTCGTGGTCCATGATGTGCCGGGTGAGCGCCGCCATGCGGCGTCCACCGCAGGACGGGCACAGGCCACGTGTCTTGCAGGACAAGGGGACGAGGTGGTCGTGCCCACACGACACGCAGCCAAAGCGCGCAAAGCCGTGGGCGAGCACGCCGCAGCGCAAGAAGCGCTCGAATGACTCGTCGACGAAGGAGGGCACGCCGCCCGCTTCAGTGGCTGCGCTAGCAAACGTCGCACGCTGCTCCGCCACGAGCGTGTACAGCACCGTGGCGGATGGGTCCCGCGGACGATAGACCAGAGCCGGCGGTGACCGCAGAGGGAACGCCATGAGCCGGCCGTCCCCAAGGCGCGTGCCGACGATGCGCCTAGGTGAATCGCGTCTTTGCTGCCGAGGCAACGGCGCAAGCGCCGTTCAGCGACGGCGGGCGCCGCCCGACGCCGACCCAGCATAGTGCCAGCAAGCCAATGCTGAAGACTCACAAGCGGGCGGATGTCGCCGCGCGCCATCATGGGAATTCGGGCTCGCCCTCGTCCTCGATCGGTCTCTGGGCCCCGGTGGCTACCCACGCTCGCCACGCGTCGACATTTTGCTTGGCGGTGAGAGTCTGCTCGTCGACAGGCTCAAGGACGACGAGCACGCGCTTGCCGTCGAGTGGCGGGACCGCCTCGTCGAGGACAACTGTGTTGCCATGCACCAAACCTTGAAGAGGCGCCGCCGTGGGAGCCATGGTAGCAGGCTATGACGGCCGAACGGCAGCAGGGAGAAAACCGGTGGTTGCCCAGCCACCAAAGTCTTGCCACCCGGTTGCCACGACGGCGCGGCCGGCGGCGGCACGCGATACCTTCACCGGGCACGCCGCGGGACGCCCAGAGCATCGTAACTCGACGCCATCCCTCTCGAAGTGCATGCAAGACCGCGTTGTGCCGCGGCTTCTAGGAGAGTGAGCTGTCGGGTTCGAATCCCTCTGGGGACCGCGCACACCGTGTGGCTCCTGAGGCCCACGCGCATCACCCGTACGTCATCGAGGCTCCCGGGAGCCTCCCGCACATCGAACACGCGCGCGAAGAGGCTCCCGGGAGCCCCCCACCAACACCCCTCGCGTCATGCGAGGCTCCCGGAAGCCCTCGATGCATGGCGGCACCCTCGGTCGAGGCTCCCAGAAGCCCCCAACAGGGCGATGCACTCGTACACAGAGACTCCCGGAAGCCCCCACGACCTCGCACGCCTATGCACACAGGGTTCTGGAAGCCTCCGCGAGGGTCGCTCCACACGCACGGAGGCTCTCGCCCGTCTCACGCCCAACGTCACCGCACGACCGAGGCCATCCACGGCGGCGCAGACACCGCACGCTTGCCCTCGGCAGTCAGCATCAGATGCCGAAACGCCGGCCCCGCACCCGACACACCAGAGACCCCGTGCAGCGAGCCGCCGTCGTGCCGCCCCACCCACACGCCCAGCACGGTGTCGCCCGCGTACCCAACAGTCCAGTTGTCGCGGTAGCGCGAGGACGTCCCCGTCTTCACCGCCGTTGCAAACGGCAACTCGAGCACACTGTCCGCACCAAACGCCGGACGGCGCGCGACGTCGTCTGCGAGCACGTCAGTCACGAGCGAGCTGACCTCTTCAGAAAACACGCGCTCGCTCCGCCGCGGCAGAAGCGGCAGTGCGACACCGGCATGCTCGGCACGACTCAACACAGTTGGCTCCAAATACACGCCGCCGCGCGCGAGCGTCCCGTACGCGGCCACCAAGTCGAGCAACGTGACCTCGCCCACCCCGAGCGCAAGCCCCACGCCGTAGTGCTCGACATCTTGCTGAAACGTACTGAACCCCAAACGGCGCAACCGCTCCAACACGCGCGCCGGACCAAGCTCCGATGCCAGCTTGACCGCAGGCACGTTGTACGAACACGCCAGCGCCTCGCGCAACGTCACCTCACCGTGAAAACGTTTGTCGTAGTTGGCGGGCAGCCAGCTGCCGAACTGCGCCGGGAAGGCGATGGGCTCGTCGACGATCCGCGAGCTCGGTCGTTTGCCCTGCTCGAACGCGAGCGCGTACACGAAGGGCTTGAGCGCGCTGCCCGGCTGGCGCGGGGCCAGCGCCGCGTTCACCTGGCCGCCCTCTGCTGCATGAAACGAAGGCGAGCCCACGAGCGCCGTCACCTCCCCGGTCGAGATGCGCATCATCACCGCAGCGCAGCCGGTCGCAGCCTTGCCCAGGAGCTCGTGCTGCGCACGTGCACACGCCCACTGCGCTGCACTCTGCAGCGTGGGGTCGATGGTGGTGCGCAGCACCGACGCACTGCCTGCGCCACGACGCAGCGCCTCGCGCCGCGAGACCTCGCTCGCATGGGGCGCGCGAAAGGTTCGCTCGAGGGGGATCAACGCCAGCGGCTCGCTCTCGACCTCGGTACGCTCCAGCGCGGTCAGCGCCCCGCGCTTTTCCATCAAGGCGATCACGTGTGCGCGCCGTGCGAGCAGACGATCGTGGTGTCTGTACGGGTCGTAGTAGCGTGGACCGCGCGGCAGACACGCGAGGGCGATCGCCTCGCCACGTGTCAGGTCGCGCAGCGGCTTTCCAAAGTAGACACGGCTCGCCTGTGCGATGCCGCGCACGTCGCGACCAAACGGCGCGAGGTTGACGTAGGACTCGAGCACGCCGTCAGGCCCTAGCCGCGTCTGGAGCACGAGCGCACGCGCCGCCTGTTCGACCTTGCCGCGCCAGCTGCGCGGGATGCCGTAGCTCATGCGCGCGAGCTGCATCGCCAACGTCGAGCCTCCCGACACGACTTTGCCCGCGCGCAGATCGAGCCAGGCCGCACGCGTGAGGCCCAGCAGGTCTACGCCCCCGTGTTCGCGCAGCCGGTGATCTTCTCCGTGAACAAAAGCATCCAGCGCCGCACTGGGCACGTCCCGGAGCCGAACCCATTCTGCGCGCATCCCGTCGCTGCCTGCGGACTCGCGCAAGAGCGAACGTCGCGCATCCGAGATCGCGAGCTCGCCTCGGCCCAGCGACAACTCGGACGGCAGAGGCATCGTGTAAAAGACAACAAGCGTCGCGACCGAAAGCAGCCCAAGAACGAGGGCGAGCCCAACGAGCCGACGCCCAGCTCTGTTTTGCGAGGCACTCGTGGCTGTCGACGTCGTCATGGCGCACGCACCGTGAAGGCGTGCGCAGCAGTCAGCCCCTGGGTCTCCGGGTGGTACATCTCTTCGACCTTGGTCGGCGGCGCAACGAAGCTTCCTACCGTGTTGGCGCGCGCAAGGTAGGTGTAGCGATACAGACCCGGCGCGAGGTCGTCGATCGCAAACACGGCGCGGTCGTCGCGCAGCTCCTGATGGTCGGTCTGGCCCTCGTGGTCGAGTGCACGCCTGGCTCCCTGCAGCTCGGTGGCGAGCGTCATGTCGACCGGCTCGAGGCCAGCGGGCAGCGGATCCGTGATCAGCACGAAGCGCCGCGCCGAAGGTACGGCCACGCGCAAGGTGATGCGCACGTAGTCTCCGACCGCAGCACTGTCACTCGCCTCACCCGTCGCGTCGCCACTCGCGAGCAGCGCGGGATCGATGCGCTCGTAGCTGCGCTCGACAAAGAAGCCACGCTCGCTGGGCAGTGTGGGCAGCTCGCTCGTCGCGTAGCCGAGCCGCATTACGTAGTGCAGCGTGCCGCTCCCTTGTTTGTCGAACGTGAGCGGCTCGCCGGTGGTCGGCAGCTCGCTCATCGGCACGCTGAAGCTCGCCTTGGCGCGGCTCCCCACCAACACGGACTTGCCAATCTCGCGCGCTCCGAGCGTGACCTTTGCGCGCAGATCCGGGCGCGTCGCTTCTTGCTGCGCGAAGTAGGCGGAGAGCGCACGCACGCCCCAGGCGCTCTCGTGCGTGCCGCGAAAGGCGCCGTCGCGACCGCGCGCGCCCGACAGCCAGCGCGCGAGCTTGGGCAAGAGCGTGTGCTCCGGGTGGCGCGCCAGCAGCGCCAGCAGCAGCGCCGAGGTAGAGCGCACGTCGCTGATGAACAAGGGCGCGTAGGCATCGCTGAGGTTGGTCTCGAGGTGCGCTTCGTCAGCGGTCACACGCACGTGCGAGCTCAGCTCCGCGAGCAAGGTCTCCACACGGCCGTCGCTCATCGGGTCGTTGGCGAGCGCGTGCATCAGCTCGACCTGCGCAGACACGGGCAATAGCGCGCGCTGCTCGAAGAGCTTGCCCGCGTAGCCGGCATCGTAGTGTCCACTCACCGCGAGCGCGTACACCGTGAACGCTTGCTGCGTGAGCCGCAGCGCGGCTCTGTCGGCGTCCTCGCTGCCGGGGCGTGGTGCGCGCAGCTCGCTGGCCAAGAACTTGAGCGCGCGCTCGTACGCGTGGGGCGAGACAGGCAAACCGGCCGCCTTCAGCTCACTGAGTGCGATCAACGCATAGCTGGTCAAAAACGTGGAGAGCACGGGACTCGTGCTGTCGTTGGGCGACCACAGGCCAAACCCACCATCGCCGCGCTGGTGGCGCTCGAGCTCCGACGCCAACGAAGCGGCCTGCCCCGCGAACGAGGCGTCGCTCAAAGAGAGCGGCACGCGCAGGCGCTCGAGCGCGGCAAGGGCGATTAGACGCGAGGAGAGCTGCTCGGTGCAGCCGTACTCGTAGGCGAGCAGTGCGCGTGTTGGCGCTTCGAGCTCGACCAGCGCACTGGTGGCCAGCGACACCTCGAGTCCGCCCACGTCGCGCCGCAAGCCCGCGAGCGGCGCCAGCGCTTCTTGGGCCGTTGCCTGTGTCGTGCCTGCTCCGCTCACGGTCTGGAGCACACTCGGCGACAGCACGCGGCGCTCGATGGCGAGTGCGTCGCGCTCCTTGCCTGCCTGCGCACGAAACGAGAGCTGAACAGCGCCCACACGATCCGCGTGCAGACGATAGCGCACCTCCACGGCGCCCGATGCCGGCACGTGCACACGCTTCTTGGCGCCCTCCACGAGAGCGATGCCGGTGGCGGTCAGCTCGACCTCGGCGTCGATGTCCTCGGTCTGTTCGTTGTGGACCAGCACCCCGAGCTCGACCTTGTCGCCCGCGCGCAGCACGCGGGGCACGAGCGGGCGCAGCATGAGCGGCTTCTTGGTGCGGACCGAAGCTTCGCCCGAGCCCACCTCCGCGCCGCGCGACGCAGCCACGGCCATGATGCGGTAACGCGTGGTGCCGTCTGGCAACTTGAAGCGCAGCGACGCCTTGCCAGCCGCATCGGTGAGCAAGCTCGGGACGTACAGCGCCACCGCCGCAAAGTTGCTGCGCACCGACTCGCCACCACCACCGCCCTCGTCGCCGCCTTTCTCTTCGTCTGCACCGTCGAGCACGTGCGCCAACATGCCGCGCGCGTCGCTGGTCCACACGGAGAGCGCACGCGGCGCATAGATCTGTGCGAACGGATCGGGCGTACGGTAGCCCGTCAGCGACAGCACGCCTTCGTCGACGGCAAACACCGTCAGCTCCGCCGGCGTGGCCTTCCCGGTTCCGTCGCGCACCGCGAGCTCCACCGTGAGCTCCTCGCCGGGACGCTTCTCGATCGCATCAGGCCGCACTTCGATCGACAGCTTGCGGGCCGAGACGTCAGCCGACAGCTCGAGCGCACCCACTCGGTATGGCAGACCGGCCTCCACACCGCTCGACACTCCGTCGAGCGGACGCACCAGCAGCACCGACACGAACGCGTTGGGCACGAAGCGCTCGTCGATGCGCACCTCGATGGTGCTGGCTCGGCCCACATGTTTACGCTCGACGGAGAGCACCCCCTCGCGCTCGACGGTGATCAAGGCTTCGGCCTCATCCCACGGCGAAGGCACCAGCAGCTTGGCCGTATCGCCGAGCTGAAACCGCGTCTTGTCGCTCTTGAGAGAGAGCAAGTAGCTGTCTTGGTCTCCACCCCACGACGCGGCACCGTCTCCGTAGACGTAGACGTAGCGCGCGGCCGTGCTCTCGCGGCCCTTGTCGTCTTTGCCGCGCACGCGCGCGACGTGCAGCCCCGGCAAGGTCGGCGTGAAGGTGCAGCGTGCGAGCTCGACCTTACTCTTGACGCGACAGCTGCCCACGCGCTGATCGTGCGCCTGATACTCGACCCGTCCGTCGACCAGCTTGCTGGTGAAGTCGCGCCGCTTGAAGCTCACCTCGAGCGGCACGTCGGCCACCGGCGCGGCCTGCGGGCTGAGGGCCGTAAGCTCCACGACGAGCGGCTTTTGCACTTCTCCGAGCGCGCTGGCCGGGCGCAACCCCACCAACACGCTGGCCGGCACCACGTCGACCACGATGCTCGCTGCGGCTTGGGTGCCGTGACTCACCACGCTGGTCTCGATCTCCAGCGAGCTCGGGCCATGGAGCGGTGCACCCTCGAGCGACGCCTCGATCTCGAGCTCGCCCTTCGCGTCGAGCTTGCCCTCGCCGCTCGCCGCTACGTTGTAGGGATGGTCGTGCCACGACTCGTCGTCTTCGTCTGCGAAGGTGAACCCGGCGTAGCGCTCTGGCTCGAAGCTGCGCGGCAGGTAGCGCGCGCTCCAGTACATGCTCGCCTCGCGCGCCGGCGCACCAAACAGGTAGTGACCAGCAATGCGAGCTTGGACCGTCTCGCCACGCGTGCCGAGCTCCCGATCTGCACGCAGCGCGACCTCGAGCTCGGCAGGGCGATACTCGGCGACCTCGGCACTCGCTGTAAACGTCTGGCCCGCGCTCGTCACGGTCAGCGTGATGGGCCCGAGCTCCACCGAGCCTGGGATGCGCACCGCGTGCGAGAAGGTGCCGAACGCAGAGAGCTTGACCTTACTGATCTCGATCTCGCTCTCGCTCGCGTCCACTGCACGCACGGTCACTTCGCCCGCAGTCGGCACGAACGCGTTCTTGTCGTGGCTACGCAAGATGCCCTTGAGCTGCAACGTATCGCCGGGGCGATAGATGCCGCGCTCGGTGAACAGGTGCGCGCTGGTGGTACCCTCGCCGCCGTAGCTGCCGTGTTCGGTGAGCTCCCATGGTCCCACGCCGCGAAACTTCTGCGTGAAGCTGACGTCGTCGTCTTTCTGCACCACGGCGACCAGATCTCGGTCGTCGTACGACTCGCTCTCGCCGGCCGCCAGCACACGCGGCGCCAGCTTGAACGCAAACAGGCCTTGGGCGTCGGTCTGCCCCGTCGCGAGTGTCTGCTCCTTCAGCACGACACGCACGCTGGCGCCGGCGACTGGCTGCGCATCGGAGAAGCGGGTGACCCACACCACGCCGCCCGTCGACGAAGCCTTCAACGCAGGCGCGAGATCGGTGTAGGCGATCAGCCTGCGCGTGTACGGTTCCTCGCCCGCTTGGTGCGTATCGAGGGTGGCCAGCACCACGCCCTTGCCAGCTTTCAGGGCCGCACTGGGATCGACCTCCACGACCTTACGCTCGGTGCCCTTCGCGCCTCCAAGTGCCTGGGTCACGGCGGGCGCACGCGGCTGCAGCGTGTCGAGCGCCTGCGGCAACACCTCGGTGACCTTGAGAGGTGTCAGGTCGAGCCACACGTTGCCGGTATTTTGTAGCTGCACACGCAGCTTGGGCACCTGTGCCGCGTGGACGAGCTCGCCGTCGAGCAGCAGACGTGCGAGCTCAGGGTACGGCGGCGTCTGCACCACGGCGGTGCGCTCGCCCTCGAGCCGCGTTCCATACACGTCCGTGAGCGCGCCTTCGACGGAGATCCGGTACGTCGTGTCAGGCGCGAGCTCGGAGCCAAAGTACACTTCGTGCGTCTCGTAGTCGTCGCTGCGCGAGAGCGGCGTCGGCAGCGGTGGGTCGAAGCGCAGCTTCGCGTAGACGGCGCGCGTGCGCACCGGGTTGGAAAACACCAACTTCGCGACGCACATCTCGCCCGCGCACGGCGGCGCCTGCACGATGTGCAGCGGACCGTAGATCTTGTGGTGTAGCTCCGCGTCTTTCGCGAGCGGGCGTGGCCCCTCTGTGCCGCGCAAGCCTGCCGTCACGCGCAGCGTCACCAACGACGACAGCGCGAACGGCGTCTTGCTGACCACGCGCAGCCAACGCGGGTTGGTCTGTTCGGGCTGCACCACCGTGAACGCTAGCGTCGTGCGTTCCTGCTTTTTGTTCGTGGTCTGCTCGAGCACTACGTGTTCGCGCAGCGCATCGGGTGCGACGGACTGGTTGAAGTACACGTCGACCCAGCGCCGATTGGTGTAGTCCGAACCGTGCGACGAGCGCTCCGACACCACGGTCAGAGCCGGCGTCGCGAACGAGAAGTCGAGATCGGTGGCGAGCTCGCGCCCATCGAGCGCGCGCAGCTCGCGCGCGACGTGCACCTTGAACTCGGTGCCCATCGGCAGCGCCACGCTCGGCTCGAACAACAGGGTCTGCGAGCCGACCCAGCGCGCGCTGCCGGCCGCCTTGGGCTCGAGCGTGAGCACGTGGGGACCCACCTCGGTCACGGTGCCCAGCGGAACCATCGGCCGGTCGAACGAGACGCTGATCTCGACCCTGCCCTCGGTCTCGCCCTGCGGTCCGAAGTAGCTGACCTCCACCGGGCCCGTCTTCGCGGGCTGCCCTGTGCCGGCGCCCGCGGCACCGAGTGCACCGCGTCCCGCCCGGGTCCCCGAAGTCGAGGGCGACACCGGCTTCGCGCCGCAGCCGAGCACCAAGGACAGCCCGATCAGACCCAGCACACACAATCCACGAAGGCGCATGCCACGCACGATAGCAACCGGCGTTCCTCCGCGAAATTACGCGGGTCTCGGCATCGTTTTGGCTCCGTCCGCGTCCCGTTTTCCACGCCCGCGTGGCCAGCCGGAGTCGATCGTGAGCTGCGTCGGTACGCAGCCTCTCGAAACGTGCATGTATGACTTTGCGGCACATCCGCGCCCTGCTACTTGCTAGGGGCTACGCGACTCCACCCCCCGGAGGCCACGCCATGCGTCGTGTGTTCGTGCTCGCCCTCGCGCTTCTGCTTCCCGCTTGCGACCGCGAGCTGCTCGATCACGACGTCTTCGTGGAGCCCGACCTCAGCGGCTCGGTGCGCATCCCGCTCAGCACCACGTCCGAAGACGGCACCACCTACCTGCTGCGCGACGCCACGCTCGAGATCAGCGGCACCGCCATGCTCACGCTCAGCTCGCCCAGCGCGAGCGACGACGTCGGCTCGGCCGAGTCGCTCGTCGCACCGCTTCCCGCGGGGAGCTACACGCTCTTCCTGCGCCCGGGCTTCACGCTGCTCGAGGTCGACGCCCAAGGTATCGAGCACCGCGTCGAGGCCGCGCTGACGAGCATCAATCCGCTGCACTTCACGCTGCGCGAGATCCAAGACAGCACCCTCAAGCTCAGCTTCAGCGAGGGTTCGCGCCGCGTCGTCTTCGGCGCACCGCAGTCGGTTCGCGTCACGCGCGCATTTTGAAACGGTAACGCCTGGAGCCGGATCCACGGCGCGAGTTCCGTGCGTACGGGCCCTTCTTTTCGCGCGGAACACGCAGCTTTTGTTTCGCGCGTGCGCGCTCTACGCGTCATAGCCCTCGGCATCGAAGCGCAGTTCCCAGTTCCCGTCAGGCCCTCGACCGCACCGCCGCCCCCGCCGCGTATCGCTCGCTTTGCGCTCGTGATCAGCCTGTGGGGCATCTTCGTCTCCAACGTCACGCTGACCATCCTGATCATTGCGCTGCCCGTCATCGCGAAAGACCTGCCGGGCGAGCTCTCGCTGATCAACTGGGTCAGCTTGGGGCCGCTGCTCTCGGTCGCCGCCATCACGCCGCTGGCCGGGCGTGCGGCCGACCGTTTCGGCGCCAAACGGCTGTGGCTGCTGGGCTTCGCGCTCACCTTGCTAGGCATTGGCGCATCGGCGCTGGCGCCCACGCTGCCCCTCTTGATCGCCGCACGTCTGTTCACCGGCGTCGGCAGCGCGCTGTTCGTACCCGCCGCACTAGCGATCAGCAGCGCGCTCTACCCGGCCGCGCTGCGCGCCACACCGATCGGCTACTGGACGACCACGCTCGCCATCTCGCCACTGCTCGGCGTGTTGGTCGGCGGCTACCTCACCGAGCTGCTCGGTTGGCGCATGCTGTTCGTCGCGCAGCTGCTGCTTGGCGCGCCGGTGCTGCTGGCCGGCACCCTGCTTCCCGCGCAGCCACGTGTGCCGGGCGGTCCGTTCGATGTGCAAGGTTCCATCGCGGCGGCGTTCGCCAGCGGCGGCCTGCTCGCGGCAACCACCTGGCTCGGCGCAGACATCGCATTCACCCCGCGTGTAGGGGCCGCGCTGCTGCTCACCGCACTCGCGGGCGTGTGGCTGGTGCGGGCCGAACAGCGCGCCGAGGACCCCGTGTTTCCACGCGCGCTGCTGGCGGCGCGACCGGTGCAGCTCGCGCTGGCGGTGCGCAGCGCCATGAGCTTTTCGTACATGGGCGGCTTCATGACGCTGCCCTATTTCCTGACCTCACTTTGGGGGCTGTCGCAGTCGCGCATCGCGCTCACGCTGTCGTGGCGCCCGCTCGCGATGGGCGTGGCGGGCGCGCTGGCCGGTCGGCTGTCGCTGCGCTTTGGCCCGGCAGCGCTGGCGCGCTTTGGTGCCTGGCTGCTGGTCCTGTCGACGTTGGCGTTCGTGTTTCTCGATCGCGATCCCAACTACGTGTGTCTCACATTGGGGCTGGTGCTCGCGGGCTTTGGCCTGGGCATTGGCTCGCCCGGCACAGTCGCCTCGGTCAGCGTGCGGGTCGGGCCCGAGCTCCTGGGCAGCGTGTCGGCTCTCATGACGTTGTCGGCCACCCTCGCCAACGCGCTGGGCATGGCCGGGTTGTTCGCGGTGGTCGAAGCGAACGGCGGAATCCACGATCCGCGGGCGTATCGCGCAAGCAACCTGGCCGGCGGTGCGGTCGCAACCCTGGGGCTGTGGGCCGCGTACGCGCTGCTCCGCACCGAGCGCGGTGACACAACGCTACGCGAACGGCTGAGCCAGGCGCCGGGATGTGGTACGAAGCAGTCGTGAGCGAAGCCGTCACGCAGGGCCTACGTGTCAAGGTGCAGAGCACCTACGTCCCCGAGCAATCCAATCCGCGCCAGCAGCGCTACGTGTTCGCGTACACCATCCGCATCACGAACGAGGGCGAGCGCCCCGCGCAGCTGCTCAGCCGCCACTGGGTCATCACGCACGGCACCGGCCAGGTCGAAGAGGTGCGCGGTCCCGGCGTCGTCGGCGCGCAGCCCCGCCTCGAGCCGGGCCAACACTTCGAGTACACGAGCGGCTGTGTGCTCTCCACGCCGCACGGCACCATGCACGGCACCTACGAGATGAAGCGAGACGACGCGTCCACCTTCCAGGCGAAGGTCGCGCCGTTCTCGCTCAGCATGCCGTACGCGCTGAATTAGTTGGTTAAGTTGTAGCGGCTCTGCGGGGACGCAACATCAACCCCTCTGAGTTCTTGGGAGCGCTCCAGCGTGTCTGGGGTAGCACCTGGCACAGCCTGACATTGCGGCCACACCGAAATGCGGTCCAATTTCGGCATGTCGCCCCGGCACGAGAGATGCTTCTCAATCACGTATGACCTCTGCAAATCTTTGGGCCGGCGGGTCCCGCATCGCCGTCACGTGTGCTCTCCTTGTCGGCGCTTGTAGCGACGAGGACCTCAGCCGTCCGGCGACGGGCGTCCGGAGTGCGCAGGAAAGCGAGGATGCGTCCGCATCCACAACCTGGACGCGTGCATCGGACGATGTTTGCGATGCCCGCGAGCAGGAAAATCGGGACTGGGCGAAGGGCTATTTAGGCTGCGAGCGCGACGTCGATTGCGAGATCACGGAGATTGCTGCCGAGTGCTTGAGTCCGTTCCTCTGCTCCACCGTGCTGAGCACGAAGATTGATCGAGCCACGTTTGAAATCGAAGCCAAGAAGAGGCAAAACGCGTACGAACCTGAGTGCGGATGCGCAGAAGCGGACTGCGTCCCGCCGTCCAGCCTGGAGGCATACTGCGACTCGGCGACGAAGCTGTGTGCGCTCAGCCATAGGCGAGCGGCGTCGGCCGCGCCGTGAACGTGTGCCGCGAATCCAGCCGGGCGTGTCGGGTGCCTTGGCGTCCTTCAGCGCTGTGGCACAGCGCGCGGCGGAGCGGCCAACGACTGCGCGGGCGCGGGTGCTTCACTCTCGAGCAGCTGCAGGTAGCGCAGCAACGCAGCGCCCGCGTGCTGCGGATAGTCGATGCGCACCTTGAGGTCGATCACGCTGGCTGGAAAGCCACCGTGCACCGCCTGCGGATCGGGCATCAGCTGGGTGGGACCCGGGCGAAACTGATGGCGCAGCAAAAACCTGAGCGCTCGCCGGACGCCCTGCTCCAGTGTTTTTACCTGCTGCGCGGGCAAGTCTGCACGGCGCGCTGCGATCAGCGTGGCGACGCCGGCCTCCATGCGGCTCGCCGACTCGGTCGTCCGCGGCGTGCCTGTCCACTTGGGCGCGTAGCAGCCGTCGTACTGCGGCGCGAGATCGCCCGCGCGCATTCCGTTTCGTGTCAGCTCTTGCCATTGCAGACAAAACTCGAGCGCGCGCGGATTGGGCGCGCGCTCCCACAGGTCTTGCATCGCTTGGCAAGTCCAGTGCTCGGCGATCCAGAAGTAGCGCGACGTGACGAACCCGGCGGGTCGGTCGACCAGATGAGTGAGAGCGCGGGACGCGGCACGCAGATCGCGCGGGTCGTTGCTGAGCCGATGCATACGCGACAGTGCCAGCGCGGCCTCGCCTGCAAAAAATGCCTTCTGCACGTCAACCGCCCTGCCCAGCTCGAGATCGAAGATGTGTTTGAACTCGCCGTCCTCGCGCTGCAGGCTCCGAATGAATGCGCTCAGCGCCTGGGCACGCGCGCCGAACTCGGGCGCGATGCCACTCTCGGCCAGCTCCACGTAAGCGAGCAACGACAGTGCGGCCGAGCCGAGATTCATCTCGCTACCGGTGCCGATGCACTCGTGCTCGCCACAGCGATGCGTGCTGTGATCGACCAGGTGCTGCGCGGCGCGGCGGGCGGCTGCTTTGAGGACCGGGTCGTTGGCGTAGCTCGCTGCCCTGACCAGAAACCAGGTGGCGCCGGCGTGGCGCGGCCAGTTGTAGCCCTCGACGTCATCGCCCGTGAGTGCGTCGATCTCGTAGCGATAGCTGCCGTCGGGGTGCAGGGAGCGCGCGAGGTAGTGGCCTGCGGCGAGCACCGACGCGCGCAGCGTCTCGACGTGGAGCTCCGCGTTCAGCTCGCTGTCCGGGCTCAGCTCGACGCCCGTGCGCGGCACGACGCGTCGCCGCATGGCGACGCGCACGAAGTGTCCCTCGGCGAGCAGCTCGGCTCGTGCGACGTGGAGCTCGCCGGCCAAAAAATCAAGCACCGCGTCGCGCCTGAGCCCGAGGCTGAACGTGTAGCCCGCGATGCTGTACTTTGCGCCGTACGCGCCGAGCTTCACCAGGTCGTCCAGCGTGGCGTACGCGACCTGGTCGCGGTAGCTCACCTTCACGCCGTCGACGGCAGCCACGAACGACCCGCCAAAGATCGGCGAGCTGAGCGCGAGGATGGGCGCTTCGTCGAGCACTTCCTCTATTACACGCCGTGCGCCGGGTTGGTCGCCTTCGGCGCGCAACAGAGGAGTCGGATCGCCAGCGCTGACAGCGCGCGCGCGACGCTCGCCTCCGACCCACACGCTGACGATGCTGGCGACCGGGGCACGCGGCGCGCGATCGATTGCGAGCGCGCACGAGAGGCCGACGCACAGCGCGCCCAGCACCACTCCGTAGACCGTCAGGACCTGCCAAAGTCTCAGCTTGCTCACGCGGCGGCCTCGCCCTGTGCACGCTGCGACCAGAGCAGCTGGACGACTGGATAAACCACGGTGTAAGGCACCAGCAGGGCAAGCCACTGCACCGTGATCAGCATCCCCCCGTCGAGCCAGCGGCCGTGCACGCCCGACAGAAACGCGATCGTGAGCAGCCCGAGGCCGAGCGCGCCGAGTCCGAGCGTCAACAGGATGTAGGCCGCGAGGCGCAACGCACGCACGGCCCACGCGGCGTTCGCAAACAGCGGCAGACTACTGAGAGCGAGCAAGACGGCCACGGCCACGAGCCCGCCGTCGATGGCGAGGTGACGCACGGGCAGCGCGGACCAGGCCGCGACCAGCAGCGCCGCCGCGACCAGATTTCCGACACCAAAGCCGATCCGAGCACGCACATTCATGTTGCCAACCATCCATCGAGCATCGTGGCCGACACGCCGCCGTCGGCACCACCACGGCAGGCAGGGAATACTGCGTACGGTGCGCTGCCCGCAATAGAGAACCCCCATCGTTCACGTTCTTTCGTGAAGCGTGAGCGTCGGGGTCGACGTCCTACGATCACAGAGAAGGAACCTGCTCGTCTTGCGGGCGAGCAGAAGAAGACCAGCGTCGACCCCATTGTTGCGCAGGCGCTAGCTAGCTAGCTAGAACAGCAGCACGAGCTCCAGCGACCCGACGGGCTGCACGCGCCACAGCGTCTCGGCCACCACAAAACGCTCGGCCGTGCGGTAGCCGAGCTCGAGCGCTGTCGGCAGCACGTCTACCCCGGCAGTCAGCTCGACGCCCGCGCGTCTGCCCCGCCAGCGTGCCCACGTCGGCAGCCAGCGCAGCGCCGCAAGCGCGGAGAGGCCCACCAGCACCTTGCGGCCGGACTCGCCCAACAAACGCTCCTCCGTGCTGTCGACGCGCATCGTGTACAGCCGTGCACCAGCCCCCACCAAGAGCCCGAGGCGCAGCGTCTCGCGCGCGACGGGCGCTACCCCCACGTAGCCCTCGAGCCGGTGCTGCGCGAGCGTGAGCCGCGCCAGCGCCACCCGCGCGTCGACCCCAAACCCGTAGCCGCCGCGCAGCCCGAGCTCCCAGCGACTGCGCTGCCAACCGAGCCGCGCACTCGCTGCGTAGCGGCCGGCCCGATTGACCCCGTCTGCGCTCACGACCGTCCCCACCGCCGCCAGCCAGCGCTCTTCACGCGGACGCGGCGCGGGCGCAGGGGCGGCCACCAGGGGCGCGGGCTGGGGCGGCGTCGGCACCGGCTCTTCGACAGGCAGCAGCTCTTTGGGAGAGCTGCCCAGCGCCTCTCCGGACAGCGACGCTTTGAGCGCGGAACGCACCACCAACGCGGCAGCTTCGTCCTGGGCGGAGCGCTCTTCCGGGCTTCGCGCGCTCTCGAGCGCGCGGACCAGCACGCGGTCGAGCGCGAGGTCTGCCACCACGATCTCGAGCGACTCGCCGGTGCGCTCAGCCCAGATCACGACACGCGCGTCGCGCTGGGCAGCGAGCGTGCGCGCGGTGTCGAGCTGTTCCCGAAGGCTGGGCTCGAGGCCGGCGGTTTCGTCGACCTCGAGGCTCACCGCAAGATCGCTGGCCTGCCCGCGCACCCGCTCGAGCAAGGCGCGGTCCTCCGGGGCAGTCAGCCGCACCAGGCCGCGCAGCGTGTCGGCGCGCGCCGGCAGGGCGACCACCGCAAGCAAGCAGGCACACGCAACAGCGCGCCAAGCCGCGACAAAATGCGCTGCCCCAAAGCGTGCTGCACCAGACCATAACCGGCTGCGATCGCGCGTCGACTCCACGTGCGGACGCACTGTACGACGTCGCGCGCTTCAGCCACCACCTCGTCGCCACGGAGAGCCGAGGTACGCCTCCTGACGTCGCCCTGCGCAGAATCGATCGCCCTGGCAGCTCGCTCACGCCGAAGCGCTGACCCGAAAGCTCGCGCGCGCCGCTCTTAGAGGGTCGATGTCGTCGCTCCCGCTGACCCTTCCGCTTCTTTTCGCCAGCCCGGAGAGCTCTGGCGGACAACGTCCGCTGGGTCGCAGCGCACAGCCCTGCACTCTCGCGAGCGGGCGGCCGGGGGCTGCTGGTATGCTCGCCGCCGGAGTCGTTCGTTTGCCCCCATGGTCCTCAGATCCCGCCGTGCAGCAGAGCATCGTCGATGCTGCCGCCCGCGGTGATCGAGCGGCCGCCGAGGTGCTGGTGCGAGGACTGTTGCCGCGCGTGCGCAACCTGGTGCGGTACTTCGTGCGCGGAGACGCCGAGGTCGACGACCTCGCACAGGAGTCGCTCGTCACCATCCTGCGCGGGCTCAGCAGCTACCGCGGCGAAGGTACGGTGGTGGCCTGGAGCGATCGGATCGTCGTGCGCACCGTGTTTGCGCACCTGCGTAAGTCGCGGGCGAGCCACAAGGTCCACGTCGAGTACACGGCCGACCTGGTGCCCGTCCCTGCGGGCGAGTCTGCGCACGGCTTTTTGGCGCGTCGCCAGGCCATCCGCGCGCTCGACGAGCTCCCCGACGAGCAGCGCGACGTACTGGTGATGCACCACGTGATGGGCCTCTCGGTGCGCGAGATCGCCGAGGAGGTCGACGCAGCATTCGAGACGGTGCGCAGCCGTCTGCGCCTCGGCATGGCGCGCTTGCGCAGCGCCGTCGACCCCGAACAAGAGCCCGCAGCGAGGTCCAAATGAGTGATGGACAGACGCCCAACTGGCCGCGTGAGCTGGCGCTCGACGACGAAGCCGGCCCCGCGCCGTACATCACGCGCGCCAAGGTCGACGCGCTGGTGCTCGGTGCGCTCGACCAAGCCAACTACGTGGGGCCCACGGTGCTCGGTCCACGTGGCGCGGGGGAGAGCCCCATGCCGCACAAGCCCGGCCTCGGTGCGCGCTCCTTGGCCGCCGCGGTGCTGCTCGCATGTCTCACCGTCGGCAGTGCTTCGGCCGCGGTGATGTGGTTTGCCAAGAGGCCGCTCGAGACGCCGCAGGCAGCTCCGCTCCAGGTGCCCGTGGCTCCACAGGTCGTCCGCCCGCACAAAGCCACTGTCGTCGCTCCCGAGGCGCCGGTACCGGTCGTCGCGCCCGAGCCGGCTCGCGGCAAGCCCAGCGCACGTTCACACGAGCCGCGCGCTCCTGAAGATTGGCTCGTCGGGGGCAACCGTCTGCGCGCCGACAAGCGCTGGGCCAAGGCCGACGACGCGTACACCCGCGCCGCGCAGCACGCCCCCACCACGCAGACCGCGTACGTCGCGCGGGTCGCGTCGGCCGCCGTACGGCTCGAACACCTTCACGACGCGCGTGGGGCTCTCTCCCGCTACCGAGCGGCCCTGTCGCTCGTCCCCCACGGCGCCCTCAGCGAGGAGATCCACTGGGGCATCGCCGAAGCGCAGCGCGCGTTGGGCGACCACGCGGCAGAGCAGGTCGCGCTCAGTCGTTTCCTGCAAGAGCACCCGAGCTCACCGCTCGCAGGCCAGGCCAAAGCTCGGCTCGACTGATGACCGCACGCCTCCTCCGGCGACGTGCCGTCTGCATCAGCCTCTTGCTCATCAGCAGCGCGGGCTGTTCGTCCGAGCTGACCTACGGTCGCCTGCGCGACGCCGGCGGCTTGGTGCTGGTCGATGCACAGACCGAGCGAGATGCCGATTCCGCGTCGCCGCCCGACGCGCGGAGTTCCGATCTCTGCTCGCGACGGGGGCCGCTGCTCGAGCTGGGCGACTTCGCTCCGGCCGCGTGTGGGACGACGTCGCGCGGCTTTCACTACGCGCTGGCTGCCTGCGAGGGGTTCGTGAGCTCCGGTCTTACCGAGGTCGACGGCTTCGACAGCCGCATCGCACCGTACGTCGCGGGTCAGCACAGTGGTGCACTCGCGGCCGGAAACGGTCTGTACCTGACCACCGGAGACATCGGAGGCTCCGTCTGGATCACAGGCAGCGCCGGCACCCCGCTCACTGGCGATCTCACTGTCGGTGGCAACCTCTTCGACGAGGGACCGCTGCAGGGGCCAGAGCACACCGTCACGGTCGCGGGCGATGCCCACGTCGCGGGCGATGTGCGGCTCGCCGAGCTACGCGTCGGGGGTCGTTTCACCTTGGGAAGGGCGGCAGCGCTCGAGGTCGCGGCGGGAGCGCCGCCCGTCACGCGCGCAGACGTCGTGGTCCCCAAGCCTGCCAGCTGCGACGCACCGCTCGACATCGCATCGCTGACCGAAGCGGCGAGTCGGGACAACGACAACACGAGCATCGCGCTCGAAGCGGCGAGCTCGCTCAAGCTCTTCGACGCGCAGCGCGAGCTGTCGCTTCCTTGCGGCCGCTACTACGTCGAGGACATCTACGCGGCGGGCGCGCTCACCGTGCGCATCCGCGGTCATGTCGTGCTCTACGTGCGCAACGGCATCGTGGTCGAGAGCACCGGGGCACTCACCATTCGCCTCGATGACGAGGCCGAGCTCGACCTCTTCGTACAGCAGGGCATCTCGGGCCTGGGTCCCGTGCAGATCGGCTCGCCCAGCGCGCCGACCCACACACGCCTCCATTTCGGCGTGACCGGCCCGCTCAACTTCAGTGCGAAGGCGATGTTCGCAGCGAGCTTGTACGCGCCACGCGCGCAGCTCGTGGCACATTCGGGCTTCGAGCTGTTCGGCGCCGGTTTGTTGCAGAGCGTCGCTTCAGGCCCACTCACGCTCCACTACGATCGTGCGCTCGCCGTCGACTCCTGCGCCGCGGCGCGCTGCTCGACCAACGCAGACTGTCCGTCAAACCTCAGGTGTGACGCGTTGCACTGTCTGCCCTGAGACTCGCGAGCGTCCGCCTCACAACCACTTGTTCGCGAGGTACCACGCGTACGCGCGCCGTGTGCCTTCGGCCATGCTCACACGCGGCGAAAAACCGAAGTCCGCACGCGCTGCGTCGCTCGAGCACAGCCACGCTTGCTGCGCGTCGAGCAGCGCCTTTTGTCGGTTGGCCAGCCGGGGTTTGCGATCTACGGCCGTCAGTAGCTCGCCAGCGAGGCCCGCCGCAGGCACCAGAAACGACGGCAAATTGACGCGTAGCGTGCGCCTTCCCACGGCGGCAATGATGTGCCGCTGCACCTCGCCCCAGTTGTACGCCACGCCGTCGGTCACGAAGTAGCCACGCCCGCGGGCACGCTCCGACAAGGCCGCGTCGACGATCGCCTGCACCAGGTCGTCGACGTAGACGGCCGACGTACGTTTGTCCTGGTTGCCAAAGAACAGGTTGATGCCCGCCTTGGCCGCCTTGAACAGGTTGAACAGGTCGACCTCGGCCGGCCCATAGACCGTGGGCGGCCTGATGATGGTCCACGGCACGCGCTCTCCGTAGCTCTCGACGGCTTGTTCGGCCTCGAGCTTGCTGCGTCCGTAGTGCTCGACCGGCTCGCGTGCGTCGCACTCACGCTTGGGTGGACCGAGGTTGCTAGGGCCGTACGCGGTGAGCGAGGAGACGAACAAGAAGCGCTGCACAGCGGGGTGCTCGGTGGCCAGCGCCTCGAGCAAGTTGAGCGTGGGCACCACGTTCGCGAGCCGAAAGTCCTCGTAGGTGACGCCCTTGGTGGCGCCCGCTACATGGAACACGTAGTCGGGTCGCTCGCTGGCCACCAGGCGCTTGAGCCCGGTGAGATCGGCGTAGTCGATGGAGACCGAGCGCCCCTTCGTGCTTGGCGGCGACGCGGCACGCAGCAGCGAGATCACGTCTACGCCTGCGGCGAGCAAGGTATCGCGCAGATGCCCGCCGATGAAGCCACTGGTGCCGGTGACGATCGCCTTGCCGGCGATGGGCGAACGAAGCTGCATGCTCATGGCGCAGACATGTGCCTCGCGTCTCTGCGCTCTGCAAGCGTGTGCAATGCAGACCGAGCGCAGAAGCTTGCCTGCTGCGCCTGCTCGTCGGGCTCGCTACCGCGACCCGCCACGGGACGCCGTGCTGCGCCGAGGCTTATTCTGCGGCGCGAACCTGCTCGGCACGCGAGGCTAGGTCGGGCACGTAGCGGTAGTACTCCACGCCGATGTCTTGAAAATCTCCCGTGACACGGTGGCCGATTCGCTCGATGACGAACTCGTTGTTCGGGACGTAGTCGATCTCGATGTCGAGGCCGTCGTGGCGCTGCTCGTACTGCTCGCGCGTCAGCTCGATGGCGCCGTCGAGGGCGCGTGCAAAGCCGATCTTGCTGGCGGCCTCTCGCCAGTGCTTGCAGACCTGGAGCGGAATGGCCTCGGCCGCGTCGCCGCTGCCGTAGCCCATGGCGAGCAGCGTCTGGCCCGTGAGCTCGACGCCGTCTTCGAGTGCGTGCTCGAAGCCTGCCGCCAGCCACGCCGGCAGTGCCGCCGTGTACAGGTTGCCGAGCTCGCGCATCTTGTCGGAGCCGAGCCGCAGCTTGTCGCGCAGGATGGCCTTGAGTGCCGGCGCATTGCGGGCCGCCTTGACCACCGCGGACGCGCTGGGGTACGGCTCACTGTCGATGCCGCGGGTGAGCACGCCGTCGAACAGGTCGCGGCTGTCGCGGATCTCCGCCAGCACGGACGCGAGCGAGACCTTGGCCACGTCGGCCAGGGCTGCCAGCTCGCGCCGGCCCTCTTCGCTCTCGGCCAGCGCCCACACGTACATGGAGGTCATGCCGTTGACGGGCATCCAGTGAAACGGCCGGTGCATGAAGATGGCGCCGACGCTCTCGTAGAACGCCTTGGGCTCGACGCCGAGGCGCTCGAACATGGCACGCGCTGCGTGGGTGACTGCGTCGAGGTAGCAGAACGTGGAGTACTTGCCGTTGAACACCGGGAAGTCCGCGTAGCGGTCGGTGTTGGGGGCGTAGTCGATGGCAAAGTGGCGCGAGACGGGCTTGCGGAAGTCGACGCCACGGAAGTCGGACGAAGAGCCGCTGTTGGCCAGGTCGACGCGGCAGAGCTTGGGGTTTTCTTCGAGGAAGATCGCCACCGTGCCGGCGCCCTGGGTCTGCTCGCCGCTCGAGCCGCGCTCGTACTCGGCGATGTCGCCGCACACCACGATGGCCTTCTTGCCGCGACCGTCGGTGGCCAGGTAACGGACCGCGCCCTTGACGGCGTAGATGCCGCCGAGGCACGCGTGCTTGATCTCCGGCACCTCGCAGGCCCGGGCCAGCCGAGGTTGGCCGCGCGCGCTCAGGGCCTTGTCGATCATGCCGCGCACGATGACGGCGCCAGCGGCGTTGTCGGTGCTCGACTCTGTACCCAGCGCGAAGTAGCCGACTTCACGGGGATCGATGTCGTACTGGTCGATCAGCCGCAGCACGGCGTTGGCCGCCATGGTGTAGATGCTCTCGTGACGCTGGGGCTGTCGGAAGCCCTGGCCCACCACCGCAGAGACCTTGTCCCACGGGTTGCCGGTCCAGCCGCACCAGCTCTCCAGAGAGACCTTCAGGGGCGGCGCGTACAAGGCAAGTCCGCTGATGCCGATGTCCATGCTGCGCTCCATAAAGAAAAGCCTCCGGGGTCTGGGTCGTCCGTCTCGAGGGTTGGAATACCAGCCGCCTCAAGGCCTTGGGACAACAAGTCGGCCACCAGGTCTCCGTTTGGGGCGAGCGGGCGTAACGGGAGGGCGAACCGTGGATGAAGGGGGCCAGATGGCGCCTGCGAGCCATTCTTTCTTGTCGGAGGGGGCGCCCCCGCGGTACCCAAGCTGGATGGCGCAACTGCTTACAGTTCCGAATGATCCCCGTCATCTCGTGGTCATCGTGGGCGGCGCCGTCGCCGGCTCCGAAGCGGCCGCTCTGTGCGCAGAGCGCGGCATCTTGGCCGTGGTCCTCGAGCAGAACGACCGCCCCTACGGAAAGATCGAGGATGGGCTGCCGCGCTGGCACGACAAGCTCCGCCGCAAAGAGTACGAACACATCGCGCAGAACCTGCAGCGCCCGGGCGTCCTGTTCGTGCCTCGCACCAAGCTGGGCGACGACCTCACGCTCGACACCCTCACACGCGAGTGGGGCGCCAACGCGGTCTTGCTCGCGAGCGGAGCGTGGCGCGATCGGCCGCTGTTTGCCGACGCGGAGGCCCTCCTCGGGCGCGGCCTCGTCAACCAGAACGCGCTCGTCTACTGGTACAATCACCGGCACGAAGACGGCTACGCGGGCCCGCGCTTCGAGGTGCAAGACGACGCCATCGTGGTCGGTGGCGGGCTCGCCTCCATCGACGTCGTCAAGATCATCAACTTCGAGCTCTACAAGCGGGCTTTCGCGGGGCGCGGCATCCACGTCACCACGCTCGAGATCGAGCACGATGGCCTGCCGTCCCTGCTGGCCAAGCACGGGCTCAGCGAGGCCACGCTCGGCGTGCGTGGCGTGACGCTCTTTTACCGCCGCGAAAAGACGGCCATGCCGCTCGCGTCGCCGCCCGACAACGCGACGCCTCAGCAGCTCGAGAAAAACCAGCAAGTGCGCGCCAAGCTGATGGACAAGGTGATCGAGAAGTACCTCGTGAAGTTTGTCCCCAACCACGCGCCGCTCGCGCCTCTCGTCGAGGGAGACAAGATGGTGGGCGTCCGCTTTCAGCGCACGCGTACGGTGGACGGCAAGCTCGTGTCGTTGCCAGGAGAGACGGTCGACGTGCGCTCGCCCATGGTGGTGAGCTCGGTCGGCTCGATCCCGCTTCCGCTCCCGGGCCTGCCCATGAAGGGCGAGCTGATCGACTTCGAGGACTGGGACACGGGTCGCGTGCGCGGCTTTCCGCACGTGTTTGGGCTCGGCAACGTGCTCACCGGCAAGGGCAACATCAAGGACAGCCGCAAGAACGCGCAGGAGATCAGCGCGCAGGTGGTGCAGAGCTACCTGGGCCTGCGCGGAGACGCGCCGCTCGCGCGCGCGCTCGACCACAAACACAGCGAGGCCCGCGAGCAGGCCGAGGCCGCAGTCGCCGACGCCGAAGCGCAGCCGCTCATTGCGCCCGAGCGCCTGGCCAAGATCTTCGCCAGCGTGCGCATGCAGTGGGAGCGCACCGGCTACGACGGCGACTACGCGCGCTGGATCGAGAGAGTCACGCCAGGCGGCGAAGAGACCTGACCCGCCGCGCGCTAGACCTGACGCCGTCGCGAGCTACGCGCTAGTTGAGCACCGGGGGCGAGTCGACGCGGCGATAGCCGTGCCCGTCGGCCACGACGTAGAGGTGCGGGGTGTCGGTGGACGGGTCGCGCAGACGAAAGACGATGCCGGTGCCGCCCTGCAGCAGCTCGATGACCTGCACGGGGCGACCATCGAACTTGGGCTGCCGACTCCAGCTACAGAAGACCTCGACCCAGTCGCCGAGGCCAACTGGAGCGCCATCGATATCCGGACAAGAGTTGCGGTTCGGAACCATAGTGCCCTCCCTTCGGCGCTCTTCAGCGCTGTCATCAGGGTGGACCCGACACACAGTTCGCGACCTTTGGGTCGCGGCCTCTCTCGCGAGGCGGTCTACCCCATACGCACAGTTTGATGCTGTGCCGTTCGGGATACCGCGACAAGTCCGAACATCTTCCTACACAGAGCTTTCACCGTAACGACGCGCGGCCTCGGCAGCGCGAGCGAAAAAACGACGCGCGCCCGAAAGCGCCCGCGCGCAGACCCGACGGCGGGCGGGCGAAGAAACGACGCAGGGTCGCCGCGAGCGCGGTTGACTGCGTTCGGAGCGTCAGCCAGCCGTCGCCTTGAGGTCGACGTTGACGACGATGTCGGGCGACACCTTGAGGGCGACGATCTTGGGGATCGAGACCTTGTAGTCCTCGAGGTGGATCGTGAAGTTTGCGACCACACGAAGCGCGGCCTTGGCGCCGGGCGTGAAGCGCACCTTGGCGGGCGCGGTCACGTCCTTGGTCACGCCGTGGATGGTGAACTTGCCGACGACCGAGACCTCCGTGAGGTCGTTCTCTTTGAGCTTGGTGGCACCCGTGATCTTGGTGATCACGAACTTGGCCTGCGGGTACTTCTTGGCGTCGAGCCAGTTCTCGCCGGCCAGGTGCTCGTCGCGCAGGGCGACGTTGGTCTTGATGGTGCCGACCTCGGCCTTGATCTCGGCCTTGGCCTTGTCGGCCTTGGTGGGGTCGACGTCGATGGTGCCACTCAGGCTGGTGGTCTTGCCGGTGAACTTCTCGAGCGGCGCATCGGACACGAACTGGATGCTGCTGCCGCCCGCGCCGTCGACCTTGAAGGTCTTGGACTGCGCCGAGGCGGTCGCCGTGAGGGCGAGGGGAGCGAGCAAGAAAGCAAAAGAGAACAGCGTGTTCAGACGACGCATGGAACTTTCCTCCAACAAGGGTCGACCGGCCGACTGGCCGATCAGGCGCGATCACTTCGTTTGCGGGGGGCTCGGTCAACGGGTCGACGAGGACCCGCAACCAGAGATTCAAGCCAGAAAAAGCGGGTCACTGATATCACGGTCCGCACCGTCGTGTGCACCCAACAACGCCCGCGCCAGGTCGGGAAAGCTCACCTGTTGCCCACCCGTGCTCCCAGGCGTACGAATCACGCCTCAGGGCCAAAGCCGAGGATGACGTACCCGCCGGACTTGGGCTCCTTCTGGAGCTTGAGCAGACCACGCGACTCCGCGTCTTCGAGCAGCAAGTTGAAGCTCGGGTAGCCGTGGTAGGTCTCGTTGAACATGGGTCGCTTGCGCTTGAGCGTCTGCTTCACCATCGACCCGAACAGGTTGCCGTCGCGCTCGCGAAACAGGCTCTCGACCGTCTCGAGGACCTGCTCGAGCGCTTCGAGCTTGGGGTCTTCGATGGCGTCGCCCTCGCGGCGGGCCGCCGGCTCGGCCGCAGCAGCCGGCGGAACCAGGGAAGGCTTGCCCGCGTCCTGCTTGAGGTTGTCGGCAGCAGGCAGCTTGGGTTGCGGGGCGTGCTTGCCCTTCTTGCCCTTGGCCGGGTGTTTTTGGCTGCGTTGTTCGCGCACCAGGTCGTCGTAGTAGATGAACTCGTCGCAGTTGGCGATCAGCAGATCACTCGACGAGTTCTTCACGCCTAGGCCGATGACCTGCTTGTTGTTCTCGCGCAGCTTGCTGACCAGCGGCGAAAAGTCGCTGTCGCCCGAGATAATCACAAAAACGTCGACGTGCGCCTTCGTGTAACAGAGGTCGAGCGCATCGACGACGAGCCGGATGTCCGCCGAGTTCTTGCCGCTGTACGAGACGTGCGGGATCTCGATGAGCTCGAAGGCGGCCTCGTGCAGCTGGCGCACTGCGGACCGATAGCGGTCCCAGTCGGAGTACGCCTTCTTGACGACCACATTGCCCTTGTCGAGCAAGCGCTGCAGCACCAGGTCGATGTCGAAGCTGGGGTATTTGGCGTCGCGCACACCGAGGGCGACGTTTTCGTAGTCGGCGAAGACCGCGATGTTGGGAGCCGATTCGGAGGGATCTCTCACGGTCGCTCACGTAACACGCCCCACAAAAGCCCGCCAACGCGCAGCAATTCCAATTTTCAATTCCGGTTCTCAATCCACAATTTCGAGCAGCTGATTTTCGGCTCGGAACACTCGTTTTTCGTGGTCTATCCACAGGCCATCAACAGGAGAAACCTAGCCGGGAATGCACCCGGTTTCTTGTGCGCAGTGCAGCAATTTTCGAGGCCGCGTGACGCACGACGTCACACGCGCAACCCAGAATCGGACGGCGGTGTCAAAAATCGCCTCATTTTCTGACGGAGGGGCTTGCAACCCCCACTTCAAGTCGGCCCAGCGTCGGAATTCGACTGCTTTGGCGCTCTTCGTCGCTAGATTTTTGCTGGCGCGCTACCCTTTGGACCGCCAAGATGAGGTCCCCAGGCCGCCCAGTGGGAGGCCGGAGCGAAAGAGAGTGCGCATGTCGACGACACAGCCCGGCGCCGCAGACAAAGTGCCCACCGGCGCAGAGAAGCTCATACAGTGTCTCGAGCGCGAAGGCGTCGAGTACATCTTCGGTTTGTCTGGTGGTGCGGCAATCCCCATCTTCGATGCGCTGGTCGACTCCAAGATCAAGCTCATCCTCGTCCGACACGAGCAGGGTGCGACCCACATGGCCGACGGCTACGCCCGCGCAACGGGAAAGCCCGGCGTGGTGCTGGTGACGTCCGGCCCCGGTGCGACCAACACGGTGACCGGCCTGCTGACGGCGATGATGGACTCGGTGCCCATGATCGTCCTCACAGGTCAGACCATTCGCTCGAGCCTCGGCAAGGACGCTTTCCAAGAGGCAGACGTCACGGGCATCACGTACCCGGTCGTCAAGCACAGCTACCTGGTCAAAGACGC
>JBEGTL010000045.1:0-26491 GCA_041179425.1 Pseudomonadota bacterium | reverse complement strand
CGCCGTGACCTCCACGCCCTTGGGCACCCCGGTCGACCCCGACGTGTAGAGTACGTACGCGAGTGCGTCGGGCGGTGGCATCGCCATGGAGTGGCTGGTGCTCGCGCTGTCGGCCAGCTCGTCGAGCGCCAAATAGCGCAGCTCCGCGTGCGCACCGAAGCGTGAGCGCAGCGCGCGCGGCCCGACCACCAGCTTGAGATCGGCGCGTGTGCACAGCGCCTCGAGGTACGCAGCCGGATAGCTGGTGTCGAGCACCACGAAGGCGGCGCCGACGTGAAGGACGCCGAGCAACGTCGCCAGCGCGTCGGGGCCACGCTCGACGGCGACACCCACCAACGACTCGGTCCCCACGGCCTGGCGACGTAGCGCTCCGGCGATCGCCAGCGAGCGGCGCGCGAGCTCGGCGTAGGTGAGCTGCTCGCGCTCGCCGACGACGGCCAGCCGGCTCGGGCTCTCGCGCGCCCGCACGGCCACCTGCAGGTGGACGGCAAGCGGCTCGCGCGCGACCGCGATGGACGAAAGACCGGGCCGGCTCGCGCGCGACGTGAGCGTGAGTGCCCCGACCTGACGGTCTGCTGACTCGGCGAGCTGACTTACCAGCTGCACCAAACTATCCGCGATGCGTCGTACCTCGTCGGCGTGAAGACGATCGGTCTGATAGTCGAAGCTGAGCTCGAGCGTCTCGCCCTGACTCACGCCGATGGTGAGCGGGTAGTTGGTGGTCTCGTGCGTCGACGCCGCACGAAACGACAGGGCGCCGCGCTGCGCGCCGAGCGCCTCGGAGACGGGGTAGTTCTCGAACACCAGGAGCGTATCGAACAGGGGCCCCGCCGCGCCCGACCAGCTCTGCAGCTCGTACAGGGGCGTGTGCTCGTGCTCGCGCAGCTCAACATTGTCGGCCTGCAGCGCGCGCAGCCACGGGCCCACACGCGTCGCTCCGTCCGCACCGGCGATCACCGGCAGCGTGTTGATAAACAACCCGAGCAGCTGCTCGACGTCGGGCAGCGCCGCCGGCCGACCCGACACCGTCGAGCCGAAGGCGACCGTGCGCTGCCCCGTGAGCCGCGAAAGCAGCACGACCAGGGCGCCCTGGACCACGGTGTTCACCGTCACGTGCTCGGCCAACACGAACTGCTCGAGCACGCGCTGGGCAGCCGGCGCGACACGCGTCGACAGGCTCGCGTGCCCGTGCGCTCTGTGATCTGCACCAGGCCCGGCCAGCAACGTCGGCTGTGCGAGCGCGGCAAGTCGCGGACGGTAAAAACGCGCACTCGCCTCGCGGTCCTGACGCGAGAGCCAGGCCACGTAGTCACGAAAGCGCGCTCGGGGCGGGCTGACTTGTCCACCGTGGTAGCGCTGGAGCACCTCGCCGAACAACAGCGAGCTGCTCCAGCCGTCGAGCAGCAGGTGATGGCTGGTCCAGATCAGACGATGGCCGCCGGCCTTCTGCACGAGCGTGACCCTCATCAGCGGCGCTTGGTCGAGCACCAACCCTTCACGACGGTCTCGCTCGGCAAGCTCGTCGACGCTCCCCGCGACCTCGGCCGCACCGAGCACAGAGAACGGTAGCGTGATCTCGCTGTGCACCCGCTGCACCGGGTGCGGGAGGCCGCGGTGCACGAAGCTGGTGCGCAGGCTCTCGTGTGCATCGACGGTCGCTTGAAAGGCCGCGCGGAAACGTTCGACGTCCAGGCCGTGCGCGTCTGCCACCAGCTGCGTTACGTAGACATCTTCGCCTGCGTCGGCGAGGGCGTGAAACAGCATGCCCTCCTGCATCGGCGTCAGCCGGTAGACATCGTACACGGACGGCGCGCCCGACAGCGCGCGACGTAGCGCATCCTCGTCGAGCGCGGCCAGCGGCACGTCGGACGGCGTGAGCACGGTCTGTTCTTGGCTCGTGCAGTGCTCGACGAGTGCCTCGAGCTCCTTGCGAAAGCGCGCCGTCAGATCCTGAACGGTGGCTCGTCGATGACGAGCGGGCGCGTACGTGAAGCTGAGTGCGAGCTGGCCGCGGTAGATCTCGCCACCGACGGCGAAGTCGTGTTGCAGCGGCGCGCTCGGGTCGGTGTCATCACCGCTCGACTCGCGTGCGGGGGCGAACAAGCTGCGCTCCGCGTCGAAGCTCTGATCGAACTGTCCGAGGTAGTTGAAGGAGACTTGGGGTCGCGGCAACACGCGCACGCGCTCGCGCACCGTTTCGCTCGCGAGCTGCGCGAGCACACCAAAGCTCAGACCACGTCGCGGCACCGAGCGCAGCTGCTCTTTGGTCGACACGATCGCCGCGGGCAGCGCGCCGACACCCGACAGGCGCACCGGAAAGCTGGTGGTGAACCAGCCCAGCGTACGGCTGGTGTCGACGTCGGATCCGAGATCTTCGCGCCCGTGCCCCTCGAGCTCGATCAACACCGAAGACTGCGCGCTGAACGCACACAGCGCACGGGAGAGCGCCGTGAGCAGCAGCTCGTCGATGCGCGTGCCGTAGGCCTTGCCGGTCTCACGCAGCAAACGCTGGCTGAACGTGCGGTCGAAACGCACGTGCACGCTCGCGCGCTCCACCCCAGCTGGCTCCTCGCGGACATCGCGCGGCAGCGGGAGATTTGGCTGCGCGAGGGCGCGCTCCCAGTAACGAAGCTCTAGCTCTGCGTCCGTGCGCGCAAACCGCAACAGCTCGTCGGACCAGGCCGCGAACGAGCTTGTACGCACGAGCTCCGCCGCGCCTCCGCCCTCCGCTGCGCGGTAGGCGAGGTCGAGATCTTCGAGCAAGATCCGGAACGACACTCCGTCGACGACCAGGTGGTGCACCACCAACAGCAGGCGCTCACTGGCCGGCTCGCTGCCGTCGTCGAACCGGATGTGCAGCGCGCGCAGCAGCGGGCCGTGCGTGAGGTCGAGGCTGCGCTGCGCCTCTTGGCACAGCGCCTCCACAGCTTCGCGGCTGTGCGCTTCGCGTCGCCAGAGCACCGCGTCGAGGTCGCACTCGGCAAGCGGCACGTAGCGCTGCGTGATCCGTCCGCCCGCTTCGGAGTAGCGCAGGCGAAGTGCGTCGTGGTGCCGAACCACCTGCGCGAGCGCGCTCGAGAGCGCCTCGGGGTCGAGCGGCACACGAGGCGCAAGCAAGAGCGCCTGGTTGAAGTGATGGCGGGCCGGGACCGACGACGCAAAGAACGTCGCTTGGATGGGCGTCAGCGCCACCTCGCCCTGTGCGGCCCGCGTGGCCTTCGCGAGCACGGACAGCGGCGAGACGACACGCGCGATCGCCGCCAGTGTCTGCTCTTGGAAGATCTGCCGCGGCGTAATCGCGAGACCGTGCTTGCGCGCGCGACTGACCAGCTGGATAGACACGATGGAGTCGCCGCCGAGCTCGAAGAAGTTGTCGTCGCGACTGACCTCCGGCACGCCGAGCACCTCGACGAACAACGCCGCCAAGCGCTGCTCGAGCTCGCCGATGGGTGCCACGAACCCGCGTGCGCGTTGCTCCGGGGTCGGCAGCCGGGCCCGGTCGACCTTGCCATTGGGCGTGCGCGGCAGGCTGTCGAGCAGCACGATGCGCGCGGGAACCATGTGCTCCGGAAGCTTGCTGCGCAGTGCAAGGAGCAGCTGCGCCTCGGTCGGTGCCTGTTGGTTGGGGACGCTCGCGACGTAGCCGATCAGACGTTTGACGGGCGTCAGCTGTACGCTGACGACGGCCTCGCGCACGCTCGGGAGTGCGGCGAGCACATCTTCGATCTCGCCGGGCTCGATCCGAAAGCCGCGCAGCTTGATCTGTTGATCGACGCGGCCGACGAACTCGAGCGCACCGGTGTCGAGCGCGCGCACCAGATCGCCGGTGCGGTACATGCGGCCGCCTCCGGCCAGGGGCAAAAAGCGTGACGCGGTGAGACCTGCACGCGCGTGGTAGCCGCGTGCGAGACCAATCCCTCCGATGTACAGCTCGCCCACCACGCCGGGCGGCACTGGGCGCAGATCGCTGTCGAGCACCGCGCTGCTGCGCTCGCCCACGACAGTCCCGATCGGCGCGTAGGCCGTGCCGCAGGCGGTGTCGGCGTGCGCTTGCCAGAGCAACGGTGTGATCACCGCCTCGGTCGGACCGTAGCCGTTGATGATGCGCTCGGGCGTGAAGCTCTCACGCAGGCGCGCGATGGTGTCGCGCGACACCGCCTCGCCGCCCACGCACAACAAACGCACGTGCAACGTGCGCCGCTGGTCAACGAGCAGCGCGGCCAGCTGCAGCAGCTGGCTGGTGGGCGGATAGATCAAGCTCACCTGCTCGCGCTCGACCAGCGAGAGAAGTGCCTCGGCACCGCTGAGCTGATCGCTGCTGAGCACCAAACGCGCGCCCGAGAGCAGCGGCACGGCCCACTGCTCGACCGCAGCGTCGAAGCTGATGGACGCCATGTGCAGCGCCGTGTCGCGCTCGCTCAGTGCGTACAGCTCGGCCGCGGCTTGGCAGTGCATGGCCAGCGCGCCGTGCGAGACGGTGACACCCTTGGGCCGACCCGTGGAGCCCGACGTGTAGATGATGTAGGCGGCGTTGTCGGGTGCAAGCACGACGTGTGGCGGCTCCACGCGCTCGTTGAGGAGCGTGCTGTCTTCGATCAGCACCACGGGTACGTCGAGCTCGCGGAACCTTGCGCGCAGCGTCTCGCGGGTGATGACGAGCGACAGCCTTGCGTCGGTGGCCATGAAGGCGAGCCGTTCGCTGGGGTAGCTGGGATCGAGCGGCACGTACGCACCACCGGCCTTGAGCACGGCAAGCAACGCCACAATCAGCTCGGGAGAGCGGTCGAGGCCGAGGCCGATACGCTGCTCGCTACGCACGCCCAGCTGCACTAGACGCTGCGCGAGCTGGTTGGCTCGGACGTCGAGCTCCGCAAACGTGAGGCTCGCGTCCTCGCAGCTGAGGGCGCACGCATGGGGCGCGATGCGTGCGCGCTGCGCGATCAGCGCGTGGACGAACACGTCGCGTGCGTGACGCCGCGGCTCGACGTGGCGCTGTGCAAGTCGGCAAGCGTCGCGTGGGCAGAGCAGCTCGACGGCAGCCAGCTTCGCCTCTGGCCGGGCAGCGAGCTCTCCGAGCAGGTGCACCAGGCGCGCGGCCAGGTCGTCGATCAGCGCGTCGTCGAAGTCGGCGCGCGCGAACTCGAACGCGAACGACAGCGACGCGCCCGCGTTGACGCTGACGGCGAGTGGATAGTTGGTGGACTCTCGTCCGCGCGACTTGCCAAACGAGAGGCCTGCTCCCGCTTGGGCCAGCGCGGCGTCGGTGGGGTAGTTCTCGAACACCAGCAGCGTGTCGAACAGCGCCCTACCCGGCTGGCCGGCCCAGCGCTGTAGCGTGTAGAGCGGCGTGTGCTCGTGCTCTCGCGCCGCCACGGCGTCGTGCTGCAGCGCGCGCAAGAAGTCGCCCACGGACGAGCGCACGCCCGAGACGCGCTGCACGCTCGGCAGCGTGTTGATGAACAGTCCGAGCATCTCGCCGCTGCCCGCGAGGCTGGTGGGGCGGCCGGAGGTAGCGGTGCCAAAGCTCACCCAGCTCTTGCCGCAATACGTGCCCAACAAGAGCGCCCACGCGCCCTCCACCAACGTGTTGAGGGTGATGCGCTCAGCCTGCACGAAGGCGCGCAGGCGGCCGCTGGCCTCGGGGTCGAGCTCTCGCCGAAGCAGACCGCGACCCGCCTCGCGTGCACGGGGCGCGACGCTGCTCGCCAGATACGTGGGCTCGTCGAGGTTGCTGAGGCGTGCGCGCCAGAACCGCTCGGCGACCTCGACCGGCCGCGCCTCGAGCCACTCGAGGTAGCTGCGGAACGAGGGGGGCTCGGCCGACGGCAGCGTTCCCGCATAGGCGGCGAGCAGCTCGCCGATCACGCGCGCGTTGCTCCAGCCGTCGAGCAGCAGGTGGTGGCTCGTCCACAACAAGTGGTGACGCTGATCGGGCAGCGTGGCGATGGTGAGCCGCAGCAGCGGAGCCACGCTCAGCTCGAAGCCACGTGCGTGGTCGCGCTCGCGGAGGGTCTCGAGCGCATCCGTAAGGTCGGACGCTGCGCGCAGATCGACGTGCGCGACTGCAGCTTCGACCGCGCGGTGCACCACCTGCACCGACTGCGTCACGCCCTGCCATACAAACGCCGTGCGCAAGATGGCGTGTCGGTCGACCACGCGCTGCCAGGCTCGTGCGAGACGCTCCGCGTCGAGCCCGCGCACCTCCACGTCGAGCTGGTTGACGTAGGTGCCAGCCTCGGGCGCATCGATGGAATGGAACAACAGCCCCTGCTGCATGGGCGTCAGCGGGTAGATGTCTTCGATGTCGCGCGCGGCAATCGGCAGCGCGGCGAGCTCGTCCTGGGTGAGCGCGCACAGCGGGAAGTCACTGGGTGTCGCAGCAAGCAGCACACCTTGTCGGCAGTGCTCGGCGACCGCGCGCAGCGCTTCTTCGTACGCACGTGCGAGGCGGGGCACGAACAAGTCGTCGTAGCTGCCGCTGGCGTAGCTGAAGGTCAGCGTGAGCTCGCCCCCAAACACCTGTCCGTTGATCTCGAGCGCGTTGCCGAGCGGCGTCGCAGCGTCTTGTTCGTCGCCGCGCGGCTCGCTCGCGAGGGTCCACGCGGCCCCGTCCGCAGGCAGCGCTGCATCGAACTGACCCAGGTAGTTGAACGTCAACCACGGCCTCGTCGCCCCGTCGGGAAGGCCACCTGCGAGATCTTTGAGCACGCCGTACGAGAGTGCGTGCGTGCGTGCCCCGCGTGCTTCTTCCTTGGTGTGCACGATGGTCGCCGCGAGATCGTCGGACGCGACCAGGCAGAGCGCGTAGAGCGCGGTGAACCAACCAACGGTGCGGCTGACGTCCACGCCCTCGAAGCGGTCTTCGCGCCCGTGGCCCTCCACCTCGACTGCGATCGACTCGGCCTTGGTGACGCTGTGCACGGCACGCGCGAGAGCGGCCAGCAACAGCTCGCTGCCCTGGGTGCGGTAGGCCCCCTGCGCCTCGCGCAGCAGCAACGACGTGTGCTCGCGATCGAGGCGTGTCTCGACACGCTTGACTGCGCGTACCATCGCGGTTGCCTCACGCCTCGGCGCGAGGGCCGGCGTGCCCACCGCGAGCCGCTCTGCCCAGTACTCTTGTTCCGCCACGAGCTGCGGACCGCTCGCGTAGAGCGCGAGCGCATTGGACCACGCGCCGTAGCTGCTGGTCTTGCGCGGAAACCGCGGCGTCTCGCCACGCACGCGCGCCTGGTAAGCAGCCGCGAGATCTTCGAGCAGCACACGCCACGAGACGCCGTCGACGACCAGGTGGTGGACGACCCACAACAGACGACTCGAGCCGTCCCCCATACGCGCGTAAAGCGCACGCAGCACGGGACCGCGGCGCAACGACAAGCTCCGCTGCGCGTGCTCGGCGGCGTGCAGGAGCTCGCCCTCGTCGGCGCAGTCGCGCACCCACAAAAAGGCCTCCGCACGAGCATCCTCGACGCTCGCGTAGCGCTGCGCTAGCTCGCCTCCGTGCTCTTCGAAGCGGAGCCGCAGCGCGTCGTGGTGCACGACCAGCGCGCGCAGCGCTTCGCTGAGTGCGAGCGGGTCGAGGGCGCTGTCCCTGCGCAGCAACACCGATTGGTTGTAGTGGTCCCGCGCGCTCGGCACGTTCGCAAAGAAGTCGTGCTGGATGGGCGTGAGCGGGAGAGCGACGCCGTCGAGCAGCGCGTCGACCTGCTCTTGGTCTTCACGCTCCTCGGCCAGCCACGACACGGCACGCGCGAGCTCGCGCACGGTCTGGTGCTGAAACACGTCGCGCGGCGTGAGGGAGACGCCCCGCTCGCGCGCACGACTGACCAGCTGGAGCGACACGATCGAGTCGCCACCCAGCCGGAAAAAGTTGTCGTCGCGACCTACGTCCGCGACGCCCAACAGCTCGCTGAACAAGCTGGCCAACAGCGCCTCGAGCGCGCCCTCGGCTGCGCTCGACGGCGCGCGCTCGAGCTCGCTCAGCAGAGGCAGCGCGCGCACGTCGACCTTCCCATTGGGGGTGCGTGGCAGACTCGGCAGCACGACGACTTGCGCCGGCAGCATGTACGCGGGCAGCGCGAGAGCGAGAGCGTGGGACAGCTCCTCGGCGCGCGCGCCCTCCTCGGCACCCACGTACGCCAGCAGCTGCGCGTGATCGCCGTCGTGACTCACGTGCGCGAAGGCCTCGCGGACGAGAGGCTGCTGACTCAGCTGCGCCTCCAATTCGCCGAGCTCGATGCGGTGGCCGCGCAGCTTGACCTGACCATCGCTGCGCCCGAGGTACTCCAGCGTACCGTCGCCGCGCACGCGCGCGAGGTCGCCCGTACGATAACGTCGACTGCCCGGCGCTCCGCTTGGATCGGGCACGAAGCGCTCCGCCGTCGCCGCCGCGCGTCCGAGGTAGCCGCGCGATAGCCCCTCGCCGCCCAAAAACAGCTCGCCCACGACACCGTCAGGAACGAAGTTGCGCTCGGCGTCGAGGACCTGCGCGCTACGCGCACCCACGGGCCGACCGATCGGCGCGTACGGTCCGTCGACAGCGCCCTCGGCACGCCACAGCAGCGGCGTGACGACGGCCTCGGTGGGCCCGTACGCATTGAACAGCGTGGCACCGCCGAACGCCCGGCCGAGGACGGCGAGCGCCTCGCGCGACAGCGCCTCGCCGCCGACCGTGATCGCGCAGAGCGGCAGCGGGCGACCTCGCTTTTCGACGTAGGCCGCGAGCTCTCGCGCGTAGGCCGGCGGCAGGTCGACGCGCGTGATGCGCTCACGCTCGATCACCTCGGCGCACTCGGCCGCGCTCCACAGCAGATCGGGACGCACGACCACCGTGACGCCCGCGATCAGCGGCACCAGCCACTGGTCGAGCGACGCGTCGAAGGCGAACGACGAGAACTGCAGGAACCGCTCTTGGCTGCCCAGCTCGTAGCGTCCCACCATCGCGCTCGCGTGCAGGGCCAGCGCACCGTGACTCACGGACACTGCCTTGGGCCGACCGGTGGAGCCCGACGTGAACAGCACGTACGCGAGCTGCTCGGGGTGCGCTCGCCGCACGTGCAGCGGCCCGCGCGCGACGCCCTCGCCGTCGACCGCGATGCGCACCAACGTCGATAGGCAGGCAGGGAGCTCCGTCCGCGTCGGTGCCACCAGCAGGCCCACGCCGGCGTCCTCGACCATCATCGCCAGGCGCGCAGGTGGATAGCTGAGATCGAGCGGCAAAAAAGCGGCGCCTGCTCGCAGCACCGCGAGCAGCGCGACCACGGTGTCGAGCGAGCGCGCAGCGGCCACCGCCACGATCACGTCTCGTCCCGCACCGTGGGCAGAGAGCACCGCAGCGAGGCGCTCGACGCGCGCGTCGAGGTCGCTGTGGCTGAGCGTGTGTTCGCCGCAAACGAGCGCGGGAAAGGTCGGTCGCTCGACGGCCCAGCGGCGCACACGGTCGTGCACAAGCTCGTACAGCTCTCCGCGTCGCGCGCTCTTGTGCTCGCTGCGGTCTGCGGACGACACCAGCGCTACGTCGCCGATGCTGGTTCGTGGGTCGCGCACGAAGGCCGCCAGCAGAGCGCCCAGGCTATCGCGCATACGTGCGACGGTGGTCTCGCTCAGCAAGTCCGCTGCGTACTCGAAACTCAGCGCCAAGGTTCCGTGCTCGTCCTCCTGCGAGTCGAGTGTCAGGTCGAACTGCGTGGTTCCGCCCTCGACGACGAGCGGCTCGATGGACAAGCCGGACAGCTTGGCCAGCGGCTGGTCACGCCGCTTGAGGTGACTGAACATCACCTGGAACAGCGGGTTGTGACTCAAGCTGCGCGCGGGCCGCAGCGCGTCGACCAGCTCGTCGAAGGGCAGCTCGCGCGTCTTGTGCGCCTCGAGCGAAGCCTGCTTGAGGCTCGCCAGCAGTTCGACGAACGGCGCGCGCCCCGACAGCCGCGTGCGCAACACCTGCGTGTTGACGAAGAAGCCGACCACGCCGTGCGTCTCGCTGCGCTCGCGGTTGGCGACCGGCACACCGACCGTCAGATCGGTCTGGCCGGTGTAGCGGTACAGCAAGGCCTCGAACACGCCGAGCAGCACCACGAAGGGCGTGCTGCCCGCTTGCTGCGCGAGCCGCTTCACGCCACGCGCGAGCTCGGGTGCGAGGGTCCAGCGCAGCGTCTTGCCTCGCGAGCTCTGCACGGCCGGGCGCGCCCGGTCGCTCGGTAGCCGCAGCGGGACATCGTCGCGGTCGGCGAGCTGTTCGCGCGCGACCGTCAGCTGACGCTCGCGCTCGCCCGCCTCGAGCCAGCTGCGCTGAAAACACGCGTAGTCGAGGTACTGGATGGCCGGCTCGGCGAGTACGAGCTCGCGCCCCGCCAGCTTGGCCTGATAACGAGCGCCAAACTCCTCGATCACCAGCTGTAGCGACCACGCGTCCGCCACGATGTGGTGCAGGGTCAGCACGAACACCGCGTGGTCTGAGCCCAGCGCAAACAAGCGCGCGCGCAGCAGCGGGCCAACCGTCAGATCGAACGGCGCGCGGATCTCGTCGCGCACGTCGTCTCGGACATGGAGCTCGCGCGCCTCGTCGCTCGTTCCGACCACCGTCGCCACCCGAAGCGCCACCGGCAGCTCTGCGTGGACGACCTGTTCGGGCACGCCACGCTGCTCGCGAAACGTCGTGCGCAAGGCTTCGTGGCGCTGCACGATCGCTTGCAGCACGGCTTCTGCCACGCCGGCGTCGAACGGCCCACGCAGGCGCAGCGCGCCCGCGATGTTGTAGGCGCTGCTGTCGCGGTCGAGTTGCCACAACATGTACAGCCGACGTTGTGCGCCGGACAGCGGGTGCGCGAGCGTGCGGTCGGCGCGCTCGATGGGCATGTGGGCGAGCACGTCGACGCCACGCTTCTGCAGGAGCAGGTACACCGCGCGGCGTTGTTCGGCGCTCAGCGCAGCGAGGGAGATCTCGCTCGTGTCCATGATGGGCTACCCTGCTTCGGCTTCGCGGAGGAGCGCGAGCAGCGCGTCCTCATTGAGGTTCTCGACTTGTGCGATGGCGTCGCGGATGTCCTGCTCGGCGTCCGCACCCGAACGCGCCTGTGCGACGCGCTCGGCAAGCGCACCCAGCTCGGGCACCTCGAAGATGGTGCGCACCGGCAGCTCGACACCGAGCTCGTCCTTGATGCGCGCCACCAGCCGGAGCGCGAGCAGCGAGTCGCCGCCGCACTCGAAGAAGTCGTCGCTGACCCCGATTGGTCGGTCGCTGTGGAGCAGCGCAGCGAACAGCACCGCCAGGGCGCGCTCGTCGTCTGTTCGCGCTGCCACGTAGCTGCGCCGCGGCGCCTCGATGGCGAGCAGGGCCTTGCGGTCGACCTTCCCGTTGGGGGTGCGCGGCAACGCCTCGAGCACCACTACGTGCGAGGGCAGCATGTGGCGCGGCAACGATGTCTTGAGGTGCTCGCGCAGCGCGTCGGCGGGCGGCTCGTGCTGCGCAGCGACGTACGCCACCAGGCGCGGCGCACTGCTGCCCTCGATCAGCAGCACCACCGCCTCGCTCACGTCGGCGTGCGTCAGTAAGGCACTCTCGATCTCGCCAAGCTCGATGCGGAAGCCGCGCAGCTTGATCTGATGATCCCGCCGGCCCACGAATTCCAGCGTTCCGTCGGCGAGGAAGCGCCCCAGATCGCCGGTGCGGTACAGTCGCACGCCGCTCTGCCCCGGCAAAAACCGTGCGGCGGTGAGCGCAGGCTGTGCGTGGTAGCCGCGCGCCAGCGTGTCGCCCTCGATGTACAGCTCGCCGATCACCCCGCTGGGCGCAGGCTCCAGGTTTTCGTCCAGCACGAACATCGTGCGCGCTGCGATCGGTCGCCCGAGGGGCGCGTAGGCCGTCTCCGGCTCCGCGCCGTCGTCGTGCCACACCAACGGCGTGATCACGGCTTCGGCCGGTCCATACGCGTTGACGATGGTCGCGGCGGGCGCGAGCGCACGAATCGCGCGCAGCCCCTCGCGCGGCAGCCCCTCACCGCCCAACGCGCAGACGCGTAGCGGCAGCGTCTTGTCGTTGCGGAGCGCCCAGTGCGCAAGCTCCGCGCAGTACGACGGAGGCAGCTCTAGCCAGGTGACGCGCTCCTCGGTCAGCACGCGGTGCGCTTCTTCGGGCGTCCAGATCTCCGCACCGCGCACGACGAGGCGACCCCCGGCCAGCAGCGGCAACAACCATTGCTCGAGGGCCGCGTCGAAGCTGAACGGCGCGAACTCGAGCCCCACGTCGTGCTCGCCGAGGCCGTAGGCGACGAGCGCCGCAGCGCAGTGCTCCGCGAGCGCACCGTGCGAGACGGCGACGCCCTTGGGCTTGCCGGTGGAGCCCGACGTGTAGATCACGTACGCCAGCTGCCCGCGCTCGATGGAGGGTGTGCACAGCTTCGGCGCGCGCACGGACGAGCCGTCCTCCGTGTCGTCGTGCAGGTTCACGCACACCACGCCCGGCGCGGGGTCGAGCCGCACGCGGGAGGTATCCCCGATCACGAGCGCACGCACGCCGGCGTCGTCCGCCATCGTGCGCAGCCGCTCACTCGGATACTCAGGGTCGAGCGGCACGAACGCGGCGCCTGCGGAGAGCACCCCCAGCATCGCCACCACGGCGCTCACCGAGCGCTCGACGCACACGCCGACGCGCTGCTCGCGGCCCAGACCCGTGCGCAGCAGGCGCTGCGCCAGGCGCTCGACACGTCGGTTGAGCTCGCCGTACGTCAGCTGCTCGCCGTCGCACACGATGGCCACTTTGTTGGGCGTGCGCAGTGCGCGGGCCGCGATGGCCTCGTGCACCGGCGGCAGCCGCGCGGCAGAGGGACCCGCGCGGCCAAAGCCGTGGAGCTCCGCGCGCTCGTCCGCGGAGAGCAACGACAGCGCGCCGACCTTACGGTCCGCAGACACCACGAACGCGTGCAGAAGACGAACGAAGTGCTGCGCGAAGCGCTCTACGAAGGCGGTCTCGAGCGCTCCCGTGTAGCCGAACGAAAAACGCAGCGTGTCGCCGATCGCGACCGCCAGCGTCAGTGGGTACTCGGTCCGCTCGCGGTGTCGCACGTCGCTGAACTTCAACGCGCCGCGGTGCGCATCGAGTGCGCGCGCGACCGGGAAGTTCTCGAACACGAGCAGCGCATCGAACAACGAGCGGCCCGGCGTGCCCAGCCAGCGCTGGATGTCGGCCAGCGGTGTGTGCTCGAGCTCGCGAAGTTGTGCAGTCGTGCTCTGCACAGTGCGGAGCAGCTCGCCCACCGTTTGGGCACCGCGCGCGCGCACGGCCACCGGCAGCGTGTTGATGAACATGCCAACGAGTTCGTCGGCGTGCGCGAGCGTGGCGGGACGGCCGGCCACGGTGGCCCCGAACACAGCCACGTCGCGACCCGTGAAGCGCTGCAGAATGAGACCGTACGCGGCCTGCACCACCGTGTTGACGGTGACTCGTTCACGCCGCGCAAACGCCTTGAGCTCGGCGCTGGTCGCCGCGTCGAGCTCGTGCTGTCGAAACGCGTACGAATCGGAAACGTCGCTGCGCAGCGGGGCCAGGTGGGTCGCACGCTCCGCGTCCCAGAGGGCCTCTCGAAACAGCGCCTCTGCGCCTGCTTTGGACTGGGCCGCGCAGAACTGCAGGTAGTCGCGATAGCTGCTGCGGGGCGCGTCGACGCGCTCGCCCGCGTAGCTCTGCAGCACCTCGCCGAGCAGGCGTGAGCTGCTCCAGCCGTCGAGCAGCAGATGGTGGTGGGTCCAGATCAGATGGTGGCGCCGCGCGTCGAGGCGCACCACGACGAGGCGCAGCAGCGGCGCCTCGTCGAGCGCGAACCCACGCGCGTGCTCGGCCTCGCACAGCGCGAGCAATCGATCCGCCTCCCTGCCCTGCCCTGCCAGCTCCCGCTGCTCCACCGGCAAGCGCACTGCACGCTGCACCACCTGCAGCGGCTCCGCGCCCTCTTGCCACACGAACGCCGTGCGCAAGACCGGGTGGCGAGCGAGCGCCGCCTCGAACGCCGCAACGAAGCGCGACACCTCGAGGTCGTGCACCGTCAGGTCGAGCTGACTCACGTACGTCTGCTGCGCAGGCGCAAACAACGACTGGAACAACATGCCCTGCTGCAAGGGAGTCAGCGGGTACACGTCTTCGATGTCGCGCCGACGCGCGCTCAGCCGCGCGAGCTCGCCGCGCGTGAGCGTGGACAGCGGCACATCGGACGGCGTGAGCACACCGACCTCTGGCTCGATGCAGTGCTCGACAATCTCGGTCAGCGCGCGCGCAAAAGCTTCTACCAATCCACGAACACGGTCTGCATCGTGGATCTTGGGGCTGTACTGGAAACGCAGCGACAGCTCGTCGTCGTAAACTTGGCCATCGATCTCGAGCCAGTTGCCGAGCGGACCCGCCGGGTCGCGCAGTGTGCCGACAGACTCCTTCGCGGGCGCGAACAGTCCGTCGTCGGCACCGCGCTCTTGTCCAAACTGGCCCAAGTAGTTGAAGGTGATGCGCGGCCGAGGCAGCGCGGCGAGCTCGGCGCGAACGTCGGCCGCGCCGTGTGCGGCGAGCACGCCCACGCCGAGGCCACGGCGCGGGACCTGGCGCAGCGTCTCCTTGACCGAGACGATGGCGTCGGCGAGCGGACCCGATGCGTGTAGGCGCACGGGAAACAGACTCGTGAACCAGCCGACGGTGCGGCTGACATCGACGGCACGATCGCCGGTGACACGCAGCGGGAGCTCTTCGCGACCGTGGCCCTCGAGCTCGATCAGTGCGTGTTCGACGCCGGTCTGCACCGACAGCGCGCGTGCGAGCGCGGTCAGCAAGAGCTCGTGGACGTGCGTGCGGTAGGCGGCCGGCGCGCGCCGCAGGAGCGCCGCCGTGAGCGGCCTCGAGAAACGGAACGTCTCGCTCTGTGTCTCGCCGTAGTGCGTGTCTGCACCCTGCACCGCGGGCAGCTGCGCGTGGACACCCTCGTACACCTGACGCCAGTAAGGTAGCTCGGCAACCAGCTCGGGCGTGCCGGCAAGCTGCTGCAGCGCGGCCGTCCAACGCGCAAACGAAGTCGTCTTGGCAGGCAGCGCGACCACACCGGCGATCGGCGCGCGTGCGTAGGCGACATTCAGATCCTCGAGCAGTACGCGCCACGACACGCCGTCGATCACCAGGTGGTGCACCACCAACAAGAGCCGGGCACCGAGCCCTGGCAGCTCGCTGTACAGCGCGCGCAACAGCGGCCCGTCGTCGAGACGCAGGCTGCGCTGGGCCTCTTCGCACGCGACTTGGAGAGCCGCGACGTGCGCGACCTCTCGCACCCACAAGACATCCCCATCCGCCTCGCTCTCGCTCGCGTAGCGCTGCACGACGCTACCGTCTTCGTGTACGGAGAAACGCAGCCGCAACGCATCGTGGTGCGCGACGACCTGCGCCAAGGCCCGGCGCAGGCGCGCCGTGTCGAGCGGCTCTCGCACCTCGAGCAGCACCGCCTGGTTGTAGTGATCGCGGCGCGGGATGACCTGCGCAAAGAAGTCGTGCTGGATAGGTGTGAGCGCGACGTCGCCGGTCGGCAGCGCCTCGACTTCCGCCGCGGCGCCTGCGTCGCGCGCGACCTGGGCCAGCGCACGCAGCGTCTGGTGCTGGAACACGTCTCGCGTCGCAATCAGCAGTCCGGCCCGCTGCGCACGGCTGATCAGCTGGAGCGACAGGATGGAGTCGCCACCCAGCTCGAAGAAGTTGTCGAACGCACCCACGTTGGGCACGCCAAGCAGCTCGCACCACAAGCTGGCCAAGAGCTGCTCGCGCTCGCTCGTCGGCGCCACGAAGGCCCGCTCCCGAGTCACGGGTGCGGGCAGCGCCTTGCGGTCGACCTTCCCACTCGCCGTGCGCGGCAAGCTCGACAGGCAGACCACGATACTCGGCACCATGTGTGCGGGCAGCTCGCGCGTCAGCTGGGCGAGCAGCTCACTCGCCACGTCGCGCCCGTGCTCGACGGCCACGTAGCCCACGAGCTGCTTGGTCCCCTCGCGCTCGTGCGTCACCACCACGGCTTCACGCACCGAGGGCTGCGCGCGCAGGCGGGCCTCGATCTCGCCGAGCTCGACCCGGAAGCCGCGGATCTTGATCTGATGGTCTGCGCGGCCCACGTACTCGATCTGGCCGTCGGAGCGACGCTTCACCAGATCGCCCGTGCGGTACATACGCCCAGACGGCGCGAACGGATTGGGCACGAAGCGCTCTGCAGTCAGCGCGGGCGCGGCGTGATAGCCACGCGCAAGACCGCCCAACCCAAGGTACAGCTCGCCGGTCACGCCCACCGGGACGAGTGTTAGGTCTGCACTCAGCACGTACGCAGCGCGCGTCCCCACGACAGTCCCGATCGGAGCGTAGCCGCCCTCAAAGCTGGTCTGCCCTTCTGCGATCCACACGAGCGGCGTGATCGCGGTCTCGGTGGGGCCGTAGCCGTTGACGAGTGGCGCGCCGCCGATGGCACGCTTGATCAGATCAAAGCTCTCGCGTGAGACCGCCTCGCCACCCACCGAGCAAGCGCGCAGTGCGAGCCGCTCACCGCGCTCGATGCAGCTCGCCGCCACCTGCGTCAGATACAGCGGCGGCATCTCGAACCAGCTCACACGGTGCTGGCGGATCAGCGCCACGCACTCCTCGGCGCTCCACAGCTGAGGGCCACGCACGAGCAGGCGCGCGCCCACCATCAGCGGCACGATCCACTGCTCGATCGAGGCGTCGAAGCTGATCGACGCAAAGTGCAGCGCGCAGTCGTCCGCGCGCATGCGGTAGCTCTGCAGCACCGCCTGGCAGTGCATCGAGAGGCTGCCGTGCGTCATCGCCACGCCCTTGGGCTTGCCCGTGGAGCCAGAGGTGAAGATTACGTATGCCAGGTGCTCTGGATGCAGCGCGACTTCGCGCAGAGGCTCGTCGGGGCCACCGGCGCGCGTCCCATCTTCGACGACCAGGACGGGCAAGCCGGGCAGCGCCGGCAGCGTGCCGACCAGCGCTCGCTCGGTGAGCAGCAGCGCCGGTTGTGCAGCCAGCAGCATCTCTTCGAGGCGCGCACTCGGATACGCAGGGTCGAGCGGAACGAACGCACCGCCGGCACGTAGCACCGCCAGCATGGCCACGATCATCTCGGGGCCGCGCTGCAGGCTCACTGCCACGCGCACCTCTGGCCCTACTCCGCGTTTCTGCAAGCAGCGCGCGAGCACACGCGTGTCGTGCTCGAGCCGCGCGTACGAGAAGCTGTCGTTGCCGCGATCGGGCAGCAAGGCGACGCGGTCGGCCTGGTGTTGCGCGCGGTCGACGATCAGCGCGTGCACCGGGGCAAATGCGGCCGAGTTCGTGTCGGGCAGCCACGAACGCGCAAGGCTTGCGAGCTCCGAGAGCGACAGCGGCGCGAGCTCGGACAGCCGCCGCTCGGGGTGGTCCGTCACTTCCCAGAGCAGCTCGACGAAGTGCTGGGTCAGCCGCTCGATGCTTGTGCGCTCGAACAGCTCCGAGGCGTAGGTGAAGCGCCCGCGCAGCACACCGTCGTCGTCTTCTTCGGTGTCGAGACTCAGGTCGAACTGCGCCGCACCGGCGCCCCACGGCAGCTCGCGCGCCGTCAACGCGGAGAACTCGCGCAGCGCTGCAGTGGCGCGCGCCTGGTGGTTGTACAACACCTGAAACAGCGGATTGCGGTCGAGGCTGCGCGTGGGCGACAGCGCGTCTACCAACCGATCGAACGGCAGGTCTTGCTGGGCCTGCGCCACGCGCACGCTGGTATTGACTTGCTCGAACAGCTGCTCGAAGGTCTGCCTGCTCGACAGCTCGTTGCGGACGACGAGGGTGTTCACGAACAGCCCCACCAGTCCCGCGAGCTCCGGCCGCTCACGGTTTGCGACCGGCACGCCGACGCGCACATCGCGTTCGCCGCTGTAGCGGTGGAGCAGCACGTTGAACGTCGACAGCACGGCGGCGAACACCGTGCTCGAGCGCGCGCGCGCAAACGTCGAAAGCTTGCGCACGAGCTCGGGCGAGAAGACGACCTCGACTACCTCGCCTCGTTCACTCAACGTGCGCGGGCGCGGTCGATCGAGCGGAAGCTCGAGCACGGGTTGTTCACCCCCCAAGATCGGTCGCACCGCAACGAGCCGACGCTCGAGCTCGCCTGCCAGAAGCGCCGCCCGCTGAAAGCGCGCGTAGTCGGTGTACTCGATGGGCAGCGCGGGAAACGCCGGCTCGTGGCCTGCCCGACGCGAGGCGTAGCTCACCGCGAGCTCTCGCAGCGCCACGTTGAGCGACCAGCCGTCTGCCACGATGTGGTGCACCACGACCACCAGCACCTGACGGTCCGGCGCGAGTGCGATCAGCGCAGCGCGTAGGAGCGGACCTTGGACGAGGTCGAATGGACGCTGTGCGATGGTGCGCGCAAGCTCGCGCGCCCGTTCTTCGTTCTGCCGCTCTTGCGTCAGATCGAAGCGCTCGACCTCGATGCCGGCATCCGCATCTACGCGCTGCACGGTCTGCCCGTCGCACTCGACGAAGCGGGTCCGCAGGGCCGCGTGGCGCGCCACCACGTCGCCTAGCGCACGCTCGAGCAAGGGTGCATCCAACGGTCCCGTCAGCGCGAGGGCGAGCGCGATGTTGTAGGCGGCGCTGTCGGGCTCGAGTCGCCACAAAAACCACAGGCGCTCCTGCGCGTGCGAGAGCGGGCCCTCGTCGCTTCCCGACACGCTGCGCGGGATCGGCAACGAAGAGATCTCGATCCCCTCCTTGGCCAGGCGCGACACGAAGATGCGCTGCTTGTCGCTCGGCAGCGCGAGGAAGCGCTCGGCCAGCGCGCGTGCTTGCGAGCGCTCCATGTTATTCCGCCTCCAGCTCGAGCATCAGGGACTCCATGCGTGCGGCTGCGGCACCGTCGTCGGTGCGCCCCAGTTGCTGCTCCACCAAGGCAACGAACGCGCGCAGGCGCGTGGCCTCGAACAGCTTCGCGAGCGGCAGCGCGATCCCGAGCTCCGACTCCACCCGCGCCATCAGCCGCGTCGCGAGCAACGAGTGTCCACCCAGCTCGAAGAAGTCGTCGTCGAGTCCGACCCGCGCGACGCCGAGCGTCTCGGCCCACAAGCGGGAGAGTTGTCGTTGGCGCTCGCTCTCGGGCGCGACGTAGCGCTCGCTCTCCCAGCTCGGCGCCGGCAGCGCCTTGCGGTCCAGCTTGCCGCTCTCGGTCAGCGGCAGCCGCTCGAGGACGATCAGCCGCGACGGAACCAACGCCTCGGGCAGGTGGCGACGAAGCAAGGCGGGTGCGTCGTCGAGCGCGTCGCGCGTGCCCGACGGCTCGACGTAGGCGACCAAACGTTTGTGGCCAGCCTCTTCGTGCACCACCGCGGCGACCGCGCGGACGGCAAGCAGCCGCCGTAGCTGCGCTTCTACTTCGCCGAGCTCGATGCGGACGCCGCGGATCTTGACCTGCGCATCGTTGCGGCCCAGGTACTCGAGGGCTCCGTCCGCACGCCGGCGCGCGCGGTCGCCCGTGCGGTACAGTCGTTCGCCACGGCCGTCCGGACGCGGCACGAAGCGGGCTGCCGTCTGCCCTGGCTGCAGATGGTAGCCGCGCGCGAGGCACACACCGCCGAGGTACAGCTCACCAGCGATGCCGAGCGGCACCGGCGCGAGGTACGTGTCCAGCACGTGCACGGTCACATTCGCGATCGCGTGCCCGATCGGAACGCTGCGCGCAGACTCCGTGCACGTCCAATGCGTGACATCGATCGCAGCCTCGGTGGGACCGTACAGGTTGTACAGACGCGCGCCTGGCAGCGTGGTCAGGCAGCGCGTCGCAAGCTCGGGCGACAGGGCCTCACCGCTGCACACCACACGTCGCAGCGAGCTCAGCGTCGCCGCTGCCGGGTGCTCCAAGAAGGCCTGCAGCATGGAGGGCACGAAGTGAATCGTGGTGATGTGGTGCGCGGCGATCAGGCTGGCGAGCGAGGCCGGGTCCTTGTGTTGGTCGGGCTCCGCGATCACCAGCTCCGCACCACACATTAATGGCCAGAACAGCTCCCACACCGACACATCGAAGCCAAACGGGGTCTTCTGCACCAAGACGTCGTCGGTCTGCAGACGGTAAACATCCTGCATCCAGTGCAGACGATTGCGCAGCGCGCCGTGCGCGTTGGCAGCAGCCTTGGGCTTGCCCGTCGAGCCCGACGTGAAGATCACGTACGCCAGGTTGTCCGGCGACAGCACAACGTGTGGCCCTTCGGACGCTTCGTCCGACAAGAGCCCCTCGAGCGACAGCACGTGCGTGTCGCTGAGCGTTTCGGTTGCGGCTGTGGCGCGCAGCGTGAGCACGAGGCTCAGCTGCGCCTCCTCTGTCAGCGCGCGCAGCCGCTCGGCGGGCAGGTCAGGCTCGAGCGGCACGTACGCGCCGCCCGCCTTCATGATGCCCAGGACCGCGATCGAGAGAGCAAACGAGCGCTCGAGGTGAACCCCGACCAACACGTCGGGGCCCACGCCGTGTGCACGCAGGTGGTGCGCCAGTGCGTTGCTTCGCCGCTCGAGCTCCCCGCACGTGAGCGCGCGCCCCCGAAAGCGCAGGGCCGTCTGTTCCGCACGCGCGCGCAGGCGCTCCGCGATCAGCACCGGCAACAGCGGCGCACGCGTGTACTCGCGCGCGGTGTCGTGCAGCGAGCGCAGCTGCACATGCTCGCTCGCAGACAGCGTCGACACGTCATCCACGTGCATGTCGGGCGCGGCGCAAAACACCTCGAGCAGGCGCACAAAACGGGCCGCCATCCGTTCCATGGTCGGCGCATCGAACAGGTCGGTCGCGTACACGAAGCTTGCCGTCAGCGCGCCTGCCTCGTTCTCTTCCGTGTACAGGCCGAGATCGAACTGGGTCGAGCTCACGCGCGGCGGCAGCTCGTCGACGACGAGCTCGGGCAAGACGAGCGCGCCGGCGGCACGCTTTTGGTGGTTGTACAGCACCTGAAACAGCGGGTTGTGGCTCAGGCTGCGCGTGGGCGAGAGCGCGTCGACCAGCTGCTCGAACGGCAGGTCCGCATGTTCTTGCGCGACAAACAGCGCACGGCTGACCGACTTCACGAGCGCACGAAAGCCGAGGCGGGGTGCGAGCTCGCTGCGCAGCACCAGCGTGTTGACAAAGAAGCCGAGCAGCCCCTCGGTCTCCACGCGCGGTCGGTTGGCGATGCTGACGCCGACCCGCACGTCGCGTTGTCCGCTATCGCGCGCGAGCAGCACGTACAAGGCGGAGAGCACCACCGCGTACAGCGTGGTCTGTTCCTGACGCGCGAGTGCACGGAGAGCGGCGCAGGTCTCGCCAGGCAACGTGAGTGCGATCGAAGCACCACGATGGCTCGACACGCGCGGCCGCGGCCTGTCTCCGGGCAGAGCGAGCGGCTCGTGTTCGCTGCCCAGTTGCTGCTTCCAATAGGCGAGCTGACGCTCGCGCTCCGGTCCCGACAGCAGCTCGCGCTGCCAACGCGCGTAGTCCACGTAGCGCATCGGCAAGGGCTCGAGTGTCAGCGGGGCGCCCGCGCGCGACGCGGCGTACAGACGCGCAAACTCCGACAAAAACACGTTGAGCGACCAACCGTCGGCGACGATGTGGTGAAACGCGATGGCCAGCACGTGGTCGTCCGCGGCCAGCTCGAGCACACGCACGCGCAGCAGCGGACCGCGCTCGAGGTCGAACGTGCGCTGTGCTTCGCGGTGCGCCTCGTCGAGCGCTGCTGCCAGCTGCGCTGCGCCAGACGACGCCGGCGGCACGCGCAGATAGGCAAGCGGACTCTCGCTCAGCGCAGCATCGACCACAGCGACCGGCGTGCCAGCGAGCTCGATGAAGCGTGTGCGCAGCACATCGTGACGTGCGACCAACGCGAGGAGCGCCGCTTCGAGTGCACCACGATGGAGCGCACCACGCAGCCGGACCGCGCCCGCCACATGGTAGGCCGTGCTGGTCGGGTCGAGCTTGGCGAGGAACCAGAGCCGCTCCTGGGCAAACGACAGCGGATGGTGCGTGAGCGCAGGCAAGACCGCGACAGCAGGCTCGTGCGCAGCGGCAGGCAGCGGCGCGAGCAGGGCGGCGAGCTCACGCAGGGTGGCCGTCTGCGCCAGCTGGCGGGGCGTGAGCTTGAGCCCCGCCTTTCGAGCGCGCGCGATCACGCGCAAGCTCAGGATCGAGTCTCCACCGAGGGCGAGGAAGCTGTCGTCGCAGAGTACGGTCTCTACCCCGAGCACGGTCTTCCAGATGTCGGCCAGCGTCTGCTCGAGCTCCGTAGTCGGCAGCTCGCCCGTCTGGGTCGAGGTCGACACGCGAGCGGGCAGACGTCGCAGGTCGAGCTTCCCGTTGGCTGTGCGCGGCAGATCGTCGAGCGCTACGAGCGCAGGCACCATGTACGCCGGCAGCCGCGCCTCGAGCGTCTGCACCAGCTCTGTCTGCTGTGGCTTTGCCGAGGCACGCGGCACGTAGTAGGCGACCAACACACTGCGCTGTCCGGCGTCACCTTCACGCTGCACGACGACAGCGGCATCGCGTACGCCCGGGCACGCGAGCAGCGCGCTGCGCACCTCTCCAAGCTCTACGCGGTAGCCGCGCAGCTTGACCTGATCGTCGACGCGGCCGAGGAACTCGAGCTTGCCGTCGACGAGACGTACGCGGTCCCCCGTCCTGTACAGACGCTCGCCACGCGCGAGCGGGTCGGGGACAAAACGCTCCGCCGTCTTGCCGGGCTGTCCGTGGTACCCGCGCGCGAGTGTGGCACCACCCACGAACAGCTCACCGGCCACGCCACTCGGTACCGGAGCGAGCTCGGCGTCGAGCACGCGCGCGTAGACGTTCGGGATCGGCAGACCCGTGGGCACGCCGTCCCGCGAAGCCAGCAGCGCCTCGTCGAGCTCCGCGGTCAGCACGCCCACCGTCGTCTCGGTGGGACCGTAGTGGTTGACGATGCGGCAACCGGGCCGCGCCGCGCGAACGGCATCGAGCAGCGCGCGATCACTCGCTTCGCCGCCCACCACCAACACGTCGCTCGGCAACACCTGCGCCGGGTCCTCGACGTCGAGCAGCGCGCGCAGGTGGCTCGGGACGATCTTGAGTACGCCGACCTGGTGCTCGTGCATGTAAGCCGCGAACGCCGCGGGATCAATGGCGACCTGGTGCGGCAGCACGTGCAGCGTGCGGCCCGACGAGAGCGCACCAAACAGCGAGGTGTGGCCCAGGTCGGCCGCGCTCGTCGACACCCACGCCATGCTCGCGCTCGGCTCGAGGCGTAGCCTGGACAGCACGCCGTGCACGTAGTGGGCGAGCCCGCCGTGCGTCACCAACACGCCCTTGGGCGTGCCGGTCGAGCCCGACGTGTAGATGAGGTAGGCAGCTTGGCCCGAGAGCAGGCGCAGCTCGTCGCGCTGCGGCGCGCTGTGCTTCAGGTGATCGAGCTCCAGCGTTGGGACCGCCGACAGATCGAAGCTCGCGGCCACGCTAGACGTGGTGATGACGCACGCGGCCTGCGCGTCGCGCAACAACACCGTGAGGCGCTCGGGTGGCGTCTCGGGCTCGAGCGGCATGTACACCGCGCCCGCTCGAAGCACACCGAGCATTGCGCACACCAGCTGGCAGCTACGCGGCAACAACACCACGACGCGAGCCTCGCGCGCGAGCCCCAGCGCCGTCAGCGCTGCCGCTATGGCGCGCGACTCGGCGTCGACCTGTGTATAGGTCAGCGATCGCTCCGGACCAGACACGGCCAGCGCGCTCGGCTTCGTGTGCGCCCAGTAGCGCCACGCCTCGACCACGTCGGCAAAGGTTGGCGCTGCGTGCTCCGCGATCAGCGCGGGCGTGCTGGCGACCTCGTACCCAAGCTCCGCAAGACTGCGATCGGGCTTTTCGACCAGTGCGTGCAGCAGCGCTTGAAAGCGCTCCATCAGCGCCGTCACGTCGTGGTCCGAGAGCCTGTCACGGCGATAGGAGAAGGTGAACGAGAGCGCGTCGTGAGCCACCGCGATCAGACTGAGCGGGTAGTGGTTGCGGCCGCGCACCCGGCGCACGCGGTCGTGGCTCTCTGCGTGCAGCAAGGAGATCGACAGCGCGCCGGCCGAAGCCAGCGCCTGATCGATCGGGTAGTTCTCGAACACGATGGCCGTCTCGAACAACGGCTCGCCTTCCGGGACTCCGCTCGCGCGCTGCACGTCGGCCAGCGCGGCGTGTTCGTACTCCGACAACGACAAGCCCTTCGCCTGGACGTCGCGCAGAAAGGCCCCGGCGCTGCGACCGGCCGACCACGACACGCGCAGCGGGAGCGTGTTGATGAACAGACCGGCAACGTCGAGCGCCAGGCCGCGCGCACTTGCGCGGCCGGACACCGTCACTCCGAACACCACGTCTCGCACGTCGGCGTGCCGACCCAGGAGCAGCGCCCAGCCCGCCTGCACCAGCGTGCTCAGCGTCACTCCGCACGCCGCCGCTCGCGCCTTGAGCGTCTGCGACGCGGCCAGAGCGAGCACGAGATCCTGCTCCGCAAAGGGCAGCGTGTCGTGGCTGTCGACATTAACACGCGATGCGGGGAGCGGCGTTGCCGTGTCGAAGCCCGAGAGCAGCGCGACGAGCTCGCGGCTGCGTCCGGAGCCGTCGAGCACGTCCCTGCGCCGCGCACGCTCGGTCGCGAGTGGAATCGGAGCCAGCACGACCGGGTCTCCTACGCTCGTCAACGCGTACGTGGAGAGCAGATCGTGCAGCACCGTGCCCATGCTCCACCCGTCGAGCGCGACATGGTGGTGCGTCCAGAACAACCACCAGGCGTCGTCGGCGACGCGCGCGAGCTCCAGCACGCCCGCGCCCGCCTGCGTCAGCGCAAAACCGGTGTCCTCTGCGGAACGCTCGACGAAGTGCTGGACCGAGCGCTCGTCTGCTGCGCGCAGATCAGTCACGCGGACCGGCCGCGGTGCAGCGTCGGCACGCAGCACGACCTGCACTGGCCGCTCGAGGTCTTCCCACAGGTACACGCTGCGCAGTGCGCCGTGCCGTGCTGCGACGTGCTGCCACGCGCGCAACAGGGCGGCCACGTCGAGCGCGCCGCGCAGCACGAAGCCACGTCTGTACAAGTAAGGGTCGTTGCCGAGCTGACCGAGCCCGTACGCGACGATGCCCTGCTGCATCGGCGTCAGCGCGAGCACGTCGTCGACGTCGGCAGCGGCGAACGGAAGACTTGTCAGCTCTGCACTGGACAGTCCGCTCAGCGGCACGTCTTCGTGCGCGATCACGGGCCTCGCGTGCTTCGTGCAGTGCACGCTCAGTGCACGTAGCGCGTGCTCGAACGCGGCTGCGAGCTGCTCTACGTAGCCCGATGCGTAGGCGTGCTGTGCGTACGTCCACACGAAGCGCAGCGCGCCTTCGTGCACCTGCCCGTTGAGCTCGAGCGCGTTGCCGAGCGGGCACGACGAAGCGTAGTCGTCGCCCTTGTCCTCGCGTGCGAGCGAGAACGGCCCCGCGCTCGCAAAGCTCACGTCGAGCTGACCCAGGTAGTTGAACGTGAGTGAGGGACGCCGGGCCGACCACGACGCGTGCTCGTGACGTAGCTCCGACAGCACGCCGTACGACAGCGCGTGTCGCTGCGCCTCACGCAGCGCGGCCTTGGTCTGCTCGATGCGCGTCGGCCAATCGCCGCTCGCGCCGAGCGCAAGCGGGAACAGCGTGGTGAACCAGCCGACCGTACGACTCACGTCGACCCCGGCGAAGGTGTCCTCGCGTCCGTGCGCTTCGATCTCCAGCGCGTACTCCTGCGCACCGGTCACGGACGCCACCGCGTGACCCAACGCCGTCAGCAGCAGCTCGCTGCCCCGCGTGCGGTAGGGCCGCTGGGACGCACGCAACAACAGCTCGGTATCCTCTCGTGAGAGCGTGGTGTACGCGCGGCGCGCATCAGCCATGGTGGCCGGGGCGCGTTTGTCCTGGGGCACGAGCGGGTCGTGCAGCCGGTTCACCAACGCGCTCCAGTAGGCTTGCTCGTCCTGCAGCGCGTCGCTCTCGGCGAGCGAGGTCAGCTCCCGCGACCAGCGCGCAAACGAGGCAGTGCGAACGGGCAGCAAAGGCGCACTGCCAGAGAGCCGCGCAGCGTACGCCTGCGCCAGGTCCTCCAGCACGATGCGCCACGAGACACCGTCGATCACCAGATGGTGCGCGACGAGCAGCAAACGACTGCTGCCATCGGCAAGGCGGGCATGCAGCGCTCGCAGCAGAGGACCGTCCGCGAGCGAGAGGGTCGTCTGCACCCGTGCGCAGGCCGCGCGCAGCTCCAACGCGTTGCGGCAGTCCGCCGACTCCAGGAGGTCCTGTCCGCGTGCGGAGACAGCCGCGTCGTAAGACTGCTTGCTGCCCTCTGCGCCACTCGTGTAGCGCAGGCGCAAGCTCGCGTGGTGTGCGATCAGGTCGCTGAGCGCCTGTCGCAGCGCCGGCTCGTCGAGCGACTGCGCGCACGCGAGCAAGAGCGACTGGTTGTAGTGCTG
>JBEGTL010000044.1:0-26647 GCA_041179425.1 Pseudomonadota bacterium | reverse complement strand
CCTCAATCGCGTGGGAGTCGGCAACGCCGAGAAGTTTCTCCTCGAGCTGCGGTTCGGCAGCCACCAGGCAGCCCTGCTGAACAAGCTCGACGAGCTTTTGAGCACGCTGTCGATTGTTCTGACTCAGGCCAAGGCGCGCGTTGGCGCCTGGGTCCCGGCGCGCTTCACAGCAAGCATCGACGCCCTGCAGGCGGGCATCAAGTGGCTCAAGGCCGCGGCGCCCCAGCACATCAAGGACGCCATCAAGCAGCTCGACTCGGACCTGCGCGAGCTTCAGCAGTACGTACGCTCGGGCGGCGAGACCACGAGCCAAACCGTCGCGCATTCCGCAGAGGCCGGCGCCAAGAAAGTGCACCGCGCCGACGAGTTGATCTTGCTCGAAGGCAACGCGGCCAAGGTCTCACCGCGGGGTGGGCTGGTGGCGAACAGCGACATGCCCGCGGACGTTGCCCAATACTACATGCATGAACCCGGCTTCCCCGACCTGAAGTCGTACGCGCCGCTCGCCGAGGACGGCGTCACCGTGACCTACCCGAACATCGCCTCGTACTCGGGTAAAATCCTGAACCATGAGCTCAAGGCGGGCGATCAGGTGTTCCGGGTGTTCGGACCCGGCGGCGGGACGGCGTACGGCGTGCTGCTGCAAGAAGCCAACAAGCCAGCCGGCAAGTTCCTCAAGGCGCCCGGCTTCTGGGGCGTGAACGTCCCACCCAACGCGAAGGCCTGGCGTGAGAATTTCGCGGTGCTCGATGAGTGGAACCACAACCGCTTCATCGTGATCGGCACGGTGCTGGAAGGGCACACGCTGCCAGCCTGCGTCGGCCGCGTGGCGGAGCAGACCGGCAAGAAGGTCGCGGCGCAATACCTGTCGGGAGGGGGCACCCAGGCGATGCTACAGCTCGCGGAGGACATCGGCGTGGAGCTGAATCGCCTGGGCGAGCAGGTGATGAACGGCGCCGCGCCGATCGTGACGGAGCTCGGCGGCGTTCGCTGGGAGGTGCGCCCGACCCACTGGGAGACTCCGATCGAGACGTTCGGCTATCGCGAGGTGCCGGGCCCCGGCTCCGTGCGCACCCAAAAGCTGGCTCCCAAGACTGTGGCCACGAAGAAGGAGGAGTGAGGCATTGCCGTATCCCCTACCAAACGAAGACGAACGCCGCGCCCTGTTCGCCTGGCTGAAGCAAGCCAGCTCGTTGACTGCCTGGCGCCGGCTGTACTCGCTGCATCAGGCGTTCGTGGATGTAGTCACGCAGGTCTACGATGCGGAGCAGCGTGGTGCCGCGCACACCACCATCCCCGGCAACTGGCTGGCCAGTCTACTGCGCGATCACGACGCGTTCGCGGGGGCGCTCGATCGTCTGGCACTTGGTGACCGGCGCTGCTTCACGTTTTTGGGCGCGCGCGGGCACTTCAGCCAGGGGCTGACCTCGGTGCGCTGGTGGCAAGATATGTATGGGGGCGCGATCTACGGGCGTAACAGCTTCGGACCGGATGACTCGCCGCGCTGGACCGACATCGCCGACGCTATGCACGCTTGCCTCGCGGCGGCCGCGGACATTGGCGTAGTACTGCAGAAGCGTTACAGCGATGTGCCGGCTCCGATCCGGGATGTCCGAGACTACTACGCGTCTTCGTTCAGCTCGCTGATCAAGCGGTTCTTGGCGGATCCGAGTCTGCTGCCCCCCGTGCCGCTGGCCACGCCGGAGCTATTGGTGCCCACCGGCCAGCCAATTCCTTGCTACGGCGTCTGGGAACCAGTGCAGATCGACACCCAGCACGACATGTTGCAAGGGCTACGGGTGAAGCGCGGCCCGGGCGCGCAGCGCACACTGGACGGCTGCATGAACTACCTGTTCGCCGATGTGGCGGCGCCCACCATCGGCTTCCCCGAAGATGGCCAGCGCAAGGAAGGGCGTGCCACCACGTGGCGCCTCCTCTGGCGCGACGAGCGCTACGGCGACCTGCCCATCCCCGAAGAAGAGAGCCACTACGTGTTCGTGCAGCCCGTGCCGGGAGAAGTGCTGTTCAGGTACAGCTAAGTGTTCCTGAGCGCGCCGTGCGCAAGATGTCGAGAATGGATGCGCGCATCCCCATCAACTATCGTTGGGCCGTGGCGGTTCGGACGATCGCGGAGCATGGGATCGCGCCGGGGCTCTCCTGGCAAGTCGTTCGCTTTGGTCGACATTCTGTCTTGGACGCGGAGGGCTCGAAACGAGCGGAGGCGCAGCTGCGGGCCTTGCTTGCAACGAGTGTGGGTTGGCCGCGAAGCGCGCGCGAGGGTGTTGGCGGCTCGCCCGCGAACGCGCTGCTCAGCCACCTGCTATTGATCGAGCTGCGCGCTGCTCTCGCGCAGTATGCCTACATGGGCTGCCGTGACGTTTCCGCTTCGGACGAAGCGGACGCGCTGGCACGTTCCGCTCCGAGCGACCTGGGTGCATTGTTGCTTTGCCTGAAGAGCGGCGAGCAGTCCTTGGATGTGCCGTGGCTCAAGCCGAGAGGCGAGCTCTTGGGCGTTGTCGGGATCGAGCTGTGCGGCGAGCACGGCCGCGAACTGCGGGTGAGCGGGTGCGTGCTGAACGACGAGCTCGGAGGCTTCCTGTGCACTGAGCAGGCTCGCGGTGACGGCGACGACACGCTGTGGGGCACGGAGCAGCTTGAGTACGGCCTCCACCATGGTGCGCCCGGTGTTGCCGCCTCGGGCGGCGTAGGGGATGTCTCGGCGCTGCACTGGGCACCCCCGGAGGGGGAGCTGCGCATCAATCTCGCGGAGCTCTGCGCGAAGAGGTGCTGACTTCTCGCGGTCGAGGCTGACACGCTTGAGCAAGTCGAAGAGCTCGGAACGTCGAGCACGGAGCAAAGCGAGCCGCTCTCGGCTGAGCGCAGGAACCGGTGGCGGATCGCGGCGCGGATCGCGTCTCAGGCGCGCCTGTTTCAGGCGCCCACGAAGGCGCCGCCGCACACGCGGAGGACTTGGCCCGTCAGGCCGAGCGAGCCGGGGGTGGCGAGGAACGTGATGGCTTGCCCCACGTCGCTCGGCTGGCCGCCCTGGCCGAGTGCCGACAAGCGACGTGCGACCTCACGAATGGCCACTGGAATGGCGGCGGTCATACGCGTCTCGATGAAGCCCGGCGCGATGGCGTTGACCGTGATGCCGCGCTCCGCGAGCGTGGGCGCGAGGCCGCGCACGAGTCCGACGATGCCGCTCTTGGAGGCCGAGTAGTTGGTCTGGCCGTTGTTGCCGGCGAGGCCCGCGATGGAAGAGAGCGCAATCACGCGCCCGCCGTCGCGCAGGACGCCGCTGTCGATCAGCTCGTCGGTGATGCGCGCCACGGCCGCGAGGTTGATGTCGATGGTGGAGTCCCACACCTCGGGCTTCATGTTGGCGAGCGTCTTGTCGCGCGTGATGCCGGCGTTGTGCACAACTACGTCCACGCCGCCGAACTTCTCTTTCAAGAACTTGGCAATCTGTTTGGGCGCTTCTTTGTCGGACACGTCTGCGAGCAGCACGGTGCCGTTGATCTTGCGGGCGGTCTCGCTCGCGGGCTGATCGTCGGCCGGGCGGTCGAGCACCACGACGTGCGCGCCTTCGTCAGCGAGGATCTCGGCAGTGGCCGCGCCGATCCCGCGCGCTGCACCGGTCACGAGCACGACCTTACCGTTGAGCGGACGTGCGTAGTCGCTGGTGTTGATCTCGCCCTTGGCGACGTTGCTGACGCGCAGCGGCTGACCCGTGACGAAGGCCGAAGCAGACGACAAGACGAAGCGTGCCACGTGTGCGAGGCGGCTCTCTGCGCCCTCGGCCACGTACACGATGTTGGCCGTGGCACCGTACTTGCCAATCTCTTTGGCGAAGCTGCGCGTAAAACCCTCGAGCGCCTGACGCACCGCCGAGACCTCGGCCTTCTTGGCCGCCTCGGGAGGACGCGCGATGATCAGTGCGCGACCCGAGCGCGCGATCTGACGCACGCGTGGGTGGAAGAAGTCGTAGATCTGCTTGAGGTCCTCGGCGGACTCGAGGCCCGTCGCGTCGAACACCAGACCATTGAGCTTGAGGCCTTCGGGGCTCTCGTCGGCCGCGATCTTGGTGGGGCGACGACCAAACGCCTCGCCTGGGACCGCAAACACAGCCTGCAGCTTGTCGCCTACGACGTAGGGGTTTGCACCCGCGATGACCAGCAGCTGCGCGATCTGCTCGCTGAGCTGTCCCTCGCCGCCGACGACGACGACCTTGTCGCGCAGCACCTGCTCGGAGTACGGCCCCTTGGGGCGATCGAGCGGCGTGGGCAGCGGGATGGGCAGACCAGCCGCTTGGATGAGCTTCTTCGCAGTGGGGTTGCGAGACAGGTCGAGAAGAAAATCGGACATGGGGCGATCTCCGTGACGAGGGCTTGGGTACGTAAAAACTAGGCGCGAGTGGGCGCGCGGACGAGTCGAAACGCGGGGCGCCTCAGGTTGTGTAGCTGCCGACCAAGTAGGCAGGGCCGCCGACGGCGACACCCACGAACACGTCGTTGCCTTGCGTGTACAGACCGGCCTTTGCCGGCAGCACGAGCGGCTTGGTGAACCGACAGCTCCACTTCTTGAGGCGGGTGGTATCGCCGGCAAACTGGTTACGGTTCAGGCCCTCGATGGCGCGCGCCATGGTGCCGAAGCCGTGCAGGATGACGTTGGGAAAGCCCGACGCGCGCGCGGCTGGTTTGATCCAGTGGATGGGGTTGAAGTCGCCGGTGAGCTTGGCGAAGTCGAGGCCCGCGGTCGCGTGCACGTCGAAGAACGCGAGCTCGGTGGCGCCGTCGGGCACGCGCGAGACCTCTTTTTTGGCGCTGCCGCCGTTGCTCTTCGGCTCGGACTTGTCGCGCTTGAGCGGCACCATCGCGATCATCTCGGCCACCAGCGCCTCCTTGGCGCTCTTGGTAGAGGTGACGACACGGGTGGTGAGCACGGCACGGCGACCATCGTCGTCGATGTCGACGAGCTGCGCAGTCACGTGCAGCGCCTCGTTGGCCGGGATGGGAGCGCGGATGTCGAGGTTGCAGCCGACGTTGAGGATCTTGGTGATGGGGTACGGCAGTCCGTCGAAGGTCTGGCTGGCTACACCGAAGCCCCACTGCGGAAAGAAGTGCGCGGGGAGCGTGTTCTTGTACGCGTTGGGGTCGCCGCCGACGTTCTTGACGTAGTCGCGGATCAGCTCGGCACTGCGCGGCGGCAGCGTGGCCTCGACAATGCGACCGGGGACCGTCGGCGCGCGCTTGCTGGGCTTCTTGCCCAGCACCTGGCTCTCGATGGTGCTCCATGCGGCGCGACCGAGCGCCCCGAGGGCCGCGCCCTGCTCGAGAATGTGGCGATTCGAAACCGGCATGTTCCGCTCCAATCTTCGCTCGCGCCGCGAAGGCACCGCGCGCTGCGACCACGCTGTGCCCACGCCCTACCACGCGGTTGCCAAGTAACTGCCACACGGTAGAGAGAGCGCAAGCGGGACGCTCCGCTTTTGGTCCTTTGAGCGCAGCCTTACCCTCCCTGAGCTCAATGTTTTTTCGGTGTTCTCGCCCGCCGGATCTGCAAGCATTGCGGGCGCGTTGGACTACCATGCGGTAGTCCAGTACAAACCGATCGGTAGTCGAAGTGGACATTCGGACGCATATTTTAAAGGTGTCTACGCGCCGGTTCGCGCGTCAGGGGTTCGACTCCACCTCGCTGCAAGAGATCGCGGACGAGGTCGGCGTCAAGAAGCCGTCTCTGCTGCACCACTTCCCCTCCAAAAACGAGCTGCTCCGCGGCGTGCTCGACGTGTTGTTCGAGCACTGGACCGAGGTGCTGCCACGCCTGCTCGAGGCGGTCACCAGCGGCCGCGCGCGTTTTTTCGAGGCCATCATCGCGGAGCTCATCACGTTCTTCAGTGACGACCCCGACCGCGCTCGCCTCGTGGTGCGCGAGCTGCTCGACCGCCCGGTGCAGATGCAGAGCAGGCTCGCGCAGACGCTCACGCCGTGGGTCACGCTGATCGCCGACTACATCCGCAAGAGCCAGGCGACCGGTCAGGTGGCCGAGGGCGTCGACCCAGAGGTCTACATCCTGCACGTGGTCACGCTGACGGTGAGTGCCATCGCGGCGCAGCCCGTGGTGGGCCAAGCGCTCAGCGGCACCAAAGAAGAGATCGCCGCGCGCCACGTCAAAGAGCTCTCGCGCATCGCGCGCGCAAGCCTCTTCGTGCCGCGCTAGAGCATCAGGGGTCCGCGTGGTTGCCGCTCGCGTGGTTGCGGCTCGCCTGCGTCGCCTTCGCCGCCTGCGTGGAGCGCGCGCGTCGCAGTGCGCCGTGCCTCTCTACGCGAGCACCCACTCGTCGTGTCCGACGCGCGAGCAACGACGTGATGAGTGTTGCCAGCAGCCAGCCGAGCGCCGACGCCGAGCTACCGCTCGCTTGCACACTGCAGCCGCCTCCATCGTAGCGCGGCTTGCCTTGGAGCAGGTCGGGTACGCCGTTTTGATCGCTGTCGGGACACGCGTTGAAGTCGGGGCACTCCGCGCGGTCGGGTACGCCATCGGCGTCCGAGTCGGCGTCGGCGTAGTCGGCGACGCCATCGCCGTCGGTGTCGCGGCAGCTGACGAGGCCAACACACTCGAAGCTGTTGGGCAGTCCATCGCCATCGCGATCGCCGCCCGCGCAGGTGATCGCGCGCCCGTCTGGCAAGCACGGATTGGTGGGCGCAACATCACTCACGTTGGGCACGCCGTCACCGTCGCTGTCGGCGGTGGTGCAGGTGGCGTCGCTCGCATCGCGGCAGACGAACGCCACCTGGGCCACCGCGGCATCCATGCCCACGCCGCCCGCATCGCGCACGCTCGCATCGGTCGCACTCGCGTCGGGCGCGCCACCCACGACGGCCGCATCGGCGACTGCGCAGCTCGGCAACGTCGCGCTCGGCAAGCAGGCGTCGCGCCTCGCCGCATCTGTGGCATCGGGCGCACCGTCGCCGTCACTGTCGTTGTCCAGTGAGTCGATCAGACCGTCGCCGTCGAAGTCGATGGTCTTGGGCATGCTGTCGCACGCACCGATCGGCGCCAGCACATCGACACAATCGGCGCTCGCCCCAAAGGTCGTTGTCCAGTAGTCGAGATCGGCTCCGTTGGGGACCCCGTCGAGGTCGTGGTCGGCGCCTGGATCGGCGCTGGCAAAGATCGCGCTGGTCTCGTCGCGATCGCTCACACCATCTCCGTCGTCGTCGACGTCGACGCTGTCGTCGGTACCGTCTCGATCGGAGTCGCGCGGGACCAGAAAGCCCACCGGCGCGAGCGCACAGAACTTGTGGAGGTTGTAGGCGCCCCCCGTGCCCGCCGCGAGCCCGAACGTGATGCCCTTCGGGTCGCCCGCAAAGTAGCCAGCGATCAAGTCGTCACTCAGGTCGATGCGCAGCGCGCCATCGAACGACACCAACAAGTGATGGCTGGCGTTGCCCGTCCAGCGAATCGTCACTGCGTGATAGCGGCCGTCTTCGTAGTTCTTGCAGGTCGTGCCCTCGTTCATGCACACCGTGGGCACCAGGTGATTGGTGCTGGGCGTGGCGCGCGTGTGAAAGATGCTGAGGTGGTCCTCGTCTCCCGTCGTCTCGTCGGCGTACGCCGCGAGGTTGTTGTACGTGTCGAACTCCACGCCGAGCACGGGTGAAATGCCGAGCGCGCCGAACTCGCTGCCGTACGAGCCCACCACGCCACCCGTCTCACCTCGTGCCAGCAGACCGCGCGGGTCGCGCTGAAACAGCAGCGCTACACCATCGGCGCCGGTGTCGATGGCGTTGCTCGTAGGCATGTCGTCGCGGCCGCCGAAGTTGAGCGAGAATCGAAGGCTGAAGGGCAGGGTGAGATCGAGCGGCTCGCGATACCAACCCACGCCGCTACGAAACTCCACCGACGGCGCGAGTGTGACCTCCCCGGTAGCCGCATCGTGGGTCGCCTCGCCGAGCAACGCGTAGGCCGCCGCAGCGTCGGCAAAACAGCACAGACTCGGCGCACCAGTGCACAGGTACCCGACTTCGCGCTGACAGCTCGCCGTGCAGCCATCGCCGGCCACCACGTTGCCGTCGTCGCAAGTCTCGAGCGCGCTCTCGACGACGCCATCGCCGCACGCCGCGTGCGCACGCGACGCAACGCACGACGCGAGTATCAGCGCGAGCATCCCCCAACACGTCACGGCGCTCGACGGACTTCGAGCTCGCCCCCTCCACGTACGCGCGATTTGCATCTCCCTCCGAGCGTCGTCGACCATGGAGAGCGTACGCCTGCACGCCGCGAAACGAGCCAGAAAATGGGCCGCCCGTGCGAGCCTGCCCTACCATGAACGCTGGCCGAGCCCGACCACGCACGGCGTGGTCGCGTCAGCCACGCAATCCAAGCTGCGGGGCTCGATGGAACAGAAACCAGTGCAGAAGGACTCGAGTCGTCGTGCACAGCACTGGTCGCTACGTGCGTGCGCGTTGCTGGCAACACTCGAGCTGACGATGACCTGCCTGCCGACCGCACGTGCGCAGAGCTTTCGGCTCGATCAGTTTCGGGCCGCGGAGCGCGCGGACGACAGCTTTGGCGTGCGTCGCATGAGCGCGCTCGGACATCTTCGGTTCGGGGTCAACGCGACTGCCGACTACGCCAACGATCCGCTCGTCGTCAAGAGCACGCGCAGCGCACGCGAGCTCGCGAGCGTGGTGCAGCACGAACTCGTGCTCAAGGTCGACCTCTCCCTTGCGCTGTTCGATCGTGTCCTCGTGCTGGCGGGCTTCGACGCACCGCTGTGGATGGCAGGTCCCGATACGCGCACTCCGATCGCCATCCCTGCCGCAGAAGGTGCGGGCTTCGGCGATCTGTCGCTCGGTGCTCGTGTGCGGCTGCTCGGCGATGCCCACGAGGTGTTTGCACTCGGCGTCTCCGCGCTGCTCATCGTGCCCACCGCCGGCAACGCACAGACGTATCGCGGGGAGGACAACGTGGCCGCACGTCCGGAGCTGATTGCCGAGGTGCGCACCAAACCCGTGCGTATCAGTGCCAACCTTGGGGTACTCGCGCGCAAGAAGGTGCAGCTTGCCGACCGCGAGCTGGCGAGCGTGCTCGACTACGGGCTCGCCGTGGGAGTGCCGGTGCACGCGCGCGTCGAGCTGCTCGGCGAGCTGCGCGGCGGGTTCGACCTGTCGCACTTCGGCGCCAAGACGAGCACCGGCGTGGAGTGGCTGCTGGGCGCCAAGGCCAACTACGCAGGCTTTTACTTTGGCGCAGGCGCGGGCAGCGGTCTCACGCGTGGCGTCGGCACACCGGATGCGCGCGTCGTCGCACAGCTCGGCTACCTCACACCGCTCGCAAAAAAGCCAGCAGCAGAGCCTCCACCTGCGGTCGGCGATCGCGATCACGACGACGTGTCCGACAACCTCGATGCGTGTGCCGATCAGCCCGAAGATCGCGACGGCACACAAGACGAAGACGGTTGCCCCGACCCGGACAACGACGGCGACGGCGTGCTCGACACCGACGATGCGTGCGCCAGCGTGGCCGAAGATCGGGACGGGTTCGCCGACGAAGATGGCTGCCCCGATCCTGACAACGACGCAGACACACTGCTCGACGCCGACGACGCGTGCCCCAACCAACCGGGTCCTGCCGAGACGCGCGGCTGCAAGGTGCAGGCAGAAACGAGCCTGTTGTCGCTCGACCAGGTGCAGTTCGAGAACAACCGCGACACCATCCTGGCGGAGAGCTACCCGGTGCTCGAGGCCGTGCGCGAGACACTCGACAAGCACCCCGAGATCGAGCCCCTGCGCATCGAAGGCCACACCGATGGCGTCGGCGCCGCACCCTACAACATGCGGCTCTCTCGCGCGCGCACGAGCTCGGTAGCGAGCTGGCTCATCAGCCACGGCATCGCACCGGCACGCCTGCGCGCAGCGGGATGTGGCGAGCTACACACCGTGGCAGACGACGCGACGTCCGAAGGCCGAGCGCAAAATCGCCGCGTCGAGTTCCACATCACCGGTGGCCCCGCGGGGGCCAGCACACCAGCGCAAACAGACTGCACCAAGGTCCCGGTCAAGTAAGAGACCTGCGACCTACTGACCCACTCTGTAGAGCTGTTGTGCTCCTCTGGGTCTCCCACTCGCGTAGCTGAGGCCGAGGCGATCGAAGAGAGGGTCACACAGGTCGAGCTCGCTGTGGCAGACCGTGATGGCGCGCAGGTCGACCTTGGCAAACAGGGTACTCAGGTCCGCGAGCACGACGTTTTTGCTCGGGTCGAAACCCAACAAGCGCACCTCGACGCGGTTCTGTTTGTCGCACTTGACGGTGGCGCGTTCGGGGTCGCCGCTGCAGCCCCTGCTGTTGACGTGCAGCTCGACCGAGCCTGTCATGTCGGCCGGCGCACCGCTCTCTACCAGCTCGGCGCGCATAAAACGATAGCCCTCGAGCCGGCTCACGTTCATGCCGCGCGCACGCAGCGGCGCCGGGGCAGTCTCGGGGTCGCTGTGGTTGAGCGCGTCCGGCACGCCGTTGCTGAACGCGATGCCGCGATAGTCACCGGCGGGCACGGTGCCGGTGATCTCCGTGTTCAGCTCGGAGGTCCCACCGCAGCCGCTCGCGCCGGTCTCGAAGTCGATCAGGCTCACGCCCTCTGCCTGGAAGGGCGGTCGATTGGCGAGCGCCACCGGCACGTCTTTGCCCGCCGCGTTGATCAACCGCAGGTCTTGCACAAAGAACCGAAAGTCCCGCGTGTAGGCGCTCGTGCCGTTGGTACCCAGTCCGTTGTAGGTGAGCCCGCAGCTCATGTCGGTGGAACCGACGACGGCCTTGAAACGAATGCTGACCGTGCGCAGCGGCGGGGGCCCTGCGTCGACCACTGCCGACGCGCCGCTATCGCGCAGGGCCGCATCGCTGCTCGCGGCATCGAGCTCGCTCGACGGACCGCTGGTCGCGCTGGCGGCGTCGAGCGCGGCGTCTTCGACACTCTCGCGCGCGGCGTCGGACGAGCTGCCAGCTGCACTTCCATCGCTGCGCACGGGGCTTGCTGCGTCGCGGGAGCGACCTCCGCTCTCGTGCACGATGGCCACCGAGGCATCGAGCCCAGCCTGCGCAGTGGCGTTGTCTGTATTGCTCTGCCGCGTCGGTTCTTCGTCGCCGCAGGCACCCACCGAGAGTAAGCCGAGTGCGAGCGCCGCATGGCGGATCAGCGTGGACATCCTCACCTCTAAGAATGACTTCGTACGCGAGTCGCGTGGACTGCGGAGGCCCAAAGCTCAGACCGGCGCGCCGCCGAGCGTCTTGAGTCGCAGCTTTTTGGCGCCGGGTGGACGCTCGGCGGTGCCGCCATCACGAGGCAGCAAGTCGGCCACCAAGTCGTAGTCGGCAGCATCGGTGACGAGCGCGCGCCGCAGCTCGCCCGGCTCTGCCGCGCCGTTGGCCAAGTAGACCTTGCCGTCGATGTCGGGGGCCTGTCCTCGATGGCGCCCCTCCAGCAAAAACTCGCTCTCGTCGCTGACACCCTCGACCAGCACCTCGAGCTGCTGGCCGATCAGACTGCGCAGCTTCTTTTTGCTGATCGGGCGCTGCAGCTGCATGAGCTTGCGATGACGCGCGGCGATGGTCTTTTCGGGGACCAGCTCTTCGAGACCACCCGAGCGCGTGCCCTCTTCGTGCGAGTACTTGAAGACGCCGACACGCTCGAACTGCGCCCACTTCACGAAGTCGCACAGCTCTGCAAAGTCGGCGTCGGTCTCGCCCGGGTGTCCGACGATGAAAGCGGTGCGAAAGGTAAGGTTGGGGATCTCGGTGCGCATGCGCTCGACGATGCGTTTCTGACGGTCTGGCCCGTGGCCGCGCCGCATGATCTTGAGCATGCGCTCACTCGCGTGCTGGAGCGGCATGTCCACGTAGGGCAGCACGCGCGGGTGGTTGGCGATGAGCTCGATCATCTCTTCGGTGAGACGCTCTGGGTACAGATAGAACAGGCGCAACCAGTGGAGGCCCGGCACGTCGCCGATGGCGCGCACCAAGTGAGCGAGGTTGCGTCCGTCTTCTTTCAGGTCGCGGCCGTACGAGATGGTGTCTTGCGAGACCAGGTTGATCTCTTTGGTGCCTCGCGCGATCAGCTGCTCGACCTCGAGCACGATGTCCTCGACCGGACGGCTGCGTTGTTTGCCGCGCATCGACGGGATGATGCAGAAGCTACAGGTGCGCGAGCAGCCCTCGGCAATCTTGACGTAGGCGCTGTGGGTGGCCATCGAGGGCAGCCGCGGGTCGGTCGCGCGGAAGCTGTAGTCGGCAGGGTTGCCCACCAACATGCGCTCGAGCGGGTGCTCCACGCTGCTACGCAGCACCGCGCCGAGCTTGAGCATATCGCTGGTGCCGAGGAAGTGATCGACCTCGGGCATCTCTTTGGCGAGCTCTTCGGGGTAGCGCTGGGAGAGACAGCCGGTGACCACCAGCTTCTGACAGCTGCCGGCCTCCTTGAAGGCGCCCATCTCCAGGATGGTGTCGATCGACTCTTCCTTGGCCGGCCCGATGAACCCGCAGGTGTTGACGACGATCACCTCTGCAGCCTCGGGATCACTCACGATCCGGTAGCCCTCGCCGGCGCCTACGCCGAGCATGATCTCGGTGTCGACGCGGTTCTTGGGGCAGCCAAGAGACACAAAATGAATGGTTTTCCGAGGGATCGACACGGCCGCGTAAGGTGTGCCTCACCCCTCTACGAGTCAAGTTGGCCCACATACGCATGGGTGACTTCTCACCGCTCTCGTGAAGGCCGTCTTTACGGTGCATGGGCAGGATTGGTACGATCGACTGGCAGTGACAGCCGAAGCCCGGTTTACCCGCGCGGTGAAAGCAGGCGACCTCGTATTTCGCGAAGGCGAGGCAGGCCGCACCATGTTCGTCGTGCGGTCGGGTCGTGTCCGCATCTCGCGTAAGGTCCGCGGCGGCAAAAAGACGTTCGCCGTGCTCGGCCCCGGCGAGTTCTTCGGCGAGATGGCCATCATCAACGACAAGCCGCGCAGCGCCAGCGCCGAGGCGCTCGAAGACGTGCAGCTGCTCGAGCTCGACGCGCTCCTGGTCGAGAAGATGGTGGTCGACGAGGCGGAGATCGGCCTCCGCATCCTGAAGAACATGACGCGGCGGCTGGCCGAGGCAGACTCGCTGATCGCCATCCTCACCAAACGCGACCCACGCACCCGCGTAATCTTGGGCCTTCTGCGAGAGGCCGAGCTGCGCGGTGCGCCGGGCAAGGCGGTCGACTCCACCATCGTCACCCGCGACCTGGACGACTTGGCCGAAGAGCTGGGCGTCAAACGTCCCGAGCTCGACGAGACGGTCACCCGCATGATCCGAGTCGGCATCGTGAAGCCGGTGCTCGAGGGCGTGGAGATCTCCAGCGCCGCAAAGCTGAACGAGTTCCTCTCGTTCCTGGAAGAACGCGGCATCGTCCACGACTAAAAAGCGCGCGGAGGGGACCGCGCGGATGGCGCGCGGGACCGCGCGGATGGCGCGCGGGACCGCGCGGATGGGGACGGAACTCGGTTTCTCGGGTTTGACCCCTTCTGACAGGGACCGTCTCGGTCGCCGCCGGACTCTGTGTGCGATCTTGAAATGGCCGGTTTCACGCGCGCACCCAAAACCGGTTCGACAGGTCGCGTGCTCGCCAGTTTTCGCAGCGATCTTGTGTGGCGGTGCGCTGGCACGGATCGCGCAATAGGCCTTGTCACATAGCGCGACCGACCATGGTGGAATCCCCCCTCCGCCGCAGTCGCCCAGGCAGCTCGACCGTCCCCCCTTCGGCGAGCTGCCTGCTTCTATTCCGTCTGCCGTGGCTCGCGTGTCCCAGAGCGCGCTTCGCAGTCTGTGGCGGGCGTCCGCTCGATCACCGGTCTGAGCCAGCGCAGCCGCGAGGGGCCACTGTACGGAACGGGAGCAGGTCCGCCCCCGTCGCGGGAAAGCAGGCAAGTTTTTCAGGCTTGCAGTCCAGATTTTCAGCCACGCAAGGTCGCCAGCACCCCTGCGCTTAGATCACGAATCATTTCGTGCGACGGACCCGTGGCATGGATCGAGCAAGACACCGCAACACATAGCGCGACCGACCCAAGTGGACCCCCCTCCACTGCGGTTGCCAGGCAGCTCGGCCGTCCCCCCTTCGTGCGAGCTGCCTCTTTTATTTAATCTCCCGGTGTCGCGTTGGCGGCACCGGGAGTTCTCTTTTGCCAGCACCGCTGGGCCTGCCTCGCCCGAAAGCAGCCGTTGTTTTAGAAGAGGCCTTGCTGCCTGCTGGGGAGCGGGAGCTTGAGGTGCTGGTAGGCGCGCTCGGTGGCGACGCGGCCTCGCGCAGTGCGCGCAAGGAAGCCCTGCTGGATGAGGAAGGGCTCGTAGACGTCTTCGAGGGTGTCGCGCGGCTCGCTCAGCGCTGCGGCCAGCGTCTCGATGCCGACCGGGCCGCCTTTGTAGAAGTCGATGATGACGGTGAGGAAGCGGCGGTCCATCTCGTCGAGGCCGGCGCGGTCGACGTCGAGCCTGTCGAGCGCGCGCTCGGCGACCTCGTACGTGAGCACGCCGTCGCTCAGGACCTGCGCAAAGTCGCGGGCCCGGCGCAGCAGGCGGTTGGCGATACGAGGCGTGCCACGCGCGCGCTGGGCGATCTCGAAGGCGGCGCGCTCTGCGATCTCGATCTCCAACAACCGGGCACTGCGCAAGACCACCTCGGCCAGCTGCTCGGGCGGGTAGTAGTCGAGGCGTGCGACGTAGCCAAAGCGCGAGAGCAACGGCGCGGTGAGCAGGCCGGTGCGCGTGGTGGCCGCCACCAAGGTGAACGGCCGCAGCGGCAGCTGCAGCGTCTGCGCGTACGGACCGTCGCCGGTGACCACCTCGATGCGGAAGTCCTCGATGGCGGTGTACAGGTTCTCTTCGATCACCGGCGACAGGCGGTGGATCTCGTCGATGAACAGCACGTCGCGTGCGTTGAGCTTGGTGACGAGCGAAGCCAGCTGACCCTTGTGCTCGATGGCCGGCCCGGAGGCGAGCACCAGCGACACCCCCAGCTCCTCGGCCAAGATGTTGGCGAGCGTGGTCTTGCCCAGCCCCGGCGGCCCGCAGAACAAGACGTGATCGAGCGGCTCTTTGCGTCCGAGTGCCGCCTGCACGAAGACCTTGAGGTTTTCTTTGATCTTGTCCTGGCCAACGAACTCGTTGAAGCGCGAGGGGCGCAGCGTGACGTCGAAGCGCTTGTCCTCGTCGCCTGCGTCTGCCTCGAGTAGGTCGTCGCGCGTGCTCATCGTCACTTCATCACCTAATCACGCCAGCACCGAGAGAGCCTCGCGCAGCAGCTGTTCGGTCTGCTTACCATCTGCCTCGGCGCCAATCTTGAGCACGGCCTGCTCTGCCTCGACCGCGCGGAACCCCATCTGTACGAGTGCGGCGTGCACGGTGCCCAGCTGCCCGTCGAACGCCTGCTGCGGCTTGGCCTTGGCGACGACCCCGCTGCTGGGTGCTCCGCGTGCAAAGTCGAGCTTGTCTTTGAGCTCGAGCACCAGCCGCGAGACCAGCTTGGGGCCGACGCCGCTGACGCCCTTAAAACGCGCCTTGTCGCCCCGCCCGATGGCGTCGGCCAGGTCGGCCGCGCTGATGCTGCTGAGGATGCCCAGTGCGAGCTTGGGCCCGATGCCCGTCACGCCGATCAGCACACGGAACGCCGCGCGATCGTTGGCGCTTGCGAAGCCGTAGAGCGTAAAAGCATCTTCGCGCACGACCGTGTGCACGTGCAGCGTGACCGGCCGCCCCGGCTCGGACGAAGACCCCGCGAGCTTGCCCAGCGCGCCCAAGGGCACGAAGACCTCGTAGCCCACGCCGTTGACGTCGATGACGCATGCTCCGTCGACGCCCTGGTCGACGATGTTGCCTGTGAGCCGCCCAATCACGATAGACGCGAAGCTACCACCAACCTGAACGCGCTTCCAGATCGCAAGCGGCAAAGACGGCGACGATCCGCGCGCTGGGCGAAGTGACGTCAGCGGCGCATCGATCATCGGCGCAGGCAGCAAACATTGGACACATCAGCCGGCCGGTGGAGTGCTAGGGCCTCTCCATGCAACAGGCGCCCGGACCCCGCGTGTACAAGTACTACGACCTGATCATGGCCGGCTTCGTCTGCGTGCTGTTGTGCGCCAACCTGATCGGCGTCAGCAAGGTCACGCAGGTCCAGGTGTTCGGGCACCCGTTCACGTTCGGTGCCGGCAACCTGTTCTTCCCCCTCAGCTACCTGGCCGGCGACCTGCTCACCGAAGTCTACGGCTACGCACGCTCGCGCAAGGTCGTGTGGGCGGGTTTCGGGGCCATGGCGTTTGCCTCCGTCATGAGCTTCGTCGTGGTGCACATGCCGCCCGCCCCGGGCTGGCAAGGTCAAGAGACCATCGAAGCGGCGTTTGGCTCCACGTGGCGCATCACCATGGCTTCGCTCACGGGCTACTTCGTCGGCGAGTTCATGAACTCGTTCGTGCTGGCCAAGCTCAAGGTGCGCACGCAAGGCAAGCAGCTGTGGCTGCGCACCATCGGGTCCACCATCGTGGGCGAGGCCTGCGATACGGTCGTCTTTTACCCGCTGGCCTTCTTTGGGGTGTGGAGCAACGAGCTGCTGGGCACGGTGATGGTGGGCAACTACTTGATCAAGGTGGGTTGGGAAGTGATTGCCACGCCTATCACCTACCGCGTCGTGGGCGCGCTCAAGCGAGCCGAGGGCGAAGACTTTTTTGATCGCGACACCGCCTTCACACCGTTCTCGCTCGATACCTGAGGGCTGCGTTACCATCGCGGCGTGAAGGGGGAGAGCAGGCTCGCGAGCGGCACCGTGCGCAGCGGCATCATCGCGAGTGCAGCTGCTGCCGCCGCCCTGGCGCTGGCGGGCCTGTACCGCGGCAACAACCCCGACACGTTCGGACACCTGGCCCAGGGTCGTCAGATCGCGTCGCTCGGTCGCGTGCCTGCGCTCGACACGTGGTCGCTCCTGCCGGGCTCCGCACGCCCTTGGCACAACTACGAGTGGCTGAGCGACCTCGGAACCTGGTTGGCGTACCAAACGCTCGGCTACCCGGCCGTCACGCTCTTCAAGTGCGGCCTGCTCGCGATCGCCGCGCTGTGCTTGGTGACCACCGCGCGTCGCGCAGGGGGAGCCGCAGCGGCCACGCTGACCTGCCTCACGTTGATCAGCACCATCCCCGCCATCCGTGCGCGCCTGAGCGATCGTCCACACGTCCTCGGCATCGCACTCGCGGCAGCCTACCTGCTCCTCTTGACCTCCCTCGGCACCCAGACCGCGGAGCCGACGCAGCGGCGGCGCGGAACGCTGCTCGTGGCGGCGCTGTTCGTGCTGCACGTGGTGTGGATCAACGCGCACGGTAGCCACCTGCTCGGCGTGCTGATGACCCTCAGCTTCCTGGTGCTGAGCGCGCCGACAGCACGTCGCTGGTTGGCCTGCGCCCTCGCTGCGCAGCTCGTTGCGTCGTGCTGTTCTCCGTATGGACCCGCCATCGTACTCGACGCCGTCGAGCACGTCGTAGACGCGCGCTATCGCAGCCTGGTGAGCGAGTGGCTGCCCTGGCAGGAGCACGACCCGGTGTGGCTTCAGCTTGGCCCGGCGCTGCACGGCACTCTGCTGACCTTGTGTGCGCCGCACTCGTGGCGACGCGCGCCCGCCCTGCGCGCCATGCTGCCTGTCGCGCTGGTGCTGGGCGCCGCTTGTTTTCGTTCGATCCGCTTTCTGGGCGAGTTCATGCTGCTGACCTCGCCATTGATCGGCGTGGGCGGCGCCGCGTATCTGGCCACACTGCCTCCGCGCTTTTTGCGCTACCTCGTCCCTGCCTGCGCAGTCTTGCTCGCGGTGCTGGTGCCTCTCGGCGCCGCCCAGCTGCCGCCGAAGCTGGGCATCTCGACCGGACTCTCGTACGACGGCACACCGCGCGCTGCCGGCTCGTTGCTCGCGCGCCACGGCGTCGCGCCGCGGGTGTTTGCCTCCATGCAAGACTCTTGGTTCACCATGTTTGCGGCACCCAAGAGTCGTTTCGCCATCGACGGTCGTGTGCCTTTCTACGGGCCCGACTACGTCCAGGGCATCCAACGCGCATTTGCAGAGCGCGAGGCCTTTCGGCAGCTCACGCGCGCACTCGACGTCGACGTGGTGATCGCCTCGCACACGGTCGTCGGCGAGCAACAAGTGCGCGGCTACGTCGCGCGCGATCCCGCCTGGTCTCTGGTGATGATCGAAGACCTGCACGCGACCTACGTGCGAACGGGAGCGCTCGATGCGCGCGGCGCGGAGCGTTACCCACGCCTGCACCAGCTGCAGCCGGACTACGACATGAGCTGGATCTTGAGCGCAGCCGCGGAACGCAGCGACGAGCTCGTGCGAGAGCTCGAGCGGCTGCGGCGCGAGCCCGGCACGAGCGGCTACCTCGGCTGGGTCGAGGGCATCCTCACGCTGGCACCACTGCGTCGCGGTGGGGCAAGCGACGGCTTCCGTTGGCCGCGCGACGAACACGACTGGGCCCTCTACCGCCGCGCGCGTCCTTCGATTGCAGAGGCCGCTCTCCATGTAGCCGACGTCCCCGTCGTAATGGCACTCCACGCGGCGTTGAGCGCGGTCTTCTGTGACTTCTCCGCTGCGACACGCGCGGTCGATCGTGCGCTGGGCGATCAGCCCAGTCGTGAGCCTCTGCTCGCCGCCCAGGAGATCAAGCTGCGCCAAGGGAGGGCAGACGAGGTACGGCAAGTGGTGACTGCGGCGCGGGCCCTCCCGGAGGGTCGCGCCGACCCGTGGCTCGCCGAGCTTGCGAGCGGACTCGACAACGCGCCGGCCTGCCCGCATTGAGCACGCGCTACGGCGCTGGCTTCGCGGCGGCGGCCTCGGCATCGAGCTGAAGCGCTTCCGCAAGGGACACTGGGAACACGCCGTAGTGGCGCGGATCGAAGACGTACGGCGTGCGCTGAGGGAACGCTCGTTCCACTTCCAGACGCGCCTCCTTGGAGTCGTGCACGATCAGCACAGCCTCGGCGAGATCGGGGCGTGCACGCGGCCACTCGAACACGAAGCCGCCGGTCGAGCCGTGCGGGCTCTGCTCGTTGTGAAGCTCGCCGAAAGGCGCAGCCAGCACGATCGCGGGTTGTCGCTCCACCTCTGCCACCTTGTTTAGCAGCGTCTCTGTGGTGATGGCTTGCTGCTCCAGCGCTCGCGTATGCCACATCCCGAACGTCAACAAACCAAGCACCGTGTAGCCGAGCGCGCCGCACTGAGAGACGACACGCGGGACAGCGAGCTTCTCCAGCAGATCGAACAGCGACGCGAGTCCAGCGACACAGAGCAGCGCAAGTGGCACCGCGGACTCGGAGAGGTGGATGGGCCCGACCATGTGTAAGCCCCGGTCGTCGTGCAGCAGGCAGAGCGCCAGCAGGAGCAGCACACCTAGGCCGAGCAGCTTGTGCGTACGCGAGCTGCTCGCGCCGGCGTACGAGAGCACGAGACCGAGCGGTCCCAGAAACCAGATCGAGAGCGTCAGCGCGTTGTAGGAGAGGTTGTTACCGAAGCGCGGCGGCCAGAACTCGAGCTCGAGTGCGCCGCGCATTGCCGACGCGTACGGCACCGAGATCTCGTTGCGCGCCCCGCGCAGAAAGCCGAGCGAACCGCCGATCGCAACGTTGTAGGCGAATGTTGCGATCACCGGCGGCAAAGCGCCCAGCGCGAGGCCCAACAATCGTTTGCGTTCGTCGGTCCGACGCAGGGCGTCGTACGCGTAGCCGAGCAGCAGGGGCGCGAGCAGCGCGCTGATCTCGGGCGGACGCGTGGCCCAGGCGAGACCGAGTGCGAGGCCCGCTCCGGCGCTACGCAGAAGGGAGGCGTGCTCGACGAACAGGATGATGGTGAGGCCGAGCGCCAACAGACCACGCGACACCACGTGCGTGTGCGAGGTGAACGAGAGCGTGAGCGCCATCGGCGAACACAACAACAGACAGGCCGCGCCCAACCCGCGAGGTAAGCCGTACTGCCGCGTCACGAGTGCGGCGAGCGCCGGCACCGGGATCGCGGCCACGAGCGAAAAAACCAGCGTGTCGCTGCGCGTGAGGTCGGACAACGACCAGGTCAGCAGGGCGCCCAAGAAGTCGAAGCTGGTCCAGGCGCCCTGGCGCTGAAACAAGAAGAGCTCCGGAAAAGCGTGACGCATCGGCGGCAGCGGCGACCACAGCGCCCCGCGCGCGAGGACCTGGCCACCAAACCTAGCCGCAGCCTCGTCGTCGGTGAAGGGCTGACCGTGCAGGAAGACTTGGTTGCCGATGCGCGCAACCATGAACGTGAGCACGGACAGGGCCAGCACCATGGCGAGCCGCTCGCTCGGGTCGGCGCGACGCAAGCGCGCAGAGAGACGCGAGATGCCGGGGCCGAGCACGCCCGCGAGGCTCGCGCCGATCAGCGTGCACCCGGGCAAAAGGAACATGATGGAGGCCAGCCAGAAGTACAGCTCGCCCGGCGCGCTCCGGTCCCAAGGCGGGACAAAGGTGACGCGGAGCGTGTTGCTGCCGCGGTGCAGTGAAAAAAAGGCTGCGATCAACGCGACGCCCGTCAGAAGCATCGGGAGTCGGACACGCGGAGCCCCGCCGGCACGGCCATCCATCGCAAAACTCTACGTGTTCGCCACCTTTCGGTGAACTATGCCGCGCGTGCGGGGCCACATCGATTGTTGACGGCCAGCACGCAGACGGGTTCCCATGGCGAACTCGGGTCGAAGCTCGCTGGCTCGTATCGGGTCGCGACAGCAAGGCTCGAGACGCACGGCCAATCATGTTTGCACTGCCTACCGAACACTACACGTCGCCTGCCCTGTTCGAGCGCGAGCGCCAGCGCATCTTTGGCCGTGTCTGGTTGTTCGCCGGGCTGAAGATGATGGTGTCGCGAAGTGGCGCGTACTACGCGCGGACGCTCGCGGGCCGCCCCATCGCGCTACAAAACGTCGGCGGCGAGATCGGCTGCTTCCTCAACGTGTGCGCACACCGCAACGCGATGGTCCAGCCTGAGGGTTTGGGCGTGCGTGGGTTCGTCTGCGGCTATCACGGCTTTCGTTATGCGATCGACGGCAGCGTCGCGCAGATCCCCATGGAAGAGACGCACTACCGCTACTCGCCCGCGCAGCGCTGCGCTCTCAAGCTGCGCAAGTTCGCACTCGAGCAGGTCGGGGAGCTCTTGTTCGTCAACTTCGCGGACGACCCACTGCCCATCGAAGCGCAGTTTGGCGCCGAGCTCCTCGCGCAGCTGCGAGAGCTCACGGTGTACTTCGACAAAGAGTTGATCGAGGCTTCGCACACCGGTCGCTACAACTGGAAGCTGCCCGCCGAGAACCTGCGAGACCCGCTACACGCACGCTTTGTGCACCCGCAGACACTCTTTCCGCTGTTCGACTTCGAGCACCAACTCGGCGCAACGACACGCGACGCCAAGGCGCCCACGCTTCGCGATGTTAGCTACGGAGGGCCCGAGGGACGCGCCAGAAAGGACTACTCGTGGCCCTGGTGGCACCAGCTCGAGCGCTGGCCCGAGGCGTCCGAGGACTACTACAACTGGTTGCTGTTCCCCAACCTGCACATTGCGTCGCCCGACGGCTGTCGCACCTTCGGCATCGAACAATACGATCCCATCGATGTGGGCCACACCAAGCTCGTCCACTTCATGCTCACGTCGCGGCGCAGGGAGCCACTGCCGCAAGGCCACGCGCTGCTCCGCGGCATGCTGCGCGCAGCGCGCATCATCCTCGATGAGGACGCGAGCATGATGGAGAGCGTCCAGCGTGGTTTCGTCGAAGGCAGCCCCACCATGCAGCTCGGCGCCTACGAGCGAGACCTGAGTCAGTTCGCCCAGGTGAGCAGGGACCTCGTCGATGACTGAATCCACCACCATCCTCGTAGTGACGTTGTTGGGCGGAGGGGACGACGCGGGCTGGCTACACGAGTTCGTCGGCGACGTGCCGTGCCGCGTACTCCCCGTCTCGGAGCGCGGCCTCGAGGACGAGATTCGCGCTGCGCTGCGCGAGAGCCCCGGCATCACGCGGGCTGTGGTCGCCATCGATCAGCGCTTCATGGGCTTCTTTGCCAAGCGCGCAATCGACACCCTGCTCGAACGGAATATCTCGCTGCCCACGCTGGTCCATCCGCGGGCCTTCGTGGCCGCCGACGTGACGCTCGGCGAGGGTGCACGTGTGGCCGCCGAGGCCGTCCTGTCCACGGGCTGTTGCGTGGGCGTGCACGCACGCGTGCTCGAGCGCGCAGTGCTCGCGCGCAACTGTCGGCTTGGCGCCTTCAGCACCGTCGACCCCGGCACGCTCCTGGGTGAAGGGGTAACGGTTGGCAGTCATTGTTGGCTGCGAGCAGGTCTGGTCGTCGAGCCACGCAGCAGCATCGGAAACAGCGTCGAGCTGGGTCCCTCGGGCGTGGCGCGTGGACACATCCCCGACGGCACGCTGCACATGGTCGGGCTCGACGCACCTGCGCGCATCCACCGTTTTTGCTGACGCGTGACGGCCGCGAGCGCACCTCCTCCGTCTCGTTTTTCGCGCCTGTGGAACTCGCCCGTGCTGCGCATTCTGCGCGGCTTGCTGTTGCTGTTGCCGTTGGTCTGGCTGGTCAAAAGGCTAGACTTGCGAGGCATCGCGGCCGGCATGGAACAGGTCGGCGCGCCGCGACTCGCGCTCGGCCTCGCGATTCAGGTCTTGCTCAGCTTGGTCGTCAGCGTTCGCTGGCGCATCTTACTGTCGACGTACCACAGCACGCGCCTGCCGAGCTTGGGCGCGCTGTATCGCGCAAACCTGGTCGCGAACTACCTCGGTCTGGTGCCCGTGCCCGCCGCCGACGAAGGCGTTCGCGTCGCACGCACGCTCGACGCATTCCCTCCGGGGAGCCCGTTTCCGTGGCTGGTGTTGGTCATCGAGCGCATCTGCGGACTGGTTGGACTGTTGCTGCTACCGCCTTTGGCGAGCCTGCTGGCACAGACTTCCCTGGACAGGACCGCATCGCGAGCCCTCTTGGTTGGCAGCCTCGTCGCTTGTGGCCTCTCGCTGCCTGCCTTGATCCTGCCCAGCCTGCTCGCGCGTCGACCCCACTGGCGCCCGCACGTCGCACGTTTGCCTCTGGTCGGGTCCTCGCTCGCGCAGCTGGCGCCCCCCGCACGCAGCTTCGACTTGCTGCTCGCCGTGCTCATCTCGGCGCTCGGACACCTCGGCTCGTGCGTCGTGATCGCTGTCTTGTTCGCGCCCATCGACGTCCACGCGAGCCTGGCGGTGTGCGTACGTGTGCAGCCCATCGTGTTGCTCGCCATGGCGTTTCCGCTCACGCCCGGTGGCGTGGGCCAGCGCGAGCTGGCGTTCGCGGCGCTGTACGGTCTGGCGTCGGTGTTGCCGACACACGCGGTTACCGTTGCGCTGCTGTCGTTTGCGCTGGCGCTCCTGCACGCGGCCGTCGGCGGGCTGGTGTACGCCTTCGAACGAGCCCTCACCCGCAAGCGCGCCCGCGCGGCATTCGTTGACGAGTCAGACACGTGAACGATACGCTCATCGGCTGCGAGGAAGGCACACCATGTCTGCACGACGCATCGAGGGGATACGGGTTGCGGGCATCGCCAGTGCCGTGCCAGAGACCATCGCCACGCTCGAAGAAGACGCCAAACACTTTGGCGAAGACGAGATGCGTCGCGTCGCAAAAAACATCGGCGTCCGCCGGCGTCACATAGCCAAACACCTGTGCGCCTCCGACCTCGCGCAGGCGGCCGCGATTCGGCTCATGCGCGATCTCGACTGGGATCCGATGTCCATCGACGTCCTCGTCTACGTCACACAATGTCCTGACTTCCCCGCGCCTTCCACGGCCTGCGTCATCCAGACACGACTCGGCCTCGGCACGCACTGCGCCGCCTTCGACGTCAACCTGGGCTGCTCGGGGTACACCTACGGACTGTGGATGATCGCCAGCCTGCTCGGTGGCGGCATGAAGCGCGGTCTGCTGTTGGTCGGCGATACCGCGTCTCGCGCTGCGTCTCCGCACGACCGCGCCGTGGTGCCACTGTTCGGCGACGCGGCTTCCGCCACGGCCGTCGAAGTCCGAGAAGGCGCCCCGCGCATGGACTTCATCCTGGGCACCGACGGTCGCGGCGCCAAGCACCTCAACTCGCGCGCGGGCGGCTATCGTCACCCCTGGACCCCTGCGTCTACGGAGCTGCGGCTCGGTGACGACGGCGTCATGCGCAGCGACCAGCACACCTACATGAACGGCGCCGAGGTGCTCACCTTCGCGATTCAAGAGGTGCCCAAGCTGGTGAACGCCATGCGCGCCGCGCGCGAGTGGCGCGAAGAAGACGTCGACGCGTACGTCTTTCACCAGGCCAGCTCGTTCATGCTCAGGACGGTGGCCAGGCTCGCCAAGCTGCCGATCGCCAAGGTGGTGATGGAGCTCGAGAACTACGGAAACACCAGCGTCGCATCCATCCCGCTCGCCATCTCCGCGGGTCTCGGTGCGACGCTGTCCAAAGACAAACAAAAGCTCATCTTGGTCGGCTTCGGCATCGGTTGGTCGTGGGCAGCCGCCGCGGTCGAGTTCGGTCCGATCGTGATGCCCGAGGTGCTCGTGGTGCCCGACGTCCACTTCGAACCCGAGTTCTGAGCTCATGTGAGAGCCGCCATGGCCGACGACCATTCGTATCCCGCGCGTGACTACGACTACACGATCCCGGGAGTCCCCTACTCGCGGTGGGGCGTCACACTGATCCGCCTCGCCGAGTCCGACCTCGAGCTGGTGCGCAACTGGCGCAACAGCCCCGAGATCCGGGACTACATGGTGTACCGCGAGTACATCACCGAAGAGATGCAGCGCCGCTGGTTCGCGTCCATCAACAACCGCAACAACTTCTACAGCGTCATCCACTACGACGGCCAAGCCATCGGCTTGTCTCACACCAAGAACGTCGACTGGACCACGATGACGGGCGAGGGCGGCATGATGATCTGGTCCAAGGCCCACCAGAACAGCAACGTCCCGTTTCTCGCGGCTCTGCTGGGTACAGACTGGATGTTTAGTCAGCTGGGCATGAGCGCCATCATCGGCCGCGTGCTCAGGACCAACAAACGCGCGCTCCGCTACGACCGCGCGCTCGGCTACGTGTTCGAGCCACCCGATCCCAGCAGCGACGTCCTGATCGGCAAGCTGACCCCGGAGTCGTACGAGCGCGCCACGGCAGGCATCCGCGTCGTGCTTACTCGCGAGTCTGCGCCGTAACGACAGGCACCGCGCGCTCTGCTCGCCCCAGCCTCGCGGCCACGTAGCGTTGAAAGTGATACACGCGCTCTTCGCGCGCGCCGAGCACGCCGGGCCCCACGCTGTGCCCCGAGCCTGCCTGCACGTGCGGCCACACACTGGAGTCTTCTGCCAAGATCGCGTCGGCTCCACGTCGCAAAAGACGGCGATGGACCTCATCGAGCGCGATCGAGACCGGGTTCTTGCGCACGTCCGACGGCAGGAAACCGTACATGTCGCGTCGGCAGCGGTCGACCGCGAGCGGCACAATCTCGCCGACCTCGACGTAGATGCCGGAGTAGGTGATCAGGTAGTTGGGCAGCACGTGGATATGCTGATAGCGGCGCGCGCGGCTCGATCTGAGCATCACCCCAAAGCCCGCGAACGCGAGCTGCTCACGCCACGATGGGGGCGCGGTCGGCCGATAACGCGAATAGGTCGGCTCGAGCTCGTGGTGGTGGAGCTCCTCGGGCAAGTACGACTGGAAGGTGCTCGGATGCACGAGCGGCACGTGGTAGCTCTCGACGGCATTCTCGACCGGGATCTTCCAGTTGGCGGCGTGCCCGCTACGCTGTCCGATCGCGAGCTGCGTGCCCTCGAGGGCCTGCTCGAGCTCCGTGTAGATGGGACCAAACGTGTCGCGCAGCGAGGGGCCCGTCGCAGTCAGGCTGACGAAGACCAGCGGACCCAGACGCTCGACGCGATAGCGCTCGAGGCAGATCTCCCGCGCTTTGAGGCCACGGAAGGAGGCGCCGTCCGGAAGCTTGAGCAGACTGCCATCGGGACGGAACTGCCAGCCGTGATACTGGCACTGCAGCGTTTCGGCGACGTGCTCGCCGGGCGCGACGATCAAGCTGTGTCGGTGCGGACACACGTTGCGAAACGCGACCAGCCCCTGTTGATCGCTGCGCACGACCACCGGCGTACCCTGAAGCTCGAGGGCGACCTGTCCGCCTGGCCTGCAGAGAACTTCGTGTGCGCCAACGAGGTGCCAGTGAGACGAGAACAGTGCGCGCTGCTCGTGCGCGTAGACCTCAGGGTCTACGTAGTCTGCTGCGGCCAGCGCGGGCTCGAGCTTTCCTCGGTGAACGAACATGCGTAGCTACTTGGATCCGCGTTTGACGTCCCAGGCCATCTTCCAGCCGCCGTTGATGGACAGGACCTCGCCGGTGACGAAGCTCGAGTAGTCGGAACAGAGCATGACCACCCAGGCAGCGATCTCTTCGGGGGTGCCCATACGCTTCACGAGCTGACGATCGATCACGCTCTGGGTATTGGTGCCCGCCCACATGGTTGTGTCGATGGCACCCGGGGAGATGCAGTTGATGGT